>NZ_PIOG01000043.1:0-4584 GCF_002810545.1 Klebsiella sp. A-Nf5 | reverse complement strand
TGGTAGTGTGGGGTCTCCCCATGTGAGAGTAGGGAACTGCCAGGCATCAAATAAAGCAGAAAGCTCAGTCGAAAGACTGAGCTTTTTGTTTTGCGTTAAAAAAGAACCCCGGGCCGAAAGGTGCGGGTTTTTTGCTGTGCGGGCATATCTCCCCGGTGGCGCTGCACTGACCGGGGATACGGATCCTCAGGCATTTGCTGACCGCGCAGCCCGATAACGCCCTGCAACATCATTGCCCCTGCAATCGGGCAAGCCTTCCCCCGCCAGATACGGTAAACTAACGCCGATTTTGCATCAGGAAGCCACTATGAACCACTCCCTCAAACCCTGGAATACCTTTGGCATTGAGCGCTCCGCCAAGACGATTGTACGCGCCGAAACTGAGCAGCAGTTATTAAGCGCCTGGCAAACTGCTGTCGCAGAAGGTCAGCCCACGCTGATTCTTGGGGAAGGCAGTAACGTTCTGTTTCTGAACGACTATGCCGGTACGGTGATCATCAACCGGATTATGGGGATCGAGGTGAGCGAAACCCCGGAAGCCTGGTGCTTGCACGTCGGTGCTGGTGAAAACTGGCATCAACTGGTGCAGTTCACGCTACAGCATGCGATGCCAGGACTGGAAAACCTGGCATTGATCCCTGGATGCGCAGGGTCTTCGCCGATCCAGAATATTGGCGCCTACGGTGTCGAGCTGCAGCGGGTTTGCGAATATGTTGACTGCATCGAGCTGGAAACGGGTCGTAAGGAACGTCTTTCAGCAGAGGAATGCCGTTTTGGCTATCGCGACAGCATCTTCAAACATGAATATCAGGATCGCTACGCCATCGTCGCGATTGGATTATCGTTGGCGAAAGTATGGCAGCCGGTGCTGAGCTATGGTGATTTAACGCGTCTTGATCCACAGACCGTCACCCCACAGCAGGTATTCGATTCCGTTTGTCATATGCGAATGACTAAGTTGCCGGATCCAAAGATTAACGGCAATGCCGGAAGCTTCTTTAAGAACCCGATCGTCAGCGCTCAGGTTGCTGAAGCGCTGCTGGCGCAATTCCCCCAGGCGCCGCATTATCCGCAGGCAAACGGCACCGTCAAGCTGGCCGCGGGCTGGTTAATCGATCAATGTCAGCTCAAAGGGCAACGCATTGGCGGCGCGGCTGTCCATCGACAACAGGCCCTGGTACTCATTAATGAAGATCGAGCGACCAGCGAGGACGTGGTAAAACTAGCCCATTACGTTCGCCAGCAGGTGGGTGAGAAATTCGATGTATGGCTTCAGCCCGAGGTGCGCTTCATTGGAACGCATGGTGAAGTCAACGCAGAGGAGAGCATTGCGTGAAAGACCATACAATTCCCTTAACGTTGATTTCTATCCTGGCTGATGGCGAGTTCCACTCAGGTGAACAGCTTGGTGAGCAGTTAGGTATGAGCCGGGCGGCGATTAATAAGCATATCCAGACCTTACGCGACTGGGGCGTCGATGTGTTTACTGTGCCAGGTAAGGGTTATAGCCTGCCAGAGCCCATTCATCTGTTGGATGAGAAAAAGATTTCCCAACAGATCGAACATGGCCGAGTGACGGTTCTCCCCGTGATTGACTCCACTAACCAATATTTACTGGACAGGCTTGATGAGCTGACATCCGGGGATGCCTGTGTGGCTGAATATCAGCAGGCTGGGCGAGGACGGCGAGGTAGAAAATGGTTCTCGCCCTTTGGCGCCAATCTTTATCTCTCGATGTTCTGGCGCCTGGAGCAGGGGCCGGCAGCGGCTATTGGACTTAGCCTGGTAATTGGTATCGTGATTGCTGAAGTTCTGCAGCAGCTCGGGGCCGATCAGGTACGGGTGAAATGGCCAAACGATATTTACCTGCAAGATCGTAAACTGTCAGGGATCCTCGTGGAACTGACCGGGAAAACGGGCGATGCCGCATTAATCGTTAGCGGCGCGGGTATTAATCTTGTTATGCGTCGCGTGGAGTCTGACGTCGTCAATCAGGGCTGGATAAGCCTTCAGGAAGCGGGGGTTATCATCGATCGCAACCTCCTCGCCGCGCGCCTGATTAAAGAGCTACGTCTGGGCCTCGAACTGTTCGAGCAGGAAGGGTTAGCGCCCTATCTGCCGCGCTGGGAAAAACTGGATAACTTTATTCATCGTCCGGTAAAACTCATTATCGGTGATAAAGAGATCTATGGAATTTCCCGAGGCATTGACGCGCAGGGTGCACTATTGCTGGAACAGGATGGAGTGATAAAAGCCTGGGTTGGCGGTGAAATATCATTGCGCAGCGCAGAATAAAAAAGGGAGCTTCGGCTCCCTTTGCTTTATTTACGTAAGCGTACCTGATTCACAGAATGATTGGCGCTTTTGGTCATAATCAGGCTGGCGCGCTCACGGGTTGGTAGTATATTTTCCTTGAGATTCATTAAGTTAATCTCATTCCATAGCGAGGTGGCAATATCTACCGCTTCTTCCTTAGACAGCTTTGCGTAATTGTGGAAATAGGAGTCAGGATCGGTAAACGCCCCTTCACGGAATTTGAGAAAACGGTTGATATACCAGCTTTTCAATAATTCTTCCGGTGCATCGACATAAATAGAAAAATCGACAAAATCGGATACAAATACATGATGGGGATCGTGCGGATAATCCATTCCACTTTGCAGAACGTTGAGCCCCTCAAGAATTAAAATATCCGGTTGTGCGACGGTTTTGTCGCCGTCTGGAATAACATCATAAATCAGATGGGAATAAACCGGTGCGGTTGCCTGCGGTACACCTGATTTAAGGTCGGAGACAAACTTCACCAGTCGATGCATATCATAGGACTGCGGAAAGCCTTTCTTCTTCATTAACCCGCGTTCTTTCAATACCGAGTTAGGGTGCAAAAATCCGTCAGTGGTGATGAGTTCAACATGGCGGTGCTCTGGCCAACGGCTAAGCAAGGCCTGCAGTACACGGGCTGTGGTGCTTTTTCCTACCGCAACACTGCCAGCAATGCTGATGATATAGGGAATTCGTTGACCATTGGTGCCAAGAAATTGTTCGAGGACAGCCTGACGACGCAGGTTAGAACTGATATAGAAATTGAGCAAACGCGACAGTGGCAAATAGATCTCAGCAACCTCTTCCAGAGAGAGATCTTCGTTGATGCCTTTTAACCGCGTGATTTCATCCTCGGTTAACGTCATCGGGACAGAATCACGAAGTGCAGCCCATTGGTGGCGGTTAAATTGTAGGTACGGTGTCATTAACGTCTGCTCTTTTTGGCTCATAAGCATGTTCTTACCATCACCGAATACGTCGAAACGGCGATGCTTCACACGAGTTAATCAGGACAATGGGCAGGAGGGTAACACCAGATAGCCGGGAATAATAAGAAAAAAACTCATTGAATGCTGCATTCTCGTGTCAGCATCACAAGAGATGAATAAGTTTCTTATTCTGGGTAAAGGATGTGCGTTGCTGATGGGATAAGCGCTAATGGGCTGTATATCTTTCTGTCAGCTGTCGGAGAGTGTTCTCGGTGACAGACCATGCCCGAAAGAGGCTGACGAGCCGATTTCCTGGCGAATATTTGCACTCCGCTGTTTGAAATTACACCATTTTTCCGCGGAAGAGCACAAAATGTGAGCAAGAGAACGTTTTATGCAAATTTTTAGTTGCATGAACTCGCTCCTCTCCCTAGAATGCGCGCTACTTGATGCCGACTTAGCTCAGTAGGTAGAGCAACTGACTTGTAATCAGTAGGTCACCAGTTCGATTCCGGTAGTCGGCACCATAACAATTTGGGTGGGGTTCCCGAGCGGCCAAAGGGAGCAGACTGTAAATCTGCCGTCATCGACTTCGAAGGTTCGAATCCTTCCCCCACCACCACTTTCTGGCGACGCTTTGCGTAGCCGGAGTTGGTTGGGTAAACTAATCAGCTCAACATTAAAGAGAGCAATCTCTTTTTTGTGACAGAAAGAACTGGGTAGCCGAGTTTCAGGATGCGGGCATCGTATAATGGCTATTACCTCAGCCTTCCAAGCTGATGATGCGGGTTCGATTCCCGCTGCCCGCTCCAGACGTGCTGATATGGCTCAGTTGGTAGAGCGCACCCTTGGTAAGGGTGAGGTCCCCAGTTCGACTCTGGGTATCAGCACCACTTCTTTATCTCTCCTTCCCTGTTTCTCTCTGTTTATTGCATTCAACAAGTCGGGCATGTTGCCTGGTTGATGTGGTGATATCACCGATTTATCCGTGTCTTAGAGGGACAATCGATGTCTAAAGAAAAGTTTGAACGTACAAAACCGCACGTTAACGTCGGTACTATCGGCCACGTTGACCATGGTAAAACAACGCTGACCGCTGCAATCACTACCGTACTGGCTAAAACCTACGGCGGTGCTGCTCGCGCATTCGACCAGATCGATAACGCACCGGAAGAAAAAGCTCGTGGTATCACCATCAACACTTCCCACGTTGAATATGACACCCCGACTCGCCACTACGCGCACGTAGACTGCCCGGGCCACGCCGACTATGTTAAAAACATGATCACCGGTGCTGCGCAGATGGACGGCGCGATCCTGGTTGTTGCTGCGA
>NZ_PIOG01000190.1:0-4600 GCF_002810545.1 Klebsiella sp. A-Nf5 | reverse complement strand
AGTTCGCTGCGCGAGGTGGGTAAGCTGTTAGCTTTTCTGAAAGAGCCGGAACCGCCAAAAGGCTTCCGCGATCTGTTTGATAAGCTGCCGCAGTTCAAGCAAGTGCTGAATATGCCGACCAAACGCCACATGATATCGGCCGCTCCGGGATCTGGTTTGTGCTGGGGGTTATCATTCCGTGGTTTGCAATTATTTCGCTGGCTCTGTGCTGCCTGCGTTCAGCGCCGGCACCGTCTCGCTGAGATAATCAATCATCGCCCGCATCCTGGCGGGCATATGTTTATCTCCCGCCCACAGCAGCCACAGGTCGCCGGAGTAGCTGCTGATGAATTCCCACTCGGGCAGCACCTGCACGATATCGCCCTTTGCCAGCGCCTCACGGGCGGTGAACAGCGGCAGACTGCCAATGCCCAGATGCTGCTTAACCGCGTCGAGGCGTACGGCGGTATGGTTGGCGGCGTACCGCCCGTAGGTTTGCACGGTTTCGCTTTTCCCTTCCCGGCGGAACTTCCAGCGCGCATCGGCGGGCGTTTCGCCAAGGCTGATGCAGCTATGCGCGCGCAGATCCTGCGGCGTGTGCGGCATACCGTGCCGTTGTAAATACGCCTCAGTGGCGCAGATAACGTGCCTGATTGGCATCAGCGGTTTGCCATGCAGACCAGGGGAAGGGGTATCGGTGATGCGCAGCGCCAAATCAATACCGTCATCGATAAAATCCAGAGGGCGATCTTCCAGCCGCAGGCAGACGTCAACCTGCGGGTAGCGGTGGAAAAACGCCATCATCAGCGGGTGGATCACAAAGCGGCCGACGGCTTTCGGTACGCTGAGCGTCAGCTTTCCCTGAGCGACCGTTTGGCGACTGCTGGCGGAATCTATCGCCTGCCGCGCCGCTTCCAGCATCTGCTGGGCATGCTGATACACCGTTTCCCCGGCATTGCTCAGTCGCAGTTTGCGGGTGGTTCGATGCAGCAGCTTGCTGCCCATCTCCCGCTCCAGTCGCGACACGCTGCGGCTCACGGCGGAGGGCGTCAGGCCGCTCTGGCGGGCGACGGCGGAAAAGCTGCCCTGGTCGACTATCTGGACGAAGAGGGCGAGGTCCGGCAGGAGGTTCAGATTCATTTGTGCTCCTGGAGCAAAAGTGCATTGGCGGGTGGTGGGATTATCGCTGTCGATATTATCAATATACTGGTCGGACAGAGAGGAGAATCACCATGACTGAACGAGTTTATTACACCAGCGATGCTACCGACGGGCGCGCCCAGATCATCGCCTGCACTGCAGAAGCGGATGGCCGTTACGCCATCGAACTGGATCGGACGTTGTTTCACCCGCAAGGAGGCGGTCAACCGGCAGACCGCGGCTGGATCGCCGGGCAGGTGGTTGAGACGGTTATTGTGCGCGGCGACAGCGTGCTGCATATCCTGTCGCAACCGCTTCCCCTCGGTGACGTGGAGATGAAAATTGATGCCTCCGCGAGACAGCTGCATGCCCGTCTGCATTCTGCCGGCCACCTGCTTGGCCTGGCGGGCGAACAGCTTGGCTGGCAACCGGTGAAAGCGCACCACTGGCCCGGCGAAGGGCGGATAACCTTCACCAGCAGGAACAATGCCGCGCTGCCGGACGCCAGCGCGCTGTTGACGCCGGTGAAGGCCTGGCAGGCGCAGGACTTACCGCGTCAGGTGACGTTCGCTGATGGCCTACGCCAGGTGGGATTTGGCGAAATGCCCGCTTATCCCTGCGGTGGCACCCACGTCGCCCGTCTGGCGGAGCTGGGCGACGTCGTCGTCAGCCAGCTTAAAATGAAGAAGGGGCAACTGGTGGTCAGCTATACCCTGGCGTAAGCGTTTTATCTCTGCTCAGGATGGGTCTGCTTGCCGTGGTAGATGCGCTCAGGTCGGCCAACCTTGCCGTAGCTGATTTCCGCTTCCAGAAAGTCGTTCTTCACGCCTTGCTCCAGATAACGGCGGGCGGTGGTTTTGCTGCTGCCGAGGATACGGGCCAGCGAGTCGGCGGTATGTACCACCGACGGGTCGGCAAACAGCTGGAGTACGCGCTGAAAGGTGCTTTCATCGATCCCGCGCAGCGGTGCGCTGGTGGGTTCCGTTTGCTCCCGAGCCTGAATATTAAACAGCGCGTCGACATGGATCTGGCTGGCCTGTTCGCTGGAGCGCAGCGAGCTACGATAGCGGGCAAAGCGCTCCAGCGTGTGCTGCAGGCGCTGATAGTGCACCGGCTTAATCAGGTAATCGAACACCCCAAGACGCAGCGCTTCGCTGATGGTATCCATGTGATTATCTGCGGTAATAAAGATAATCCGTCCCTTGTAATGCGTACTGACAGCATGGCGGATCAGATCGATACCTTTGCCGTCGGGTAAAAAATTATCCAGCAGGATCAGCTGCGGTTGATACAGCCTGAGCTGTTTCCTGGCGCTCTCAAGCTTATCCGCAATGCCAATGACGTCGAACTGGGGAAACTGTTTAATGTTATCCACCAGGATCTCCGCCAGCATAGGTTCGTCTTCAACGATAAGAGTAGTGATGCTATCCATGATGTTCATCTCGGGTCAGGGGGATATAAAGCGTAAAGATGGTGCCAAAGGGAATATTATTTTCGACGACAATGTTGCCGCCGGCCTGTTCCACATAGCTGCGTACCAGCCAGAGTCCGATACCATGATCTTTGCTGGTGCTGCTGGTAACGCCGCGCTCGAAGATCCTGTCGCGCAGCGCCTCGTCAATGCCGCATCCCTGGTCGGCGATCTCAATGATCACTTCGTGACCGTCGCTGTTGATCAGGCATTCTATCTGCCTTGACCCCTGCGGCTGACGCAGGCTGGCATTGTAGGCGTTATCAAGCAGATTCCCCACGATCGAGATCCATTCATTGTGAGAAAGGGCGGTGGGTAATCTGTCAACGAAGCAGGCCGGATCGAAAACCAGCTCCAGACCGAGCTCTTTGGCCCGGTAATACTTGCCGATCAACAGTCCGGCCAGATGGTTATCCTGGAAATTCCGCGCGATAAAATCGATCACCTTCTGGTGACTTTCCGACTGCTGTTGGATCAGGTCCAGCGCATGATCGTAGCGTTTAAGAAACAGCAGGCCAGCGATAGTGGAGATCAGATTGCGATGCTCATGCTGCACGGCGCGCAGGTTATCGGCGTACTGTTGCACCTGGCTGAGCTGCAGGCTAAGGGTGTTGATATCGTCTTTGCTGCGAAAGCTGATCACCCAACCCTGTGGCTCATTGTTTAAGATCACCGCCATCCGGCTGGCGATCACTTTGATCTGATTGAAGGTGACGATTTCGTCTTTTTTATTGGCCTGTGGCGCATCGTAGAAAAAGGCCTCCTGCGAGATAACGCTGTTGATCCCTTTGCCGATAAGCGTGGTTTCCGGTTGGCTCAAATTGAGCAGGCGGCGGGCAGTCTGATTAATTGCAGTGATTTTATAACCGGAGTCGATGGCGATCAGCCCTTCGAATACCGATTCAAACAACACGCTTTGCTGGATCAACAGCTGTGACAGCTGTTGGGGTTCCATATTGAGCATCTGCTTTTTGATATGCAGTGAGAAGCGGCGGGCGCAATAGAGCAGGAGCAGCAACATGATGGCCATCGGGATCAGCAGCGAGCTTATCTGCAGGCTGAGCCAGTTCTCCAGTTGCTCGATGGTATAGCCTACCGACACAATGCCGATCACCTTGCCGGTCTCGTCCTGAATCGGCGATTTACCGCGCAACGAGGATCCCAGCGAGCCTTTGCGCACTGACACGTAGCTTTTGGCGTTTATCAACGCCTCATCGCTATCGCCGCCTTCCATCGATTTGCCGATTTCATCAGGATTGACGTGATAGAGGCGCTGGCCGCTGGCATCACCGACGGTGATGTAGGTGGCGTCGGAGAACGAACGCATGGGGTCGATAAGGGCTTTGATTCTGGCGAGATCGCGTTTCTGTACCGCCTCCACCAGCTCCGGCATCGCCGAAATCTGCATCGCCTGAATCAGCGCCCGTTGTCCGACCTGATAATGCAGACGCTCCTCGGTAATGTCTGTCAGATACCATGACATCGCCAGCATGACGATCGTCGAGGTGAATAAGATCAGCAGGAAGATGCGATTCTGAAACGATCGCCTGGCAAACCAGTGGGTGATTTTTCGGGTGTACATTGGGTAGATAGACATTAAATTGTTATTCTCCCCGTTTTGCGCCCCCGGCGCCGACAGGTGGAGCACAGAACAGAAAATTTCAGACATGTGCCCGGCCCCGTCATGCCAGGTGTGGGTATCAAATCAGCCCGGAGGCGGGGCGACAGCCACACCTCCGGGAAGGATGCCGGCCTACATCGCCAGCACGTACTTGAGCATCACCCCGGCGGCGATCGCCGAGCCGATCACTCCGGCCACGTTCGGGCCCATGGCGTGCATCAGCAGGAAGTTCTGCCCGTCCGCTTCCAGACCCACCTTGTTAGACACCCTGGCCGCCATCGGCACCGCCGACACCCCGGCGGAACCAATCAGCGGGTTGATTTTGTGTTTACTGAACACGTTCATCAGCTTCGCCATCAGCACCCCGGCCGCGGTCCCCACGCAGAAGG
>NZ_PIOG01000286.1:0-3411 GCF_002810545.1 Klebsiella sp. A-Nf5 | reverse complement strand
CTGGGGTGAAGTCGTAACAAGGTAACCGTAGGGGAACCTGCGGTTGGATCACCTCCTTACCTTAAAGAACCTGCCTTTGTAGTGCTCACACAGATTGTCTGATGAAAAACAGCAGTAAAAACCTCTACAGGCTTGTAGCTCAGGTGGTTAGAGCGCACCCCTGATAAGGGTGAGGTCGGTGGTTCAAGTCCACTCAGGCCTACCAAATTTGCGAAGCAAATTTGAAGAGGTTGCAAACGATGGGGCTATAGCTCAGCTGGGAGAGCGCCTGCTTTGCACGCAGGAGGTCTGCGGTTCGATCCCGCATAGCTCCACCATCATTACTGCAAACACAAGAAAACTTCAGAGTGAACCTGAAAAGGTGCACTGCGAAGTTTTGCTCTTTAAAAATCTGGATCAAGCTGAAAATTGAAACGACACACTGTTTAAGTGTGTTCGAGTCTCTCAAATTTTCGCGACACGTTGGTGTTTTACGAAACATCTTCGGGTTGTGAGGTTAAGCGACTAAGCGTACACGGTGGATGCCCTGGCAGTCAGAGGCGATGAAGGACGTGCTAATCTGCGAAAAGCGTCGGTAAGGTGATATGAACCGTTATAGCCGGCGATGTCCGAATGGGGAAACCCAGTGCAATTCGTTGCACTATCGTTAACTGAATACATAGGTTAACGAGGCGAACCGGGGGAACTGAAACATCTAAGTACCCCGAGGAAAAGAAATCAACCGAGATTCCCCCAGTAGCGGCGAGCGAACGGGGAGCAGCCCAGAGTCTGAATCAGCTTGTGTGTTAGTGGAACGGTCTGGAAAGTCCGACGGTACAGGGTGATAGTCCCGTACACCAAAATGCACAGGTTGTGAACTCGAAGAGTAGGGCGGGACACGTGGTATCCTGTCTGAATATGGGGGGACCATCCTCCAAGGCTAAATACTCCTGACTGACCGATAGTGAACCAGTACCGTGAGGGAAAGGCGAAAAGAACCCCGGCGAGGGGAGTGAAAAAGAACCTGAAACCGTGTACGTACAAGCAGTGGGAGCCTCTTTATGGGGTGACTGCGTACCTTTTGTATAATGGGTCAGCGACTTATATTCTGTAGCAAGGTTAACCGTATAGGGGAGCCGCAGGGAAACCGAGTCTTAACTGGGCGTTAAGTTGCAGGGTATAGACCCGAAACCCGGTGATCTAGCCATGGGCAGGTTGAAGGTTGGGTAACACTAACTGGAGGACCGAACCGACTAATGTTGAAAAATTAGCGGATGACTTGTGGCTGGGGGTGAAAGGCCAATCAAACCGGGAGATAGCTGGTTCTCCCCGAAAGCTATTTAGGTAGCGCCTCGTGAATTCATCTTCGGGGGTAGAGCACTGTTTCGGCTAGGGGGTCATCCCGACTTACCAACCCGATGCAAACTACGAATACCGAAGAATGTTATCACGGGAGACACACGGCGGGTGCTAACGTCCGTCGTGAAGAGGGAAACAACCCAGACCGCCAGCTAAGGTCCCAAAGTCATGGTTAAGTGGGAAACGATGTGGGAAGGCACAGACAGCCAGGATGTTGGCTTAGAAGCAGCCATCATTTAAAGAAAGCGTAATAGCTCACTGGTCGAGTCGGCCTGCGCGGAAGATGTAACGGGGCTAAACCATGCACCGAAGCTGCGGCAGCGACACTATGTGTTGTTGGGTAGGGGAGCGTTCTGTAAGCCTGCGAAGGTGACCTGTGAGGGTTGCTGGAGGTATCAGAAGTGCGAATGCTGACATAAGTAACGATAAAGCGGGTGAAAAGCCCGCTCGCCGGAAGACCAAGGGTTCCTGTCCAACGTTAATCGGGGCAGGGTGAGTCGACCCCTAAGGCGAGGCCGAAAGGCGTAGTCGATGGGAAACAGGTTAATATTCCTGTACTTGGTGTTACTGCGAAGGGGGGACGGAGAAGGCTATGTTAGCCGGGCGACGGTTGTCCCGGTTTAAGCATGTAGGCGGAGGTTCCAGGTAAATCCGGTACCTTTTAACGCTGAGGTGTGATGACGAGGCACTACGGTGCTGAAGTAACAAATGCCCTGCTTCCAGGAAAAGCCTCTAAGCATCAGGTAACATTAAATCGTACCCCAAACCGACACAGGTGGTCAGGTAGAGAATACCAAGGCGCTTGAGAGAACTCGGGTGAAGGAACTAGGCAAAATGGTGCCGTAACTTCGGGAGAAGGCACGCTGATAGGTAGGTGAAGCCCCTGCGGGTGGAGCTGAAATCAGTCGAAGATACCAGCTGGCTGCAACTGTTTATTAAAAACACAGCACTGTGCAAACACGAAAGTGGACGTATACGGTGTGACGCCTGCCCGGTGCCGGAAGGTTAATTGATGGGGTTATCCGTAAGGAGAAGCTCTTGATCGAAGCCCCGGTAAACGGCGGCCGTAACTATAACGGTCCTAAGGTAGCGAAATTCCTTGTCGGGTAAGTTCCGACCTGCACGAATGGCGTAATGATGGCCAGGCTGTCTCCACCCGAGACTCAGTGAAATTGAACTCGCTGTGAAGATGCAGTGTACCCGCGGCAAGACGGAAAGACCCCGTGAACCTTTACTATAGCTTGACACTGAACATTGAGCCTTGATGTGTAGGATAGGTGGGAGGCTTTGAAGCGTGGACGCCAGTCTGCGTGGAGCCAACCTTGAAATACCACCCTTTAATGTTTGATGTTCTAACGTAGACCCCTAATCGGGGTTGCGGACAGTGTCTGGTGGGTAGTTTGACTGGGGCGGTCTCCTCCCAAAGAGTAACGGAGGAGCACGAAGGTTAGCTAATCCTGGTCGGACATCAGGAGGTTAGTGCAATGGCATAAGCTAGCTTGACTGCGAGCGTGACGGCGCGAGCAGGTGCGAAAGCAGGTCATAGTGATCCGGTGGTTCTGAATGGAAGGGCCATCGCTCAACGGATAAAAGGTACTCCGGGGATAACAGGCTGATACCGCCCAAGAGTTCATATCGACGGCGGTGTTTGGCACCTCGATGTCGGCTCATCACATCCTGGGGCTGAAGTAGGTCCCAAGGGTATGGCTGTTCGCCATTTAAAGTGGTACGCGAGCTGGGTTTAGAACGTCGTGAGACAGTTCGGTCCCTATCTGCCGTGGGCGCTGGAGAATTGAGGGGGGCTGCTCCTAGTACGAGAGGACCGGAGTGGACGCATCACTGGTGTTCGGGTTGTCATGCCAATGGCATTGCCCGGTAGCTAAATGCGGAAGAGATAAGTG
Source organism: Klebsiella sp. A-Nf5 (assembly GCF_002810545.1). Classification (NCBI taxonomy): domain Bacteria; kingdom Pseudomonadati; phylum Pseudomonadota; class Gammaproteobacteria; order Enterobacterales; family Enterobacteriaceae; genus Klebsiella; species Klebsiella sp. A-Nf5. The sequence goes on along the minus strand of NZ_PIOG01000286.1, from coordinate 172 downwards.
CTGAAAGCATCTAAGCACGAAACTTGCCCCGAGATGAGTTCTCCCTGAGACTTTAAGTCTCCTGAAGGAACGTTGAAGACGACGACGTTGATAGGCCGGGTGTGTAAGCGCAGCGATGCGTTGAGCTAACCGGTACTAATGAACCGTGAGGCTTAACCTTACAACGCCGAAG
>NZ_PIOG01000124.1:0-4924 GCF_002810545.1 Klebsiella sp. A-Nf5 | reverse complement strand
CCTTCTGCGTGGGGACCGCGGCCGGGGTGCTGATGGCGAAGCTGATGAACGTGTTCAGTAAACACAAAATCAACCCGCTGATTGGTTCCGCCGGGGTGTCGGCGGTGCCGATGGCGGCCAGGGTGTCGAACAAGGTGGGTCTGGAAGCGGACGGGCAGAACTTCCTGCTGATGCACGCCATGGGCCCGAACGTGGCGGGGGTGATCGGCTCGGCGATCGCCGCCGGGGTGATGCTCAAGTACGTGCTGGCGATGTAGGCCAGCCAGTTCCCGCGGCTGGCATACCGGCCGCGGAGATTTCTCATAAGGAGACGGTGATGAATGAAGCCATAGCATGCTGTCCGGAAAACCGGACATCAACACGGGAGGCGGTGGTTGACGCCATGCTGGCGTCAGGCGATGAACTTGCACAACTGCAGCCGGCGCTGAACCTGCTTTCGCCCCCGCTGAACGCCACGCCTGGTGAAGCGCTGCTGGCCAGCTGTTATGAGGCCGGAGCTGACCACAACGCTGACAAGGCGACACGGGCGGTGACTGCCTTACCGGCGGCGGTCGTGCGCTCTGCGACGCCCTCGCTGCAGCGCAGCGGTCTGCTGTGCATGGCGGCCGGGGCGCTCAGCGCCCGGCATCTTCCGCTGACGCACAACCGGCTGTGCGACGTGGCGGGGCAGTTCGCCCGCGCAATCCCTGAAGGCGATGAAGAGGCGGGCAGTGGATTTTATACCGTGCGCAGCGTGTCCCTGCCCGTCTACCGGCGGCTGCGGCGGGATAACCATTCTCACAGCGTCTGTCTGCAGCAGGCGCTGCTGCATTTGCTGGCCTGGAAGAGTGAGTCGCCCTGGGCGCGACAGCAGGCGCAGCGCCTGCTCTGGCAGGGTGGCGTGCTGGGTGAGAAGGGGGAGTTTGCGCTACTGACGCTGGATGATGAGCTTCGCGAGCGACAGATAGTCTGGCCCGCGCTGAGATCGCTGCTGGCGGTGACCGGGTTTCTGGTCAGATACCCGGCCGGTCCGGTATTTAGCGATTAACGAGACTCCCCAAACGGGGAGCCGTTTAGTTGGTGGCCGGGTATTCCTGGACGGCGATATGGAGCGTAATTTTCTTATCATCACGCATGATGACTACCGGAATTTCCGATCCCGGGCGGATCTCGGCCACCTGATCCATCGTCTCCAGTGCAGAGACCGCAGGTTTGTCATTCACGGAGATGATCACGTCGTTGGCGCGGATCCCGGCTTGTGCTGCGGGGCCATCAGGCGCCACATCGTTAACCACGATCCCCTGGATCTGATCGATCCCGCCACCCTGCGCGTGCAGCGGGGCGATCTCCCGGCCGCTAATGCCGATATAGCCGCGGATCACCCGGCCATCCCGGATCAGCTTATCCATAATTTTGGTCGCTAACTGGAACGGGATCGCAAAGCCAATGCCTTCCGGTGTTTCGCCGTCATTGCTTTTGTCAAAGGAGAGGGTGTTAATCCCCATCAGCTCGCCGAGAGAGTTCACCAGCGCCCCACCCGAGTTACCGTGGTTAATCGAGGCGTCAGTCTGCAGGAAGTTCTGGCGGCCGGTGGGGTTGAGGCCAATGCGCCCTGTGGCGCTGATGATCCCCTGAGTGATGGTCTGCCCCAGGTTATAGGGGTTGCCAATCGCCAGGACGACATCGCCAATATGCGGCGTGCGTTTCGGGTTGATCGGGATCACCGGCAGCCCGCCGGTGGCGTTGATCTTCAGCACGGCGAGGTCAGTCAGGGTGTCGGAGCCGACCAGCAGCGCTTCGAAGACGCGGCCGTCCTGCAGCGCGACAATGATCTGATCGGCATCGTTGATAACGTGCTTGTTGGTCAGGATATAGCCGCGCTGGTCCATGATCACCCCGGAGCCAAGCGTCAGCTGATTATGGCTGGTGCTGTTCAGAGCGCGGTTATAGACGTTCACCACGGCGGGCGCCGCGCGGCGTACGGCGGCGTTATAGCTCACAGGGGAGTCGTCTGCCGTATCGTTCTGGGTGGTCGGCGTCAGCTGCCACTGGCGCAGCGATGGCATCAGGGCCAGCAGCAGGCCCCCGACAATCAAACCGATGAGTATCGAACGTAATAACTTTCCAGGCATGATGCAAATATCGTTAATGAATGGTCAGACGCAGCATAGCATGAGTTGTCCGGACATCGCACATGGCGGCGATGTCCGGGAAGACAATCAGCGCAGCAGCAGATAAATGCTTTCGTTGCCGCGGATCACGTTCAGGGCGATGACCGGCGGTTTGCCTTCAAGCACTTTGCGCAGTTCGGCAATCGAGTGAATACGTTCCCGGTTAAGGCCAATGATAATGTCGTCCTTATGCAGGCCGACCTGGGCAGCGGCGCTGCCTTTATCGACATTGTCGATTACCACCCCTTTGGTTCCGTCCTTCATCTGACCATCGCTGAGCGAGGCTCCCTGCAGGGCAGGGATAATCAGCTCGGCGCTGGCGGTGGAGGAAGTGCTCTTATCCAGCGTCACTTCGACATCGACCGGTTTTCCGTCGCGCAGCAGGCCAAGTTTGACCTTGGTGCCCGGTTCGGTGGTGGCGATACGCGAGCGCAGTTCGGCAAAACTGTTCAGCGGCTTGCCGTTCAGACTGACGATGACGTCGCCGGATTTGATCCCCGCTTTGGCGGAACCGGAGTTTGGCAGCACTTCACTGACGAAGGCGCCGCGCTGAACGTCGAGATTCATCGCCTTGGCGATATCGGCGCTCATTTCCATGCCTTTAATGCCCAGCAGGCCGCGTTTGATTTCGCCAAACTGAATGAGCTGGTCGGCGAGGGTTTTCGCCATGTTGCTTGGAATGGCAAAGCCGATGCCGATGCTGCCGCCGCCCGGCGCCAGGATCGCGGTGTTGATACCGATAAGCTCGCCATTGAGGTTCAGCAGCGCGCCGCCGGAGTTGCCGCGGTTAATCGAGGCATCGGTCTGGATGAAATTCTCCAGCCCTTCAAGATTCAGGCCGCTGCGGCCAAGGGCAGAGATAATGCCGGAGGTGGCGGTTTGGCCAAGGCCGAACGGGTTGCCGACGGCGACGGCGAAGTCGCCGACGCGGAGTTTATCGGAGTCAGCAATGGCGATTTGCGTCAGGTTCGCCGGCTTAACCAGCTGCAGCAGAGCAATGTCGCTCTGTTCATCGCTGCCGACCAGTTTGGCATCAAACTCACGGCCATCGTTCAGCTGGACGCTGATCTTCTGCGCCTGATTGATGACGTGGCTATTGGTCAAGACGTAGCCCTTCGCCGCGTCGATGATGACGCCGGAGCCGAGCCCTTCAAACGGCTGCGCCTGCTCTTGCGGGGCGTTATCGCCAAAATATTTTTTCAGCTCTTCCGGCATATTTTGCGTCGGCGAAGCGGTACCTTCCACCTGCACGCTAACCACCGCTGGCAGGACCTTTTCCAGCATCGGTGCCAGGCTTGGTAACGCGCCCTGGCCGGGCACCTGAGTCGGTAAGGATGCTGCTGCCGGAGGCAGGGCCGACAACGATAACCCAATGCTTAACGCTAACGCACTCAACAGCAAAGTCTGTTTCTTCATTAGATGCTGGCTCTCGTAACCTGAGGTGAATGGAAGAACGTCCTGAATAACCTGATGTTATTGAATTTTTACACAGGTAACAATGTGGGTACTGGTTTAAATTGTAGCCGGGAAGTGGGGGAAGGAGCGGGCGCGGTGGGTGCGCCCGGAGATATTTTATCAGACGCGATCAATTAATCGCGTTTTGCGCCACCGCGCAGTAAACCGGATGCGCCTTCAGAGTAGTCGCGCGGCATCTGGACAGGGGCCTGATCGTTGCTGGCTTCTGACTCTTCCAGGCGGTTGCGGAACGGGTTGGCGTCTGCCATAGAGTCCGGCAGCAGGTTGTTAGAGCTTTTCGCCATATGCTGATACAGCTGACGATAGTCGTGCGCCATGTTATCCAGCAGTTCGGCGCTGCGCGCGAAGTGGCTGACCAGCTCTTCACGGTATTCTTCAAGCTCGGCTTTATTTTTTTCCAGTTCGAACTGCAGCGCCTGCTGCTGGCGCAGTTTGCGGTTGCCGAAACGCATGGCGACGGCACCAATAATGATACCGACGACTAATCCAATTAGCGCGTATTCCCAGGTCATGAACATCTCCCGTTGTTTTGTGGTTCCGTAGGGTGGCTGTTAGGCTCTCCGCCTGCGCCCGATAGTGCCACTATAACCGCTAATTCCACAGAAGTGGAATCCTGGCGTATCATCGCGTAGTGTAGAACGGCCTTTTTTTCGTCAATCGTGAGCTTCGGCATTACGGTTTTCAAGGAATAACAATTAGATCATGCAAAGCCTGTCTCCAACATCGCGTTACCTTTTAGCCCTGAAAGAGGGCAGCCATCAACCCGACGACGTCCAGCAAGAAGCGGTGAGCCGCCTTGATACCATTTACCAGGAACTGCAGACTCAGCCCGCGCCCGTCGCGTCAGGCGGCGGTTTGCGCGCGAAATTCGGCAAACTGCTGGGTAAGCGCGAACCGGCTGCCGAGGCGGCACCTGTCCGCGGCCTGTATATGTGGGGCGGCGTGGGGCGGGGAAAAACCTGGCTGATGGACCTGTTTTACCAGAGCCTGCCGGGCGAGCGTAAGCAGCGCCTGCATTTTCATCGCTTTATGCTGCGCGTGCACGACGAGCTGACCACCCTGCAGGGACATAGCGACCCGCTGGAGATTGTCGCCGACCGCTTTAAAGCGGAAACCGATGTGCTCTGTTTCGACGAGTTTTTCGTCTCCGATATTACCGATGCCATGCTGTTGGGCGGGTTGATGAAAGCCCTGTTTGCCCGTGGCATCACCCTGGTCGCCACCTCCAATATTCCGCCGGATGAGCTCTATCGCAATGGCCTGCAGCGCGCTCGTTTTCTGCCTGCTATCGACGCCAT
>NZ_PIOG01000088.1:0-5056 GCF_002810545.1 Klebsiella sp. A-Nf5 | reverse complement strand
GCGAGCTGGCGGGGACACCCGGTCCGGCAAAAGCCTGGGAAGAGTCGAACCCCTATGAATCGTTACTGGTTTCGCTGAATCGCGCCGTGCGCCAGGGCAGCGTACCCGATGAGTATCAGTCTGTCCCCGTCACCTCTGAAGTGCTGCAGGTGCCGGCTGGTCTGCGCGCCACTGCCGACCGGGTCTGGGTCGGTCATCACCTGAAAGTCGTCCGTTTCAGTCTGGATAACGTCTCCCTGTCGCCCCGTATGGTGCGTGAAAGCGATTTCTGGCAGCCCGGAACACGTGCCGTCATGTTCAGTACCCCGGCGGGCTTGCTGACCGCCGGTGGTCGCATGCAGATCTGGGTCACGACGTCAGATGAAGGAGTGAAGCGCTGATGGCCAACTTCAACACTCTGATCAAACGTAAGCAATATATCTGGCTGGGACTCATTCTGGCGGGCGGCGCAGCAGCAGTCGGAGGCGGGCTGTATCTGTCAGATCTGAACATGAGCTCTGATGAGGGAGCCCCGGCTCAGGGCGAACCCGCGCCGGATATGACCGGGGTGGTCGACAGCAGCTTCAACAGTAAGGTGGAGCAGCACGCGACCACCGAAATGCAGGCGACTGCCGCTGATCTCAACAAGCGTTTTGACTCCCTGCAGGGGGAAGTGGACCTGCTGAGTAAGGCGCGAACCGCTGACCAGATACGTATCGACAAACTCAGCAGTGACAATGAAGCCATGCAGACTCAGCTGAAGGCGCTGGGCGTGAAACCGGCTGTCTCTGGTGGCGAGCCCGCGCCGACTCCTCCGTCACCGCCACCCGGGCCGGAAGGTGAGCCGCAGCCAGCCAGTTATCCGCCGCAGACCGGAGCCGCGGTACCGCCTCCGACGGCATTCTATCCGGGGAATGGTATGACACCGCCGCCGCAGGTCAGCTACCAGTCTGTGCCGGTTCCGAACCAGATACAGCGTAAAACATTCAACTACAACAGGGGCAAAAAAGGGCGGGAGCTGCCCTATATCCCTTCCGGCAGCTTTGCGAAGAGCATCCTGATTGAAGGGGCCGATGCGAATGCTTCTGTCACGGGTAACGAGTCCACGGTGCCGATGCAGCTGCGTGTGGTGGGTCGTGTCGAGATGCCGAACAGCAAAACGTATGACCTGACCGGCTGCTTTGTCGGTCTCGAAGCCTGGGGGGATGTTTCCAGTGAGCGTGCCATCGTCCGCACCCGGAATATCAGTTGCATCAAGGGCGATAAAACCATCGACCAGCCGATAGCCGGGCACGTCTCTTTCATGGGCAAGAACGGGGTGAAAGGGGAAGTCGTGATGCGTAACGGCAAAATCCTCGGCTGGGCCTGGGGCGCTGGCTTTGTTGAAGGAATTGGTCAGGGGATGGAGCGGGCGTCACAGCCGTCCGTGGGTCTCGGGGCCACGGCGACGGTCGGTGCCGGCGATGTTCTGAAAATGGGGATTGGTGGCGGTGCATCGAAAGCAGCGCAGACGCTGAGCGAGTACTACATCAAACGCGCGGAGCAGTATCACCCGGTTATCCCGATTGGTGCCGGCAATGAGGTGACGGTGGTCTTCCAGGATGGTTTCCAGCTGAAAACTATTGAGGAGCTGGAAGCGGAAAAGAACGGTCAACAACAGGCGCAGAGCCAGGAGCCGGTCGCGCAGCCTGAAGCACAGCAGTCAGGCAGCAACCTGAACGGGTTTAACACTGACGAAATGCTGAAGAAGCTGGGCAAACTTGACCCTCGCCAGTTCTCACCAGGCGGAGAAGCGCAGGGAGAAAATCATGGTTAAGTCCCGCACCGCTCTCGCTCTGTCCATGTCCTCGCTGCGCTGGTTCCGCTGGCTGATTCAGCATGCGGTAGTGTATCCGCTGGCCACGATGATGCTGCTGATTGTAACAGTGCTGTGGCGTGGTCATATCACGCCCGGTCAGATGCTGGTGAATACCATCGAATCGGTGCAGCGGGAAGGATATGTCATTCACGACTGCACGGGACCCGCTTCGCGCGAAGCACTCAATGGCGATGAGGTGAAGCCGTTGTTGCCTCCGCCTCCGGTATTAAAAGAAGACTGCGTTGCTGTCATGACTGACGCGGCAGGGTATGCAGCACATATTGACCAGGGCTACACGAAAAACATCCTCTGGCTTTGGCTGCTGATGGCGGTTGTGTTTACGGGGGGCGCGGTGGTTTTCGGTCGCACCCCTGCCAGCAGAACAGGTATCACGTGGGTGAGAGATGCGCGGGGGAATGTTTTCCCCGGATGCAGACCCGGCAAAGGCGCGCTATCACCGTTACTGGCCGGATATCAGAAACGCGGTGAGACCATCGTGGTTTATGACACTTCCGCAAAATTTAATGAGGAAGTTAAGAATGAAATCAAAGAGCAATAATCCGTTTCCCGATCCGTTTGTCGGTCCACTTTCCGGTGATGCGGGGAATGTTATGGTCGTCGGAAAGCCTGGTGCAGGTAAAACCTTACATATGTCAGAAATAATTTCTGCTGTTTCAGGGGATACGCGAAAACGGAATAAAACTGTCCGGACAATTAAGGCTAATAACCCATTCAGGATGAACCTGAAAAAATAACCGATAAATAGCGAGAAATATCATGAAGGAATTAATGCTGTTAATTCCTCTGGGCAGCGCTTTGCTCTTAACCGGGTGCGCGGGCACAGAGACCGAATTTCAATGTAATGCCACGACGTCGGATACCTGTATGACGATGGAGCAGGCAAATGAAAAGGCGAAGCTGAAAGAGGAACGCAGTGACGCAAAGCCGGCTGCGGCCGGGTTGCCACAACTGGCTGAGGGTAATTTCAGAACCACGTCAGTTAATTCGTACCCGTTGCCGCCTCAACCTAACCTGAACCGGGCCAGAGTGGCAGCGGAGAAAGATCGAGCACGGGCAGTGTACCTAAATAATCCAACGGCAAAGAATGAGGCAGCATATTTCGAAACCGAGAAAAGGAGCCAGTCTTTGCCGGTAGTGAAAATGTCTTTACCAGTTGTGGCGTCAACGTTTACGTCGCCATCAACGCTGCCAGGTAATTATCCCCGGCCATTAAGAAAAGGGGAGGAGACAACGTCATTGTGGATAGCGCCGTATGTGGATGCAGATGATGTATATCACCAGCCAGCAACGGTTCTTTTTGTCGTGACACCATCGGCGTGGGGACAACCTCGCCTTAATTGATTCACAGCGCCATTACTGGCGCTGCAGTAAGTTTTCATTTCTGAATTATAACGAGTGCCCTCTGCGTTGAAAGGGATGGGCGGTAGCGTGTGAAATGAACCTCGATAACGAATAATGAAAGGATTTGAAAAATGACTGACTCAATGAAATATCTATGGCTGCTTTTGCGCGAAGATTCGTCATATATTTTTATGTTGATGTTGATTGTTGGCACTGCCGTAGTTATGTCTTTCTTTTTACAGAGGTTGTTTGTGTCATGGTGGGGTAAGACAATCATTCTGATAATGTGTATTGTCGTCGCGATAACAGAAGTGTTTGCCTTTCTTGAGCCTGAGTCAACATACAAACAGATTCAAACCAGAAAACAGGATGTCATCTATACGCTGAAAAACTGCAGAATCTCCGCATTTGAAGCGCAGCAGGCAGGGTTTCTGGCTAAAGCGAAAGATGGCTGGTCTTGTCCGGATGGCGTAACACGGTATATGGATGTGAGATACAGGGATAAGGCAGAGGTTAATAAACTTAGCACGGAGGGTAAGTAACGTGATGGATGAATTATTCAAATGGCTGCTTGCTTCTGTATTTGCAGTATATCTCTTGCTGTTTGCATTCAGTAATGACCCTGTACCAGAAGCGCTCGCACACCACTGGACTCATGACTGCCGCTTGCTGGAGAAGAATATTGATAAAGGTTTATTGTCTCCCACGCAAAACCGGCTTCAGTGTGGTGATGTCATTGAAAATGTCAGTGCAGATGAGTATGAACAGGCGATAAGCGGGAATAAGCCGGTTACCTTACAGGAGTTAATCGAAGGGATATTCAGTCGTTAATATATAAACAGGGGCAATAAAGTATGCATGCCTTTATTTTTCTGGTGCTGATGACACCGAGTAGTGGCGGTGGGATTTGGAATGTTTCTCCCATGCCTAATACAGATGTTTGCATAAAAATGCTACGGGTACTCGAAGCACGTGGAGGAAGAGGTTACGGAAGTAATACAGGAGAGTGCATTGAAATTAAAACCCGCGAGCCTTTGAACAGCGTGATGGAAACATTGAGTGAGGGTGGGTAAATGGCTGAATACCAGTTAAGTTTTGATGGGTTTGTACGACTTTTTTTTGCAATGGCAATCATTATCTGTGGTTACGGCTATGTAATTATGGGTGTTTTTATAAGAGATACGCTTGCCTGTATTTTAATGTTGTTTGGGCTTGCAGGTCTCAGTGCTTTATTTTCTTTCATGGTATTCATGGATAAAAACATGTGGGCCGGTTCTCCTGATTTGACGCTGTCAGTAATAACGGGATTTTTTACAGCCACAGTCATCTTTTATATGTTTTATGTCTTGATTTACTCCTTTGAACGGATGGGGGCAGGTGAATAGTAAGACCGATGGTCAGTATTAACAATCTCACGTTATTTGAAAGTATGCAGCATAAGGAATAAGAAAGTGAAAGCGTACTATATACTCGGACATAATGTTGCATGGCTTAACGGTATATGCCTGATTCTTTTTGTTATTGGTGTGGTCGGTGCGCTGGCAATGGTTGCCATCCCTGAAAAATTCAATCTTCGAGTTAACAGAGGCGATACATTCATATACTGTTCGCTTATAGCGGTGGTTGGGTTTTCCGGGATGTTCGTTATCTCCATTCACTCATTTTCGATGGATGAACTTGAAGCAGGTAGACACTGGAAAGACGACTGCAGGACACTTGAGGTAAACATGCCGACAGGCGCTTTTACCAGCCCTGTTAATAAACTGGACTGTGATGGCATCATCATTAATGTGCCAGGTGAGCGGTATTATGCGTATATCCATCAGTGGGAATTATACCAGGCGAATAAAAAATGAA
>NZ_PIOG01000082.1:0-5197 GCF_002810545.1 Klebsiella sp. A-Nf5 | reverse complement strand
CCATCCCTCATCAGGCAGCTCAGTAATGCTGCCACACTGATTGAAAAACATGATCCCAATAGCATTGTCATTTTAGGCGGAGACTGCCTGGTTTCGCTGGCGCCTTTCGCCCACCTGCTCGATAAGTACGGAGACAAACTCGGTGTGCTCTGGATTGACTCGCATCCTGACGTACAGACTGCTGAACAATATCCAAACGCGCATGCCCATGTACTTGGTGCGCTAATGGGTACGGGTGATAACGATTTAGTTGCCCATGTAAGAACCAAACTTAACCCGTCAAAAATAATGATTGCCGGTATCCACGATCTACTTCCTTATGAAGCTGAATACCTCACTCGCCATAACATTACGACGCTAACACCTGAACAGGTTAAAAGCGGCGAAGATGAAGTCCTGGAGTGGATATCGAAAGAAAAGATTGCGTATCTGGCGATCCATATCGATCTGGACGTTCTCGACCCGTCTCTGTTCCGCTCCGTTCTTTTTGCAAAACCGGGGCGCGGAAAACACGATTTTGGCGACGTTGCTGAAGGCAAACTGACGATTGAGGATGTACTCAATCTGATTGCGGCAGCGACGACAAAAGCAGTCCCCGTTGGCCTGACAATTGCTGAACATTTGCCCTGGGACATGCTGAATCTCAAGCACATGCTCAGTGAATTACCCCTGCTAAAGTAAGACGAAATCCAGGAGCCAGACGACAGAGTTTAGCTCTGGCTCCTTGCATAAAAGCGCGTTAAAGTCTGGGCACCGAATTAACCAAGATGCCGATATGTTAAAAAAAACCGAAACCTACCATAAGTTGATTACGGCTGCAGCTGCCTGCTTTGCGGAAAAAGGCTTTAGTGCGACAAGCGTACGTGAAATCGCTACCCGGGCAGGAATCAGTCAAGGAGCAATGTATACGTATTTCAAAAGTAAGGATGAACTTGTTAAGGCTATTGTACTGGAAGAACAGAACTCCGCGTTGACTGCCCATAATGCGACCTATGCAGGCTCTTATTTTGATCGCCTTTGTGCACAAGTCACGTCCTGTATTAGTGAGATCGGTTACCCTATCACGCATCAACTTTGGGTTGAAATCATGGCTGAGTCTGCGCGCAATCCAGAACTGCGAAAAACGTATATCTCCAGCGATGACATCATGCGGAAAAGCTTCGCGCGGCTCATCCAGGAGGGTATCGCTGCCGGAGAATTTCGTCGCGATATTAATCTTGAAGAAGTCACGATCATTATTTTTGCCCTTATTGACGGTTTAATCGCTCGTCAGGCAATAAACACGACCTTCTCATTCAGGGATGATCTGCCAATGTTTTTTGACGTTATGGCAAAATTGCTTAAATAATACCAGACGGTCATAGTAAAACGATGTATCGAAAAAACCAGAGGTTGCTTAAAACAGCCAACGCTCTCAAGCGGCAAACGACTCACACAGTGAGCAATCTTTCACGCCCCTACGCGATTGCGAAGAGTGCGTGAAAAAGTACGGACGCTTTTCACATATGAGTTCCGACAAAAAACCTCTGCCTACCCATCAATCCTCCTCCATCCGCTGATACTCTTCGCTGAGGTAGTCCACCAGCGCCCTGACGGAGGGCAGCAGCCCGCGCCGTGAGGCAAATACCGCATGGATCACTTCCCGCCGCGGCTGCCACTCATCCAGTACCACCTCTAATTCTCCTGACGCCAGCTGATCGCGCACCATTAATAAAGGAAGCTGCACCACGCCGACGCCCGCCATCGCCGCCTCGCGCAGCGCCAGCATATCGGTGGTCACCATTCGCGGCGTGAAATACACTTCCGCTCTCGCTCCCTCAGGCCCGGTGAGCTGCCATTTATGCTGATGCTTGTTCGCCCCCAGGCTGAGCCCCGGCCAGGCACTCAGTTCAGAGGGCGCCTGCGGGCGCCCGAGTCGGGAAATCAGCTCCGGACTGGCCACCAGCCGGTGCCCGCGGTCCGCCAGCACGCGCATCACCAGATCGCTGTCCTCGATGGGCCGGGGACGGACGCGGATCGCCACATCAATCCCCTCCCCGACCACATCCACCCGGCGGTTGGTCGCTTCAAGATGCAGCGTTACCCCGGGATAGCGCGCCATAAATCGCGCCAGCATCGGTCCAATATGGACATGCAGCAAGGTGACCGGACAGGTGATCCTGACGCTACCGCGCGGCTCGGCGCGCAGCGTCTCGACCGCCTGCTGCGCCGCCTCGGCCTCTATCAGCATCGCTTTGCAATGCTGATAAAAGGTCTGCCCGACCTCGGTGACCGCGAACTGACGGGTGGTTCGCTGAATCAAACGCACGCCCAGCCGCTCCTCGAGTTGCGCAATGCGGCGGCTGAGCTTGGATTTCGGCTGGTCAAGCGCTCGCCCCGCCGCGGCGAAACCGCCATGGTCTACCACCTGGACAAACCAGGCGAAGTCATTGAGATCCTGCATCCTTCCTCCATTGTTCCATTTTTGGAACAGTATAGGTCATTTATGCTCACTACCGCACACGTCGTCCCGGATATAAGCTTATTCATATCAGATACCGATACACAGACCGATACACAGGAGAAAGCCATGAAACAGATTACAGGAGTCTACACCGCGCCTGCGCAGCATTGGGTAGGTGACGGCTTCCCGGTTCGTTCGATGTTTTCTTATCAGACGCACGGCCAGCAGCTGAGCCCCTTCTTACTGCTCGACTATGCCGGGCCGTACACCTTTCCGGCAGGCAGCGATAAACGCGGCGTCGGTGAGCATCCGCATCGTGGATTCGAAACCGTCACCATCGTCTACGCCGGTGAAGTAGAGCATCGTGACTCCACCGGACGCGGCGGAGTGATTGGCCCGGGCGACGTGCAGTGGATGACGGCGGGCGCCGGGATCCTGCACGAAGAGTTCCACTCGGAAGCCTTCACCCGCAGCGGCGGCGAGCTGAAGATGATCCAGCTGTGGGTCAACCTGCCCGCCAAAGACAAAATGACGGCCCCCGGCTATCAGAGCATTACCGCCGGGACGATCCCCAGCGTCGCGCTGGCGAATGGCGCCGGACAAGTTCGGGTTATTGCCGGCCAGTATGACGACGTCAGCGGCCCGGCCCATACCTTCTCACCGCTTAATGTGTGGGATCTGCAGCTGAATCAGGGGCACGACCTCACGCTGCGCCAGCCGGAAGGCTGGAGTACCGCGCTGGTGGTGCTGGAAGGGGAAGTGATCATCAACGGTTCCGAGTCCGCCCGCGAAGGTCAGTTGGCCGTCCTGAGCCAGACAGGAGACGCCCTGCATCTGGAGGCGACCGCCCAGGCAAAAGTTCTGCTGATGGCTGGTGAACCGCTGCAGGAGCCGATTGTGGGCTATGGCCCCTTTGTCATGAATAACAAAACGCAGATCGCAGAAGCCGTTCGCGATTTTAACAGCGGCCGCTTTGGCCAAATCTAACTGATTGAGGTGAATACTATGTCTACTCCCGCTAACTTTAACGGCGCTCGTCCGGTGATTGATGTTAACGATACCGCAATGCTGTTGATTGACCACCAGAGCGGCCTGTTCCAGACCGTCGGCGATATGCCAATGCCAGAGCTGCGCGCTCGTGCCGCCGCGCTGGCCAAGATGGCGTCGCTTGCCGGGATCCCGGTGATCACGACCGCCTCCGTGCCGCAGGGGCCGAACGGTCCGCTGATCCCGGAGATTCATGAAAATGCGCCGCATGCGAAATACATCGCCCGTAAAGGCGAGATTAACGCCTGGGATAACCCGGAATTCGTCGCCGCGGTGAAAGCGACAGGTCGTAAGACGCTGATTATCGCCGGAACCATTACCAGCGTTTGCATGGCCTTCCCGGCTATCGCCGCTGTCGCCGACGGTTATAAAGTGTTTGCCGTGATTGACGCTTCCGGCACCTACAGCAAAATGGCGCAGGAAATCACCCTGGCTCGCGTGGTACAGGCTGGCGTAGTGCCGATGGATACCGCTGCCGTCGCCTCTGAGCTGCAGCGCACCTGGAATCGCCCGGACGCCGCAGAATGGGCGGAGGTGTACACCAAAGTCTTCCCGGCCTACCAGCTGCTGATCGAAAGCTACAGCAAAGCGCAGGACGTGGTGAAGAATAACGAACAGCTGGATTCTCAGCGCTAAAAACCCCGCCCCGCTGTACCGCAGCGGGGTGTTGTTCATTGCGTGAGCGAACGGTAGAGAAAGAAGAAAATATGCTTGACCGTTTTAACGCAACTCCCTATAGTAGCGCCCCGTTGCCCACCCAAGGTGAGCAGCAAGACAATATGGTGAGGTGTCCGAGTGGCTGAAGGAGCACGCCTGGAAAGTGTGTATACGGCAACGTATCGGGGGTTCGAATCCCCCCCTCACCGCCATATTCGAGATGAGAGCCTGTACGCAAGTACGGGCTCTTTTCTTTTATATTCTCCGCCGGGGGGGATGAGAATCCCCGACCGGGGTTCGACAACTGGCAACGCCAGTTGGACAGACCGCGAGCCTGCGAGCGGGCTGCCCCGCAGGGGCGAGCGAAGCGAGTCAATCCCCCCTCACCGCCATATTTTAAGAAGAGCTCGTACGCAAGTACGGGCTTTTTTTTTCGCCTGTGGCACCCGCCGGGGGGGATGAGAACCCCCGACCAGGGTTCGACAACTGGCAACAGACATTACGCAGTATTGTCAAAGCCAGACTCTGCTTCACACGATTAACAGTGCAGCGAAGATGTTCGCCAACACTATCCCCTCTTCCGCTTTGAGCCACCCGGCATAACGAAACGCATATCGTTCCGGATGGTGTACGTTATGCATTAACGAAAAGTGCTTTGTTACTTGCGTATCGACCGTAATTCAATGTAAAAATGAATGAACGTTCATTCATTTTAGCGCATGACATCACAGAAGGTACCAATGACTAGCAAAACACTGCGACTTATATTTCCTCAATGGCAAGGCGGTAACAATCCTCCCTACTATCTTGGCTCGCAGCTCCTCTCGTTTCTCTCTCCTGAAGCAAAAGGGCCCGTTGAGACCGTTCCTGTTGAGTTGCCAACAACAGAGCCATTGCCAGGGATTAATGGCATCACGGCTAAGCCATCCCTCATCAGGCAGCTCAGTAATGCTGCCACACTGATTGAAAAACATGATCCCAATAGCATTGTCATTTTAGGCGGAGACTGCCTGGTTTCGCTGGCGCCTTTCGCCCACCTGCTCGATAAGT
>NZ_PIOG01000175.1:0-5334 GCF_002810545.1 Klebsiella sp. A-Nf5 | reverse complement strand
CGAATTACTACGCGCCGCAGTCAGAACGGAGCATCATCTGGAATGATCCGGAGATAGGGATTGACTGGCCGGCGCTGAGCGACTGCGCGCTGTCGCTGTCGGAGAAAGATCTGCAGGCACATACTCTGGCCACCGCAGAAGTATATAAATAATTAGGTTGTTTTTTCCTAAAATGGCGGGTTCCAGATGGAACTCGTCATGTTTATTCGCTTACAAGCCGGGTCAACCGACCGACTTGACTTACCTTCCTTCTCAGCGTAAAACCGCCAACAGCATTATTTAAATTCGTGGCTATCCGCCATTACCCAGTTAACTGATTAAAGTGTAATCGAATGAAAATTACTATTTCCGGTACAGGTTATGTTGGTTTATCGAACGGTGTCCTGATTGCGCAAAACCACGAAGTGGTTGCCCTGGATATCGTACAGGCCAAAGTGGATATGCTTAACCAGAAGATCTCTCCGATTGTGGATAAAGAGATTCAGGAATATCTGGCAGAAAAACCGTTAAATTTCCGTGCCACCACGGACAAGCACGACGCCTATCGTAATGCCGACTACGTGATCATTGCGACGCCGACCGATTACGATCCCAAAACTAACTACTTCAACACCTCTACGGTGGAAGCGGTTATTCGCGATGTGACAGAGATAAACCCGAACGCGGTGATGATCATTAAATCAACCATCCCGGTGGGGTTCACCCGCGACATCAAAGAACGTTTAGGGATTGATAATGTTATTTTCTCTCCTGAGTTCCTGCGTGAAGGACGTGCGTTGTATGACAACCTGCACCCGTCGCGCATTGTCATTGGTGAGCGCTCTGCGCGTGCCGAACGTTTCGCAGACCTGCTGAAAGAAGGCGCGATCAAGCAGGATATCCCGACCCTGTTTACCGACTCCACCGAAGCGGAAGCGATCAAACTGTTCGCTAACACCTATCTGGCGCTGCGCGTTGCCTATTTCAACGAGCTCGACAGCTATGCTGAAAGCCAGGGGCTGAACAGCAAGCAGATTATCGAAGGGGTATGCCTGGATCCGCGTATCGGCAACCACTATAACAACCCGTCCTTTGGCTACGGCGGCTACTGCCTGCCGAAAGATACCAAGCAGCTGCTGGCGAACTACGAATCGGTCCCGAACAATATCATCGCGGCTATCGTCGATGCCAACCGTACCCGTAAAGACTTTATCGCGGATTCTATTCTCGCTCGTAAGCCGAAAGTGGTGGGTGTGTATCGCCTGATCATGAAGAGTGGTTCGGACAACTTCCGTGCCTCTTCTATTCAGGGCATCATGAAGCGCATCAAGGCGAAAGGTATTCCGGTTATTATCTATGAACCTGTGATGCAGGAGGATGAGTTTTTCAACTCACGTGTCGTACGCGACCTGGATGCCTTCAAACAAGAGGCGGATGTGATCATTTCCAACCGTATGGCGGAAGAGCTGGCGGATGTGGCGGACAAGGTTTATACCCGCGATCTGTTTGGTAACGATTAATTCTGCCTGGCTGTCACTGGCGGCTCCCTGCCGCCAGTATGTTCCCTTTACCTCCCCGCTATATCCCTCATTACGCGTATTTCTCGCTCATTCAGATTAAACTCAATAAATTGTGATGGACATTACGATCCTGCACGAAATCCATTGCGGGTTGAAAACAGGTCCGATAAGTTAAACTTACCTTGTGAAGAGCTACCGTCACTGTGATGTAGATGCCGGAGATAAGCGCCGGGAGGTAAAACAAAGCCTGCAACGCAGGCTTTTGTTATTTATACGCTAAGAAAAAAACGATGAACAAGGCGCGGTAGGCACTATTTTTCCTTGGCTTAAAGCCACAGTAAAACGCAGAATGAACGATCATTCTGTCATATCATTATTTTATTTCTTAATATTATCTTAATCTAATTGCAATAAGGCGCCAGCGTTACCACTTGCGTTTATTAAATGTCAGCTTCGTTTTCTTTCTATCTTTCAAATAAGAAATCAAGAAATAAACGGATACAGCAAGTAGTATGGCAGCCACCACTAAGAAAAATAGGTTTTCCATAATATCTACCACAGCGTTTGTTAGTTGAATTATTAGGTTGTTAAGCAATACGCCAGTAAGTGTCAGTCGTACTGAGAGCCCTAACATATCCTGTTTTTGAGAAAATTCCTACAATGAGTAATGTTTTTTATCTATCAGCATATAATGCTGTTTTCACTATCAAAAAAGGGATGGATGTAAGATAAGTCTGAGTACCAGGCGCGTGGATATTTGCTTTTCTGATAAAGGCTGGATGAAACTGGTTTCAGTCGGGCAAGTAAAAAGACAAAAATTCCGTCTATAGCACAAAATATTATATATAAAACAATGAATGTGCATTCAGTCGACATATCATCAGGATGACGGGGGGGTACATAAAAGAGGTTGCCGCAACCTGACGATTGCGGCAGGGCAGGGAATTAGATCTGATAGTAATTCTTGTACCATTCCACGAAGTTCTTCACGCCTTCCTTTACAGACGTCTGCGGCTTGAAACCCACCAGGTCATATAGCGGTTGGGTGTCTGCGCTGGTGTCCAGCACATCGCCCGGCTGAATGGGCATCATATTCTTCTTCGCTTCCATCCCCAGCGCTTCTTCCAGGGCGGTGATGTAGTCCATCAGTTCCACCGGTGAGCTGTTGCCAATGTTATAAACCCGATATGGCGCGGAACTTGTCGCCGGTGAACCGCTCTCAACGGTCCACTCGGCATTGGCCTGCGGGATCACATCCTGAACGCGCACCACGGCCTCGACGATGTCGTCGATATAGGTGAAGTCACGCTTCATCTTGCCGTAGTTGTAGACGTCAATACTTTTCCCTTCCAGCATTGCTTTCGTGAACTTGAACAGCGCCATATCCGGGCGGCCCCACGGGCCATAGACCGTAAAGAAGCGCAGCCCGGTGGTCGGGATGCTGTACAGATGGGAATAGGTATGCGCCATCAGCTCATTAGCTTTCTTGGTGGCGGCATACAGGGAGACCGGATGATCGACGGAATCTTCGGTGGAGAACGGCATTTTACGGTTAAGGCCATAAACCGAGCTGGAGGAGGCGTACACCAGGTGTTTCACTTTGGTATGACGGCAGCCTTCAAGAATGTTCAGATAACCCATCAGATTAGCGTCCGCATAGGCATACGGATTTTCCAGCGAGTAGCGCACACCGGCCTGGGCCGCCAGGTGGATCACGCGATCAAATTGCTCTGCGGCGAACAGCTTTGCCATACCTTCCCGGTCGGCCAGATCCAGCTGCTGGAAATGGAATGCCGGAGATGCCAGGCGATCCAGACGGGCCTGCTTCAGGCTGACGTCATAATAGTCGTTCATGTTGTCGATCCCGACAACATCATGCCCTTCATTCAGCAGGCGCTGCGCGATATGAAAGCCGATAAAACCTGCGGCACCAGTGACCAAAAACTTCATATTTTTCCTCCGGGGTGTGGATATCCCGTTCTACATAAGTGCCGATTTTACACTGGCTTGCGGTTGGGATCACTTGCTTTACAGTTGCAGGATGTGAGTTCTGGTGGCGCCGTAGTGCTTAATTCCTATTTAATGCAAATGATATTCATTTAGAAAAATATCATTGAGTATGCCTGTAGCTTATCTATAAAAATCAGTTGTGGGGCAGCCAGCCCTTGGGATTCTGCTATCGCGATAAAACACATCATGAATTTCCGAACGAAGAGGTATATCTATTCGTGAAATACGAATTAATTAGTGTTGTTGTCACCAGTGATAACTTGTAATCGAACCATGTATGGCCAAGTTATTGAATGTTTTAATGTTGTATCGAAAGTGTTCCATTCATACCTTGAATTGATTCATACCGCTTTTTGATTTTTATTCTTCATGACCAGCGCTATAATGCGTCGCGACCTCGTCCGGTACTATTCACTGTTGAGTATGCTGCACGCCATAATGGTGACTGCATGGCTTTGTCATGATACCAATCGCTGAATGGCGCATGAAGGGATGATTTTCAGGTACTTTAAAGACACATTCACATTCCGTCTCGATGACGTATCGTGTGGTGTTTGGGAAAGTCCTGATAGCAAATGGACGCTGAAGCAAGCAAAGTTACCGCGGTTTGGCTGCTTTGCACTATCCAGCATGATGAGACAGCGCGGCAGACACCGCTGATCTTAGCCCATGTTAGATACAATTTACTGAGGCACCACGCATTTTGGTTGCGATAGCCAATGGCGGTAGCGTGCCTGCGTTTTTTGTTATTACAGAATTTATTATTTAAATCATTGAAAAACGAGAGAAAGTATGAAGATTCTTGTCACCGGGGGCGCAGGCTTTATCGGCTCTGCCGTGGTTCGTCATATCATTGAAAATACCCGGGATGAAGTCCGCGTGATGGACTGCCTGACCTATGCCGGCAACCTCGAATCCCTGGCGCCGGTGGCCGGGAGCGAACGCTACTCGTTTTCCCAGACCGATATCACCGATGCTGATGCCGTGGCAGCCCAGTTCAGTGAGTTCCGCCCGGATATCGTGATGCACCTGGCGGCAGAAAGTCATGTGGATCGCTCCATTGATGGCCCGGCTGCCTTCATCCAGACCAATGTGATCGGTACCTTCACTCTGCTGGAGGCGGCCCGTCACTACTGGTCCGGGTTTGAGGAACAGCAGAAACAGGCTTTCCGTTTCCACCATATCTCCACCGATGAGGTGTACGGCGACCTGCACGGCACCGATGACCTGTTCACCGAAGAAACCCCGTACGCGCCGAGCAGCCCGTACTCCGCCTCCAAAGCGGGCAGCGACCATCTGGTTCGCGCCTGGAACCGCACCTACGGTCTGCCGGTGGTGGTGACCAACTGCTCCAACAACTATGGTCCGTATCACTTCCCGGAGAAACTGATCCCGCTGACCATCCTCAACGCCCTGGCGGGTAAACCCCTGCCGGTGTATGGCAACGGGGAGCAGATCCGTGACTGGCTGTATGTCGAGGACCATGCCCGTGCGCTGTACAAAGTGGCGACCGAAGGCAAAAGCGGTGAGACCTACAATATCGGCGGTCATAACGAGCGTAAAAATATCGACGTGGTGCGCACCATCTGCGCCATTCTCGACAAGGTGGTGGCGCAGAAGCCGGGCAACATCGCCCACTTTGCCGACCTGATCACTTTTGTCACCGACCGTCCGGGACATGACCTGCGCTACGCCATTGATGCCGCGAAAATTCAGCGCGATCTGGGCTGGGTACCGCAGGAGACGTTCGAGAGCGGGATTGAGAAAACCGTGCACTGGTACCTGAACAACCAGACCTGGTGGCAGCGCGTGCTGGACGGCTCCT
>NZ_PIOG01000058.1:0-24815 GCF_002810545.1 Klebsiella sp. A-Nf5 | reverse complement strand
CGCCAGCGCGTCGGTGACCAGCTGGGGGATCTCGAAATCGAGGGACGAGCCGCCCACCAGCACCACGAACGGGATGTCGCGAATGTTGCCGGTAGGGCTCACCTGGCGTAACGCCCGCAGGGCGTTAGTGACAAAGACGCGTGATTTGGCGCTACGGCGAATGGCGCGCACTTTCTCCAGCGGCAGATCGCCGGGCAGGGGAACCAGTTCATCCGGTTTCACCACGCAGACGCGGGCAAATACCGCCGGTGGTAAGGCCGACGGAAAAAACTGGACGCTGCCGTCTTCATGACGCAGATGAAACAGGCTTTCGACTTTCGCCAGCGGGTATTTTTTGATCTCTTCCGCCAGGTAGCGGTCCTCAAGCCCCAGCTCGCGGGCGATGATCATCGTGACCATATCGCCGGCGCCGGCCAGGTGAGTGGCGCTGATCTCCCCTTGTGCATTGATAATCGAGGCGTCGGTCGACCCGGCGCCCAGATCGAGGATCGCCAGCGGGCGCGTGGTGCCGGGAGTGGTGAGCGCCCCGAGAATGGCCGCTTCCGCCTCGGCGCCACCCACCTGAACCGCAATCTGCAGTTTGTGCTCAATTTCACGGGCGATCAGGGCCATCTGCAGGCGATCCGACTTGACCATCGAGGCGATACCCACCGCCTGCTCCAGCGAGAACTCACCTGCCAGGCCGCCGGTCACACTGACCGGCACCGCCGTATCAACGGCCAGCAGATCCTGAATACGAATCTCCTGAGCTGGCTTATTGGTGAGCTCCGCCATGGTCTGGCGCACATGCTCAAGCATGCCGCCGATATTCGTGCCCGCTTCTCCCGCGACGTTGTCCAGTTTGCCGCAGCCGTCAACCGCCTTCATGATGGCTTCCGCCCCGGCGGCCACATCAACCTGTACGCTGCGCCCCTGAGCGATGAGCAGCAGATTCCCCGCCGGAATAGTGCGGGCCTTAACGTCACCGGAGGGGGTTTTCACCACTACGGCCGAACGATTACCAATCAGCGCCCGCGCCATTGGCACGATATTTTTGGTCTCCTCGGCGTTGAGATCGAAAACGGTCGCAATACCGTAGGGGTTGGAGAGCGTTTCGATGATCTTGCCGGGTAAAGCGACCTCGACCGCCGCCAGCATGCCAAGTGGAATACGGTCGATATGGTGAACTTCATCGATCACCGGCAGCGGTTGCTGTAGCCGGTTATTAACCAGCACGCCGTCATCCTGCTGCAAAATAATGCCAGTTATCTGATAGCCCGCCGCCGTTGCCGCATTGACCATCGCGGCGACATCGGCAAAGTCAAAGGCCGAGGAGACCACCAGAATATAGGGGGACTCCGCGGAGCAGGACAGCAGCGCCTCTGGTGTGATGGTGATACCGACCCCCAGTCCGACGCCGCCGGGTGTCTTCGGGTTGTGGCCGATCATGGTGGACTCGGTGATGATGGTTTCCGTAATGGTCTCCATCGCCACATCGCCAATGACCGGCGTAGCTTCGTTAATGCGAATAAGCGAGATATCGCTGACCTGAATGCCTGCCGCTTTTGCCGCCTGCGTTAGCGCCTCCTGAATACCGAACACATTACGTAATGTGCCTTTAATACCGGTGGTTTCAGCCAGCGCGCTGTGGCGGATGTTCAGCACACCTGCGTCATCGACCGTCGCCAGGGCGACCTCTGTCGATGAGTTGCCAATATCAATGCCAGCGATATAGCGCATGCTTGCCCCCTGTTAATCGTCGCCTTTCAGTTTCTTACGCTCGACGTACAGCCCGGCCGCTTCCCGAACAAAGGCGGCACAGAGCCGGGCCTGGTAGCGATGCTCGAGGTCATCAGCGATCGCCAGTAGCTCCGCCTGGGTGGAACGGTATGGGCGCAGGGCGTTGTAGATCTCAAGGATCCGGTCGTCGGGAACCGCGGTGAGCTCGGCGGCCCGCTCAAAGTTCATCGCCAGCCGATCGCGTCCGGCATCCTGAGCGATCGCCGCCTGCATGCGCAGCGTTTCCGGTGTGATACGCATGTCCTGCGCCGTAACACGATCGCTTAATACGTTCTCCAGCGTCAGGTCATCGAGCGTTTTATTGGTAGCGGTTTTGACCCACTCCGGATGGCGGGTGGCTAACGGGTAGTCGCTGACTTTAGGCTGGCGAGCGGTGTCGTTTGTCGGCGCGGCTGGCGCGGGCGTTGCCCCGTCCTGTAGGCTGTTCATCCGGCTCAGCACGTCGCGTACCATGGATTCAATTGCGTCGGTATTCATCGGGATATCCTTTGTTAAAGCGCCACGCGCAGTTCCTGCGGGTTTTTGCCGGTCACTACGTATTTGGTCTCTTTAATGTGCAAAATGGCCGACTTCGCCTGGTATTTGGGACGAGCCATCTGATCGTTGAGCGTCGGCACCGGCTGCGGCGACTCGCGTTTGGCGTAGCGCGCGGCGTTTTTACCAATCTGGCGGTAGGTTTCCAGGGTCAGCAGCGGCGCCTGCGGGAAGAGTTCCAGATTGGAAAGCGGCGGCAGGCCCCGTTGGTGGATGACGGTGGTGCCTTTCGACTGAATACCGATCGAGATGCCGGAGCCGCTCAGGCGGTTGCCTTCCACCGCCACGAAGGCGACGTCAGAAGATTTAAAGCAGCGGATCACCCGGGCTTTGATGCCTTCTTCCTCAATGCCGGCGATCACTTCGCGCAGGATATTTTTATGCGGAATGCCGACGATATTGGCGGTTTGCGCTAGGCCAAAGGCGGGCCCGACGGCAATGATGACTTCATCCTGCTGTGTACCGGGTGTGGCTTCGCCGATTTCCGTCAGGAAGCTGTCGCTGGACACAGGAGCAACAGCGGCCGACGCGACAGAAGCGGCAGGCGCGCTAAAGGAGACCGGCTTATCTGCGCCTGTTTTCATCTCCACCAGCACCTCTTCGATAATCTGGCGCAGCAGCGTTTCGTTAATTTCCATTTTTTACCCCTTAGCCAAGTTCATTGGGATCGAGCGCGCCCGGGATATTTTTAATCTCTTCCCAACGCTCGCCTTGCAGGCGGTAGCCTGTTGCCGGACCGGCATAATCGTTCACGTCATTCACGGCCGAGAGCACCTGGCCCTCGCCGACGATAATGGCGGAGGTGTGCAGGTAGTCGCCGGTGAGCTTGGCTTTCTGAATATTGAGCATGTCCTGGGCGATATCGGGGAAGCCGCCTTTCGCCAGGGCTTTCACCACCTCCAGGCCGTTGCGGTTCTTGTTGATGATCTCCTGGGCAAACTTGATGTCCTCGACGATATTGCGCTCCGGCATATCTTTTGAACCGTGGGCGTAGGTGGCGGCTTCCACCTCTTCATCCGTAATTGGCGGCAAACCCATGCCGGCAAATACCGCCTGCAGCGCGCGGGCGGCTTTATTACG
Source organism: Klebsiella sp. A-Nf5 (assembly GCF_002810545.1). Taxonomy (NCBI): domain Bacteria; kingdom Pseudomonadati; phylum Pseudomonadota; class Gammaproteobacteria; order Enterobacterales; family Enterobacteriaceae; genus Klebsiella; species Klebsiella sp. A-Nf5. The sequence goes on along the minus strand of NZ_PIOG01000058.1, from coordinate 21,422 downwards.
AATGGCGATCACGTCCTCTTCACGCACTGGCCGCAGGCCGCCATCGACCTTCAGATCGCGCTGGATCACGTTGTAGTCGTCGAAGTCTTCGGCATCTTCGTTGGAACCGGCGAACATGTTGTCGTAGTTCGGCACCGCCGAGTAACCGGAGGAGATAAAGTCGGTGCCTGGCAGGAACTGCATTAGCAGGCGCGCGGTACGCCGCATATCCGAATGGGTAAAGGTTTGATCGTTACTGGAGGCGCACTCCAGATCCAGCGCTGAGCAAATCAGGTTTTCCGCCAGTACGGCGCGGATCCCCGACGGCACGGCGGACGGCACGCCGATACAGCTGACGGAGCCATTCTGCAGGCCTTGCACCCCGGCGGCTTTGGTGATGTAGATGCAGCGCGCTTCGAGATACAGCATCGATTTGCCTTCGGCATAACCCATCTGCACTTCAGAGCCGGAGCCGGAGGTAAAGCGCATTTTCAGGCCGCGCGAGGCGTAGGAGGAGGCGAGGAAGCCTTTCGACCACGGGGTGTCATCACCATCGGTAAACACCGGTTCCGTACCGTAGACCGAAATAGTTTCGGCATAGCAGGTGTGGCCCAGCATGCCCAGTTTCAGCTCGGTGGCTTCTTCCAGGGAACACTGGGTGAGGACGCCGGGGCGGCCAACCTGTGAACCGACCAGCAGGGCGATGGCGTTGAACGGCGCGTAGCGCGCCACGGCGACGGTGGTCTCCTGCTCATCAAAGCCGCGCCATGCGCCTTCAGCGGCGTCGGCGGCAATCTGTACCGGGTTATCTTTGATATTGGTGACATGCGCCTGCTGGGACGGCGTGCGGCGGGCGCGCATTTTTTGCATCGCCATCATCATCTCGACCACGTTCATATGCGACACCACTTCGACGATTTTCGCCGGGGTCATCGCGGTGGTGAGCGGCACGATGTCGCTGCGTTTAACGTTCGGGTCACAGAGCATATTGGCGAGCTTGACCGAATCCATGGCCATCACTTCTTCGGCACGCGCCAGATTGATACCGTAGCGCGCGATAAAGTGGTCAATCAGGTCGAACTGGTCAACCGGTTTGCCGTCGAGTTCGGTCACCGCGCCGTTGACGATGCGGATAGAGGGTTTGGGATCGTTAGGGCTTTCCATCGCGATAAAGCCCTCTTCGATCCACTCCTTAACGAAACCATCCTGATTCACAGGGCGTTTCGCCAGTGCTTCAAATCTTTTCGATCTCATGAATCAGCCTCGCGGGTATTAAATGTAGGAGGGGCGATCGTTTTTCGGTTCGGCGCCCAGCGTCCCCAGTACGGTTTTGCCGATCTCCCGGGCGGAGATCACCGCCTGGCGCACCGCGCCGGAGTCGCCGGAAATCACCAGGATGGCTTCGTTGCTGAAGCTGGTGCCGTGGGCCGGTGAGCTGTAAGCCACCACTTCGACGTTGGCTGATTTCAGCGCGGTATCGGCCATCAGCACCCCGACAGACGCCGGTGCGCCGACGATAATCCCGCAGGCGCGGCCCAGCGGGGCGCCGAAGGCTTTTTCGAGGGCGTAGCTGGCGCGCGCGGTATACTGCAGCTCGATATGACCCGCCTCGTTGCCGTAAACATCGCCGAAGGTACGGTCCAGCTCTTTCAGCGCGACCTCAATCCCGCGTTTGACGTCGGAAACATCGTTTCCGCCCAGCACAATCAGTGAGCCATGGCCTGCGCCGCCTTTGGTGTCGCGTGGAAGTTCGATGCTGACCACTTCGGTGTTGGTGGCTTTGACCGCTTCATCGGCGGCCATAATGTGCGGCCCGGCGCCGGTGCGAGCGCCGAGGATGCCGATAGAGCGATAGCGTTTTTCAAGCTTCATGGCTTCCAGCAATGCGGCATCCACGTTGGCGATGACCAGCCCGAGGGTGTCGCCAATGGCGGTCCCGACAAATTCCGTTAAGCTGCAGCTTTTCTCTGCCATAGCCGTCTCTCCTGTGGGATGGGGGGTATCGGGAAGCGCCTGCTGCTCTGGTGTCGCCACACGGGCTATGACTTGCGCCATGATCTGTTCAACCAGCTCATTGCTGCTCATTGGTTATTCCCCTCCGGTAAGATTTTTTCAACATCGGTATGGGGGCGGGGAATGACGTGTACGGCTTTCACCTCGCCCACGTGGCGGGCTGCGGCGGCACCGGCGTCGGTAGCGGCTTTAACTGCCCCCACGTCGCCACGCACGATAACGGTCACCAGACCTGAACCGATCCTTTCATAGCCAACTAATAAGACGTTAGCCGACTTAACCATTGCGTCAGCGGCCTCTATGGCTGCGGTTAAGCCTTTGGTTTCTACCATTCCTAATGCTTCTTGTTGCATAAAGACCTCGCAGGGTATGTTCCAGTGAGAGAACTATATGGCGGGGCGGCGAAAAAGAATGGCTGAGTTGATAGTGTAGAGCGAAAAAATAGTGGTTTTTATATAATAATAAATAGTCATGGTTTGTTTTATATTGTTGTTTTTATTGGTTTTTATTTTAATTATTAATGTGATTATCTTGCGGGTTCTGTTCCGTATTTACATTTTCAGGCGTGATTTTTTAAATTATTTTTGCTATGCGAGATTGTGCGTGGTGTGATATTTGTTGGAAAATAAGTACTGCGCTTTTGCAATTTTTTATTATTGAGTTGGAAATAAAAATATCCCCTGAACGCCCGCCATTGCTGTATGGATTCGCGAGCAAATAGCAATAAATTGCTCTTCTTCAGCGATTTTACGCTGCCCGTTTTCAGCAGGATGCCAACACTTTGCTGCCGCCGGTTTCTATAGTGGGCCTCGCCGTACCCAAGGCGCCAGCAGATGGTTGGCTGGCCTGGACACGAACTTCGTCAAGAGGTGTCACAATGAATGGTTCTTTACGTGCGCAATGTATCGCCGAGTTTTTAGGCACCGGGCTGTTTCTGTTTTTTGGTATCTGCTGCCTGAGCGCTCTGAAGCTGGCTGGCGCCAGCCTGGGGCTGTGGGAGATCTGTATTATCTGGGGACTGGGTATTTCTCTGGCGGTTTACCTGACGGCCGGCATTTCGGGGGGGCATCTGAACCCCGCGGTCACCGTCGCCCTGTGGTTGTTTGCCTGCTTCCCGGGCAGAAAAGTGTTGCCCTATATCGTGGCCCAGGTCGCCGGCGCGTTTGGCGGCGCCGTGTTAGCCTGGATACTTTACAGCACCCTGTTTACGCAATTTGAAACGGTGCATCACATGGTACGTGGCAGCCTGGAAAGCCTGCAGCTGGCCAGTATCTTCAGTACCTACCCGGCGCCTGAGCTCAGCATCTGGCATGCGGCGCTGGTGGAGGTGGTGATCACTTCAATGCTGATGGGGATGATCATGGCGCTCACCGATGATGGCAATGGCGTACCCAAGGGCCCGCTGGCACCGCTGTTGATTGGCATTCTGGTGGCGGTGATCGGCGCCTCGACCGGGCCGCTTACCGGCTTTGCGATGAACCCGGCGCGTGATTTTGGCCCGAAATTATTTGCCTGGCTCGCCGGGTGGGGAGACATCGCGATGACTGGCGGAAGGGATATTCCCTATTTTATCGTGCCCATCATCGCGCCATTGCTGGGCGCCTGCCTCGGCGCCGCAATTTATCGTTTTCTCATCGCCAATAATCTTCCCTGCCATACCTGCGTTGAGGAGAAAAATACGCGTTAGCATCCAGTGAAAAATGTATTACTGAAATAGCAAAACTATTTCATGAACCGATATCACGAACCGCTCAAAAAGTCTCCCCGGGTTGGGAGACTTTTGTTATTGTCAATGCACTTTTTTATCGTCGAAGGAATCTGATGCTAAAAAAGGTAAATATGAAAAATATGTTTTATTTATAACAAAAAATTAACTGAGGGGTTTTATCATGATTTCTGCGAGTACCCTGAACTCAGAACTCATCAATAAAATCGCACAGGATTTTGCGCAAGCCACCAGTCTGGCGGTTGTGGTCGTCAATATTCACGGTGATGAGATTTCTGAACTGTTTAATTTCACGCCGTTTTGCCAACTCATGCGTCAGCACCCGGAGCACAGCGGACGCTGTCGCATGAGCGACCGCTGCGGCGGGCTGGAAGCCTCGAAAAATGACCAGCTGTGTATCTACCGCTGTCACGCGGGGTTAACCGATTTTTCCATCCCGCTGGTGATCGCCGGCCACCTCGTTGGCTTCGTGCTATGCGGCCAGGTGCGTCTGAGCAATGATATTGAACTGGTTGATATTCTGAACGTGGATGACCGCTGGCAGGACGATCCGGCGCTGGTCCAGGCGTTTCGCGATGTGCCTGAAATGGACTATTCGCGGGTTATCGCCTCGGCGGATCTGCTGAAGCTGATCGTCGAAAATTGCCTGAAAAAACAGCTCAACTTTGTGGTTATCAAAGATAACCCGCCGCAGAACGACCCGGCGCAGGCCAGCCGGGCGGCCTCGCCGCACGATGGCAAAATGAAGAAGGCGCTGCGCTATATCGACGCGCATCTCTCCGATGAGCTGCGTCTGGAGGACGTGGCGGCGCATGTCTATCTCAGCCCGTACTACTTCAGCAAACTGTTTAAAAAGTATCAGGGGATCGGCTTTAACGCCTGGGTCAATCAGCAGCGGATGGCGAGCGCAAAAGAGCTGCTATGCCACAGCGACTGGAGCATTGCCAGCATCGCGCGGAATTTAGGTTTTTCGCAAACCAGCTATTTTTGCAAAGTGTTTCGCCAGACCTATCAGGTCACGCCGCAGGCATTTCGTCAGCAAATTAATGCCGGATCACAAACTGAGTCTTTTTAAATGACAATATTTTGCTATTGCCGATTTTTGATATCCCGGAGTATCTTCATCATTATAAAATGAAAAAAACGACAGTAGAGCAATAAATTGTCATAGCGCAACAAAATAGTGATATTCGAGGGATAAACTACACCAGTTTTTATTTTTGTGATGGGATAGAGTGTCCGTTAATACGAGACTGATGAATATCACAACACCGCTTCACCTCGCTGACGTCATTTTGCAGGTGATGAGACGGTAAAAGTAAGCTTGAAACATTAATCGCGGATGCATGGCGCATCGGCGAATACAACCGACAGGTTCGACACCAGTTTGGTGTCAGGGAAGGGGGTGTAAATCCCCCGCAGCCCCCGCTGCTGTGATGCTGACGACCCCGCAAAAACCACTGATCGAAAGATTGGGAAGGGCGGGCGAGAACGAGGCTAAGCCAGAAGACCTGCCTGCCGGTAACTGACCAACAACTTCGGTGGGAAGTGGGTGGCTTAGCGGTGCGTGGTCGCAGGACCAGGCATGCGCGCAGCTATACCCCGACCACCTGAACAGGACAGGGTATGGCAACCAGGCATGCGTTTATTCTTGCGGGTACCGGCAGCGGTTGTGGCAAAACCACCGTTACGCTTGGCCTGCTCAGCTTGCTCCAGCAGCGCGGTATGCGGGTGCAACCCTGTAAGGTAGGGCCTGACTACCTGGACACCGCCTGGCATACCGCCATCAGCGGCATCGCCTCCCGCAATCTCGACAGCTTTATGCTTCCCGCCCCGATACTCAACGCGCTGTTTGCTGAACAACTGCAGCAGGCCGACATCGCGGTTATCGAAGGGGTGATGGGCCTGTATGACGGCTACGGCACCGACCCTAACTACTGCAGCAGCGCGGCGATGGCTAAACAGCTTGGCTGCCCGGTGATTTTGCTGGTGGATGGCAAAGCGGTGTCGACCTCCATCGCCGCCACGGTGATGGGCTTTCAACACTTTGATCCGGCCCTCAACATTGCTGGCGTTATCGTCAATCGGGTCAACAGCGACGCGCACTTCCAGCTGCTGAAAAGCGCCATTGAACGCTACTGTCAGGTGCCAGTGCTCGGCTATGTGCCGCGCGTGGAAGGCGTGGCGCTGCCCGAACGGCATCTGGGGCTGGTGACCGCCCGTGAGTCGGTGGTCAATCAGCAGGCATGGCGGGATTTTGCCAGCCTGCTGGGGCGCACCCTCGACATAGACCGGCTGCTGGCCCTCAGCGAACTGGCCGCCATGCCGGTCGGCGAGTGGGGGGAACAGCTTGCCGCCGACGCCGGCGAAGGACTGACGCTGGCCCTCGCTGACGATGAGGCCTTCAATTTTTATTACCCCGATAACCTGGCGCTGCTGGCGCGCTGCGGCGTGAAGATGGTGCGCTTTAGCCCGCTGCGCGATCGCCATCTCCCGGCCTGCCAGATGATCTGGCTCGGCGGCGGCTACCCGGAGCTGCATGCGGCCGGGCTGTCCGCCAACCACGAGATGCTGGCGCAGCTTCGCGCGGCGCACCGGCGCGGAGTGGCGATCTACGCCGAGTGCGGCGGCCTGATGTATCTGGGCACGACCCTGGAAGTCACCGGCGGCGAGCGCTACGCCATGGCGGATATTATTCCTGGACACAGCCGAATGGGGACGCGTCTGACCCGGTTCGGCTACTGCGAAGCGCAGGCGCAGCAGCAGACGCTGCTGGCCGCTCCTGGAGAGTGGCTGCGCGGCCATGAATTTCATTACTCCGATTTTTCTCCCGCCACCCCTGCCGTACTGGCCTGCCGTAAACAGCGAGACGGTAAGACACTCCAGCAGTGGCCGGGAGGATGGCAATCCGGCAGCGCGTTTGCCAGCTATCTCCATGTCCACTTTGCCCAGCGTCCCACCATGCTCAACCACTGGCTGCGAGCGGCAAGGAGGGCGCAATGACTCTCCTCGCCTGGTGTGTGGCCTGGATACTTGATGTGCTCATTGGCGATCCGCCGCACTGGCCGCATCCGGTGCGCTGGATAGGTCGCCTGATCACCGTCAGCCAGCGAGTAGTGCGGCGCGTCTGCCATAGCGACCGGGCGCTGCGCATCGGCGGCGGAGTGATGTGGCTGGTGGTGACCGGCCTGACGTGGGGCGTGGCCTGGGGCGTACTGGCGCTGGCGCACGGGATCCATCCCTGGCTGGGATGGCTGGTGGAGGTGTGGATGATCTTCACCGCGCTGGCGGGGCGCTGCCTGGCGCAGTCGGCGATGGCGGTGTCCCGGCCGCTGCAGGCCGGGGATCTCGCCGAAAGCCGGCATAAGCTCTCCTGGATTGTCGGGCGCGACACCTCTCAGCTCCAGCCAGCGCAGATCAACCGTGCGGTGGTGGAGACCGTGGCGGAAAACACGGTGGATGGCATTATCGCGCCGCTCTTTTTCCTGCTGCTGGGCGGCGCGCCGCTGGCCATGGCCTATAAAGCGGTCAACACCCTTGATTCCATGGTCGGCTATAAACACGAAAAATATCGGGCGATCGGCATGGTCAGCGCCCGTCTTGACGATGTGGCCAACTTCCTTCCCGCCCGGCTGAGCTGGCTGCTGCTCAGCCTTGCCGCAGTGCTATGCCGGGAAGATGGCGCCCGGGCGCTGCGGACAGGCTGGCGCGATCGCTATCAGCACAGCAGTCCTAACTGCGCCTGGCCGGAAGCGACCGTCGCCGGCGCGCTGGGGATCCGCCTTGGCGGCCCGAACGATTACTTCGGCCAGCGCGTTGAAAAGCCCTGGATAGGCGACGCCGTCCGCGACATCGCGGTGGACGATATTTCCCGAACCATTCGATTAATGTGGGTGGCGTCAACCCTGGCGCTGGCGCTATTTATCGGCGTGCGCTACTGGCTGGTCGGCGCGGCCTGAGGAGAACCTGATGCAGTACATCCAACAACCGCAGGCGATCGAGGCGAAAAGCTTCGACATCATCAGCGAGATCATCGCTGAAACGCGCCCGGACTACCGTTTTGCCAGCCCACTGCATGAGGCGATTATCAAGCGGGTGATCCACACCACCGCTGACTTCGACTGGCTGGATATTCTGTGGTTTTCTCCGGATGCCCTGATCGCGCTGAGCGAGGCGTTGAGCCGGCCCTGCACGCTGTATACCGATACCACCATGGCGCTGTCCGGGATCAACAAAACCCTGCTGGCCCGCTTTGGCGGCGAATGCCGTTGCTATATCAGCGACCCGCGGGTGGTTCGCGAGGCGCAAAGCCGGGGGATGACCCGTTCGATGGCGGCGGTGGATATTGCGGTGCAGGAGCCAGGGGAGAAAGTGTTCGTCTTCGGCAATGCGCCAACCGCGCTGTTTCGCCTGCTGGAACATCGCGAGATCGCCATCGGCGGCGTGGTGGGGGTACCGGTCGGGTTCGTCGGCGCGGCGGAGTCGAAAGCGGCGCTCAGCGAGAGTGGCCTGCCGGCTATCGCCGCGCTCGGCCGCAAAGGGGGAAGCAACGTGGCGGCAGCGATTGTGAACGCTCTGCTTTACCACCTGCGGGAGGCGCAATGAGCGACCAGACCTTTGACGCTCCGGTGTGGCATCACGGCAAAGCGCTGCGCAAGGGCTACACCACCGGCTCCTGCGCCACGGCGGCGGCAAAAGTGGCGGCGTTGATGGTGATGCGCCAGCATCTGATCCATCAGGTCTCGATCGTCACCCCCTCCGGCGTCACCTTGTGCCTGAACGTTGAGTCCCCGCACGTCGAAGGGCAGCAGGCGGTCGCCGCGATCCGTAAAGACGGCGGCGATGATGTCGACGCCACCCACGGCATGCTGATTTTTGCCCGGGTGACCCTCAATGACAGCGGAGAGATTAGCCTGCAGGGCGGCGAGGGCATCGGCACGGTGACCCGCAAAGGGATCGGTCTGCCGACAGGCGGTCCGGCGATAAACCGTACTCCGCGGCACACCATCGAGACCGCCGTTCGCGAAGCGATTGGCCCTTCCCGCGGCGCGCAGGTGGAGATCTTTGCTCCGGAAGGTGTACTTCGCGCGCAAAAAACCTATAACGCGCGGCTGGGGATCCTCGGTGGGATCTCGATTATCGGCACCACCGGGATCGTCACCCCGATGTCGGAAGAGAGCTGGAAGCGTTCGCTCTCCCTCGAGCTGGAGATAAAACGCGCCGCCGGGCTGGATCGCGTGGTGCTGGTGCCGGGCAACCACGGCGAGCGCTTTGTCCGCGAGCAGATGGGCATCGACCCGCAGGTGGTCGTCACCATGAGCAACTTCGTCGGCTACATGATTGAAGAGGCGGTTCGGCTCGGTTTCCACCAGATTGTGCTCATCGGCCACCCCGGCAAACTGATCAAAATCGCCGCCGGGATCTTTCATACCCACAGCCATATCGCCGATGCGCGGATGGAAACCCTCGTCGCCCATCTGGCGCTGCTTGGCGCGCCGCTGCCGCTGCTGACGCTGGTCAGCGAGTGCGATACCACCGAAGCGGCAATGGAGCATATCGACGCCTGGGGATACCAGCGCCTCTATAACCATCTGGCTGAGCGTATCTGCCAGCGCGTTCTTGAGATGCTGCGCTTCACTCAGCAACCGCCCACCTGCGACGCGGTTCTGTTTTCGTTTGATAACCAGGTGCTGGGCAGCAGCCGTCCGCTGGAGGCGATTGCCCGGGAGCTGGCATGTTGACGGTCGTGGGGATGGGCCCGGCGGGGCTACACTGGCTGACCCCGGCCGCGCGCGAGGCGATCGGCGCCGCCGAGGCGCTGGTGGGCGGCAGCCGCCATCTCCAGCAGTTTCCCGCCTTCGCCGGCGAGCGCTTTGCGCTGGGGGCTGATATTCCGGCGCTGCTGGCGTGGATCGAGGCCCGCGCCGGGCGCCACGTCGTGGTGCTGGCCTCCGGCGATCCGCTGTTCTATGGCATTGGCACCCGGCTGATTGCCCACTTTGGCCGGGAACGAGTGCAGGTGATCCCCGGCATCAGCGCGGTGCAGTACCTCTGCGCCCGGGCGGGCATCGACATGAACGACATGTGGCTGACCAGCAGCCATGGCCGGGCGGTGAGCTTCGATGCGCTGGCCGCCCACCGGAAAGTCGCCATGGTGACCGACGGCCGCTGTGGTCCGCGGGAGATTGCCGCCCAGCTGACGGCCCGCGGCAAAGGCCACCGCTGGATGGTGATCGGCGAAAATCTGGCGATGGAAAACGAGCGGATCCACTGGCTGCCGGTCAGCGCCGTGGAGGACGAATATGAGATGAATGCGGTGGTGATCCTCGATGAAAGATGAGCTGTTTTTGCGCGGCGCCCAGGTGCCGATGACCAAAGAGGCCGTGCGCGCGCTGGCGCTGGCGAAGCTGGAGCCGCACCGGGCGCGCCACCTGATTGATATCGGCGCGGGCACCGGCAGCGTCAGCATTGAGGCCGCCCTGCAGAACCCGGCGCTACGGGTGACGGCGATTGAGCGTCAGGCCGACGCGCTGCGCCTGCTGGCGGACAACCGGCAGCGCTTTGGCTGCGACAACATCGCTATCGTGGCGGGCGTTGCGCCGCTGGCGGTCGCCGACAAAGCCGACGCGATCTTTATGGGCGGCAGCGGCGGCCACCTGACGGCGCTGATCGACTGGTCGCTGGCGCAGCTGCATCCTGGCGGCCGGCTGGTGATGACTTTTATTTTGCAGGAAAACCTTCATAGCGCCCTGGGGCACCTGCGGCAGTGCGGCATTCCCGAGGTGGACTGCCAGCAGCTGGCGGTCTCCACCCTGGCTACCCTGGGCAGCGGCCACTATTTCAAACCCCATAATCCCGTTTTTGTCATCGCCTGTCAGAAGGAAGAAAACCATGGCTGAGACTTTTGATCCCCATTGCGTGTGGTTCGTCGGCGCCGGTCCTGGCGATCGCGAACTGATTACTCTCAAAGGATACCGTCTGCTGCAGCAGGCGCAGGTGGTGATCTACGCCGGGTCGCTGATCAACACCGAGCTGCTGGCCTACTGTCCGCCACAGGCGGAGTGCCACGATAGCGCCGCGCTGCATCTGGAGCAGATCCTCGACCTGATGGAGGCGGGGGTGAAGGCGGGAAAAACGGTGGTGCGTCTGCAGACGGGCGATGTTTCGCTGTACGGCTCGGTGCGCGAACAGGGCGAAGAGCTGACCCGCCGCGGGATCCGCTGGCAGGTGGTGCCGGGCGTCAGCGCCTTCCTCGGCGCGGCGGCCGAGCTGGGGGTGGAGTACACGGTGCCCGAGGTATCGCAAAGTCTGATTATTACCCGTCTGGAAGGGCGCACGCCGGTTCCCGCGCGCGAACAGCTGGAGGCCTTTGCCAGTCATCAAACCTCCATGGCGATTTACCTGTCGGTGCAGCGTATTCACCGGGTGGCGGAGCGGCTAGTGGAGGGCGGCTACCCGGCGACCACCCCGGTTGCGGTGATCTACAAGGCCACCTGGCCGGAAAGCCAGACCGTCCGCGGTACCCTCGCGGACATCGGCGACAAAGTACGCGACGCCGGGATCCGCAAAACGGCGCTGATCCTGGTCGGTCCCTTCCTTGGCGATGAGTATCACTACTCAAAACTGTACGCAGCGGATTTTAGCCATGAATACCGTAAAGCCTGAATCCATTGCCCTGTTTTGCCTGACGCCCGGCGGCGTGCGGTTGGCAAAACGGCTGGCGGCCATGCTACCGCTCACCTGCTACACCAGCGAAGCGCTGCAGGAAGAGGGGTTTATCCCCTTCAATGGCGGCTTTGCCTGTGCAGCCCGCGAGGCGTTCAGCAGCTTCTCGGCGCTGATTTTTATCGGCGCCACCGGGATTGCCGTGCGGGTGCTGGCCCCGCTGGTGAATGACAAGTTCAGCGACCCGGCGGTGGTGGTGATTGATGAGTGCGCCCGGCACGTCATCAGCCTGCTCTCCGGCCATGCCGGGGGGGCGAACGCGCTGACCCGCTATCTGGCCGGGATGCTCGATGCCGACCCGGTGATCACCACGGCGACTGACGTCAACGAGCTGGCCGCCCTCGACACGCTGGCCTTCCAGCTGAACGCCAGGATGACCGATTTTCGCGCGGCGGTGAAAACCGTCAACCAGATGCTGGTGAGCAGTAAGCGGGTGGGGCTGTGGTGCGACGCTGAATTTACCGAGGCGCTAAGCCGGTGCGACCAACGCGGCTTTATCCCGGTAAGCGACCTTGCGCGCTTGCCGGCGCTCGACGCGCTGATCTGCGTCACCCTGCGCCGGTCGCTGCCGCCGCTGCCGGTACCTCACTGGAAGCTGGTGCCCCAGCGGGTGGTGGCGGGGATCGGCTGTCGGCGCGACACCCCCTGTTCCCTGCTCTGTACGCTGCTGGATCGCCAGCTTGCCGCTCAGCGTCTTGACCCGCTGGCGCTGAAAGCGATTGGCAGCGTGAGCCTGAAGGCAAACGAGCCGGGGTTGCGCCAGTTGGCTCACCGCTGCCGGGTGCCGTTCGAAACCTTCAGCGCCGAGGCGCTGCGCGAGCACGAGCACCGCTTTCCGGCCTCGTCTTTTGTCCGGGAGACGGTCGGCGTCGGCAGCGTCTCCGGCCCGGTGGCCTGGCTGCTGAGTCAGGGAAACCTGTCCGGCGAAACCCTGCGCGAGCAGGGCGTGACCATTACTTTGGGAGTAACACACTGATGTTAAGCGTAATCGGAATTGGCCCTGGCTCGCAGGCGATGATGACCATGGAAGCCGTGGAGGCCCTGCAGGCGGCAGAGATTGTGGTGGGCTACAAGACTTACACCCACCTGGTAAAAGCCTTTACCGGCGACAAGCAGGTGATCAAAACCGGCATGTGTAAAGAGATTGAGCGCTGCCAGGCCGCCATTGAGCTGGCGCAGGCCGGGAACAACGTTGCGCTGATCAGCAGCGGCGACGCCGGCATCTACGGCATGGCGGGGCTGGTGCTGGAGCTGGTCAATAAGCAGCAGCTGGACATTGAGGTCCGTCTGATCCCAGGGATGACGGCGAGTATCGCCGCCGCCTCGCTGCTCGGCGCGCCGCTGATGCATGATTTCTGCCATATCAGCCTCAGCGATCTGCTGACGCCGTGGTCAGTGATTGAAAAACGCATTGTCGCCGCAGGGGAAGCAGACTTCGTTATCTGTTTTTACAACCCCCGCAGCCGCGGCCGCGAAGGGCATCTGGCGCGCGCCTTTGCGCTGCTGGCGGCCAGCAAAAGCCCGGACACGCCGGTCGGCGTAGTCAAATCCGCCGGGCGCAAAAAGCAGGAGAAATGGCTGACCACCCTCGGAGAGATGGATTTTGCCCCGGTGGATATGACCAGTCTGGTCATCGTCGGCAACAAAGCGACTTACATCGACAACGGTCTGATGATCACCCCGCGAGGCTACGCGCTGTGAACCACGGCGACGTGCTGGTTATCGGGGGCACCAGCGATGCGCGGTCAATCTGCCAGCAGCTGGACGCCGCTGGCGTGCGCTACACCCTGTCGGTGGCGACCCCCACCGGCGAGCGGCTGGCCGGCGATATCCGCGGGCGGATACGCTGCGGGCGCATGGAGTGGCAGCAGATGGCGGAGTGGCTGAGGGCGCAGCGCACCCGCTGGGTGATCGACGCCTCTCACCCCTACGCCGAGGTGGTCAGCCAGAATATTGTGCGCGCCTGCGCCAGCACCGGGGTCCTGCTCAGCCGCTATCAAAGACCGGAGCAACTGAGCGATCTGCACCATCCGTTACTTCACGTGGTCGGCGACCTGAATGAGGCCTGCGCGGTGGCCCGTCGCCTCGGTGAGCGGATCCTGCTGACCACCGGCAGCAAAGATCTGGCGGCCTGGCGGGCGGGACTGGCGGAGAAAACGCTGCTCGCCCGGGTGCTGCCGGTGCCAGAGGTGGTTCAGCACTGTAGCGATCTGGGGTTTGGCGTCGGGGAAATCTTTGCCCTCTGCGGGCCGTTCAGCGCCGAATTTAACGCCGCCTTTTATCGCCAGTGCCGGGCTGATGTTGTGGTAACGAAAGCCTCGGGCGCGGAAGGGGGCTATCAGGAAAAAGTACAACCCTGTCTTGATGCGGGGATCCCCTGCATCGTCATTACCCGCCCGGCGCCGCTGGTGAAGGGCGATGAATTACTGGAAAGCCAGGCCGATTTCGCTGCGCGGCTGACGCGCTGGCTGTCGGCGACTTGAGGAACAGGATATGAAAAAAGCACTTCTGGTGGTGAGCTTCGGCACCAGCTATCACGACACCCGTGAGAAGAACATTACCGCCTGCGAGCGCGATCTGGCCGCCAGCTGTCCGGATCGCACGCTGTTCCGCGCCTTCACCTCGGGGATGATTATTCGCAAACTACGGCAGCGCGACGGTATCCATATCGATACCCCGCTGCAGGCCCTGCAAAAGCTGGCCGAGCAGGGGTACCAGGATGTGGCGATCCAGTCCCTGCACATTATCAACGGCGACGAGTACGAGAAGATCGTTCGCGAAGTGCAGAGCATGCGCCCGCACTTTCAGCGTCTGACGCTGGGCGTGCCGCTGCTGAGCGGACATAGCGATTATGTTCAGCTGATGCAGGCCCTGCGCCAGCAGATGCCGCCGCTGGCGGCGACGGAGCGAGTGGTGTTTATGGGGCACGGCGCCAGCCACCACGCTTTCGCGGCCTACGCCTGTCTGGATCATATGATGGCGGTGCAGGGTTTTCCGGCGCGGGTGGGGGCGGTGGAAAGCTATCCCGAAGTGGACATCGTCATTAACGAACTCTCCCGCCAGGGCGTGACCGGCGTACATCTGATGCCCCTGATGCTGGTGGCCGGCGATCATGCCATTAATGATATGGCCTCCGACGAAGACGATTCGTGGAAAACCCGCTTCAATGCCGCCGGCATCCCCGCCACGCCGTGGCTGAACGGGTTAGGGGAGAATCCGGCGGTGCGGGCGATGTTTGTTGCCCATCTGCAGCAGGCGCTGAACGACGCGATGGAGAAAGCAGCATGAGCGGCAAACTCTACGCCCTGAGCACCGGGCCGGGGGCGGCCGATCTGATCACCGTGCGTGCGGCGCGGATCCTCGGCCAGCTGGATGTGCTGTATGCGCCAGCCGGCCGCAAAGGCGGCGACAGCCTGGCCCTCTCCATCGTGCGCGAGTACCTTGGCGCACACACGGAGGTCCGCTGCTGCCATTTTCCGATGAGCGCCGACAGCGCGGAAAAAGAGGCGGTGTGGAATGACGTCGCCGCGGCGCTGGCCCAGGAGGTGGCGGCGGGCAGGCAGGTCGGGTTTATCACCCTCGGCGACGCCATGTTGTTCAGCACTTGGGTCTTTCTGCTGCAGCGGATTGGCTGCCCCGACTGGCTGGAGATTGTCCCTGGCGTTACCTCCTTCGCCGCCATTGCCGCGCGGGCGAAAACCCCGCTGGCCATGGAACAGCAGTCGCTGGCGGTGATCTCCTGCACTGCACCGGAAGCGGACATTGCCGCGGCGCTGCGCCAGCATGACAGTCTGGTGCTGATGAAAGTCTACGGCCGCTTCGCCCGCATTAAGGCACTGCTGGCGCAGGCGGGGCTGCTGGATGCGGCGCTGATGATGTCAGAGGCGACCCTGCCGGGCGAGCAGTGCTGGCGCCGTCTGCGCGAGGTCAGTGATGACCAGCCGCTGCCCTATTTCTCGACCATCCTGGTTAACAAACAGTGGGAGGACGCGCAATGAATCAGGTGAAATCGCTGAAGCAGCTTTCGTACGGGGGGTTGGCGGCCGCTATTCTGCTGATCATCGTCCCGCAGGAGGCGTTCGCCATGCATATCATGGAGGGATTTTTGCCGCCGATGTGGGCGCTGGCGTGGTGGCTGCTATTTTTACCCTGCCTGTGGTACGGCCTGGTGCGCCTGCGGCGTATCGTCCAGGAGGAGAGCAATCAGAAGGTGCTGCTGGCCCTCTGCGGGGCGTTTATTTTTGTTCTTTCGGCGCTGAAGATCCCGTCGGTGACCGGCAGCTGTTCGCACCCGACCGGCGTCGGTCTGGCGGTGATCCTCTTCGGGCCGGGCGTGGTGGCGGTGCTGGGGGCGATCGTTCTGCTGTTCCAGGCGCTGCTGCTGGCGCATGGCGGCCTGACCACCCTTGGCGCTAACGGGATGTCGATGGCGGTGATCGGCCCGATGGTCGGCTATCTGGTGTGGAAGCTGGCCTGCCGGGCGGGGATCCGTCGCGATGTCGGGGTCTTTCTCTGCGCGATGCTGGCGGATCTGATGACCTATTTTGTCACCTCCGTCCAGCTCGGGGTGGCTTTCCCCGATCCGGCCACCGGGGCAGGCGGATCGATCGTCAAGTTTATGGGGATCTTCTGCCTGACGCAGATCCCGATCGCCATCGCGGAAGGATTGCTCACCGTGATGATCTACGATCAACTGACCAAACGGCGGCTGATCGCCGCGGAGGGACATTAATATGAAAAAGACGCTGATCTTGTTGGCGATGGTGGTTGCCCTGATGATCCTGCCATTTTTTATTAACCACGGCGGCGAGTTTGGCGGCTCGGACGGTGAAGCGGAGAGCCAGATCCAGGTGGTGGCGCCGGATTATCAACCCTGGTTCCAGCCGCTGTACGAACCGGCGAGCGGTGAGATTGAGAGTCTGCTGTTTACCCTGCAGGGCTCGCTGGGCGCGGCGGTGATTTTTTACATTCTCGGGTATGCGAGGGGCAGACAGCGCCGTGATGACCGGGTTTGACCGACTCAGCTACCAGAGCCGCTGGTTGCACGTGGCGCCAGAGCGGAAGTTTCTGCTCTGGCTGCTGCTGATGGTGCTGGCCTTTACGCTGCCGGCGTGGGGCCAGGCGCTGACGCTGGCGCTGACCGCCGCGCTGACCTGCTGGCTGCTGCAGGTCTCATTCTGGCGCTGGTGCCGGTGGATGGCGCTGCCCTTTGGCTTTTTGCTGGTCGGCGTGCTGACCATTCTGTTTAGCATCAGCCGCGACCCGCAGATGCTGTTAGCGAGCTTTCGGCTGGGCGCTTTCTCGATAGGGATTTCCGCCCAGGGGCTGGCCGTGGCCGGGGAGACCTTCTGGCGCAGCCTGGCGGCGATGGCGGCCACGCTCTGGCTGGTGCTTAATCTGCCTTTCCCGCAGCTGATTATCTTACTCAAGCGCGGTCGCGTACCGCGACTGTTGACGGAGCAGATCCTGCTGACCTGGCGCTTCATTTTTATTCTGTTAGACGAGGCGATGGCGATTCACCGCGCGCAAACCCTGCGTTTTGGCTATGGTAGCGTGCCGCAGGGCTATCGCTCTCTGGCGATGCTGGTGGGACTGCTGTTCACCCGCGTCCTCCTGCGCTATCAGCAGATGAGCACGGCGCTGGATATCAAATTGTACCAGGGTGATTTTCACCTCTAAGGATAAGTATGCTTGCCACAACCGATCTCTGGTTTCGCTATCAGGATGAGCCGGTACTCAAAGGGCTGACGCTGGATTTTTCCCGCCACGCGGTGACCGGCCTGGTGGGGGCCAACGGCTGCGGAAAGTCGACGTTGTTTATGAACCTGAGCGGCCTGCTGCGCCCGCAGCAGGGGGCGGTGCTGTGGCAAGGAGAGGCGCTGAATTACAGCAAGCGCGGTCTGCTGGCGTTGCGCCAGCAGGTGGCGACGGTGTTTCAGGATCCGGACCAGCAAATTTTCTATACCGATATCGACAGCGATATCGCTTTTAGTCTGCGTAACCTCGGGGTGGCGGAAGAGGAGATCGCCCGCCGGGTGGATGAAGCGTTGACCCTCGTCGATGCCCAGGGGTTTCGCCAGCAGCCGATCCAGTGCCTCAGCCATGGGCAGAAAAAACGGGTGGCGATCGCCGGGGCGCTGGTGCTGCAGGCGCGCTACCTGCTGCTTGACGAGCCCACTGCGGGCCTCGATCCCCGGGGGCGGGCGCAGATGATCGCCATCATCCAGCGCATTGTCGGGCAGGGGCGGCGCGTGGTGATCTCCAGCCATGATATCGATTTGATCTATGAGGTGAGCGATGCTGTTTACGTTCTGCGTCACGGCGAAGTGCTGGCCGAGGGGGATCCCGGCGAGGTATTTGCCTGCGCGGAGACGATGGACCGGGCGGGATTGACGCAGCCGTGGCTGGTGAAACTTCATAGCGAACTGGGGTTGCCGCTGTGTAAAACCGAAGCGGAGTTTTTTCAGCGGATGCACAACAACGCGATAGGCGCGATAAAGGAGGCGTCATGACGCTGGCAGTGATGTTACAGGGCACGGCTTCCGACGTCGGGAAAAGCGTGCTGGTGGCGGGACTGTGCCGCATTTTTCATCAGGATGGGCTGCGCACCGCGCCGTTTAAATCACAGAATATGGCGCTGAACTCCGGCATTACGCCGGATGGCAAAGAGATGGGCCGGGCGCAGATTTTCCAGGCCGAAGCGGCAGGGATCGCGCCGGATGTCCGCATGAACCCGATTTTGCTGAAGCCCACCAGCGACCGTCAGGCGCAGGTGGTGCTGATGGGGCAGGTGGCGACCAGCATGGACGCGGTGAGCTATCACCAGTACAAGCCGCACCTGCGCGAGCAGATCCTCGCGGTCTACCAGAGCCTGGCCGGGGAGTATGAGGCGCTGGTGCTGGAAGGCGCCGGCAGTCCGGCGGAGATTAACCTGCGCGACCGCGATATCGTCAATATGGGCATGGCCGAGATGGCGCAATGTCCGGTGATCCTGGTGGCCGATATCGACCGCGGCGGGGTATTTGCCGCGATTTACGGCACGCTGGCGCTGCTCCAGCCCGAGGAGCGGGCGCGGGTCAAAGGGGTGATCATCAATAAATTCCGCGGCGATGTGGCGCTCCTGCGCTCCGGGATAGAGCAGATCGAGGCGTTGACCGGGGTGCCGGTGCTGGGCGTTATGCCGTGGCTTGACGTGGATCTTGAGGATGAAGACGGCGTCGCGCTGCAGGCCGGGAAATACCATCGCACCGACCGGCGCGACATCGACATCGCCGTGGTTCACCTGCCACATATCGCCAATTTTACCGACTTTAACGCCCTGGCGGCGCAGCCTGACGTCCGGGTGCGCTATGTCCGCGATCCGCAGGCGCTGGCCGATGCCGACCTGGTCATTCTCCCGGGCAGTAAAAATACCCTCGGCGATCTGTGCTGGCTGCGCGAGAGCGGCATGGCGCACGCGGTCGAGCAGGCCCGGCAGCGCAAGGTGCCGCTGCTGGGGATCTGCGGCGGCTATCAGATGCTGGGCGAAACCATTATTGATGAGGTGGAGTCTGGCCTTGGCACCCAGCCCGGACTGGGGGTGCTGAAGACCGTGACCCACTTCGCTCAGCACAAAACCACCACCCAGGTACAGGCGACCCTGGGGTCTGCGCTCCCGGATTGGCTAGCCGACGCGGCGGGTCTGCGCGTCAGTGGCTATGAAATTCATATGGGCGAGACGCGCCGCGAGGCCGGCAGCCCGCCGCTGCTGCAACTGCATAAAGCGGGACAGTCAGTGGACGACGGGGCGATAAGCGACGACGGCCTGGCATTCGGCACCTATCTCCATGGCCTGTTCGACAGCGATGCCTTTACCCGGGCGCTGCTCAACGGCCTGCGCCAGCGCAAAGGGCTGGCGCCTCTGGATAGCGTGCTGGAATATGCCCGCTATAAAACCCGGCAGTTTGATCGGCTGGCGGACGCCATGCGCGAACATATCGCCATCGATAAAATTTACGCCATCATGCGCCAACATCAGGAGCCCCTATGCTGACTCTGGTTACCGGCGGCGCGCGCAGCGGCAAAAGCCGCCATGCCGAGGCGCTGATTGCCGATGCGCCGCAGGTGTTATATATCGCCACCTCGCAAATCTTTGACGACGAGATGGCCGCAAGGATCCAGCATCATCGCGACGGCAGGCCCGCCCACTGGCGCACCGCCGAGCGCTGGCAGCAGCTTGATGAACTGATCACCCCGGATATCGCCCCAGAGGAGGCGATTTTGCTGGAATGCATCACCACCATGGTCACCAACCTGCTGTTCGCGCTCGGCGGCGACAGCGACCCCGACGGCTGGGATTACGCCGCCATGGAGCGGGCTATTGATGACGAAATTGGCGTGCTGATTGCCGCCTGTCAGCGCTGCCCGGCGCACGTCGTGCTGGTGACCAACGAGGTGGGGATGGGGATTGTGCCGGAGAATCGCCTGGCGCGGCATTTTCGCGATATCGCCGGGCGGGTCAATCAGCGCCTGGCGGCCGCGGCGGATGTGGTCTGGCTGGTGGTCTCCGGCATTGGCGTCAAAATCAAATAACTCAATCGCTGGCTGACCGGGCCAGCTCTGGCAGGGATTCTGTATGCAAAATTTAAACACGGTTCTGCGGGCGATCCCCGCGCCGGACGCTGACGCCATGGCGCGGGCACAGCAACACATCGACGGTTTACTCAAGCCCCCCGGCAGCCTCGGGCGTCTGGAGGCGCTGGCGGTGCAGCTGGCGGGAATGCCCGGCCTGGGCGGCCAGCCGCAGGTGGAGAAAAAGGCCCTGTTGGTGATGTGCGCCGACCATGGGGTGTGGGACGAAGGGGTGGCGATTTCGCCGAAAGCGGTCACCGCCATCCAGGCGGCGAATATGACCCGCGGCACTACCGGCGTCTGCGTGCTCGCCGCCCAGGCCGGGGCGAAAGTGCATGTGATAGATGTCGGTATCGATAGCGAACCGCTCCCCGGCGTGGTGAATATGCGGGTGGCGCGGGGCTGCGGCAATATTGCCCGCGGCCCGGCCATGACCCGCGAGCAGGGGCAGGAGCTGTTGCTGGAGGTGATGCGCTACACCCGCGCGCTGGCCCAGGAGGGCGTTACCCTGTTTGGCGTCGGCGAACTGGGGATGGCCAATACCACGCCGGCGGCGGCGATCGTCAGCGTTCTGACCGGCAGCGATGCGCAGGAGGTGGTCGGGATTGGCGCCAATCTGCCGTTGGCGAAGGTTGGCAACAAGGTGGAGGTGGTGCGGCGGGCTATCGCCGTCAATCAGCCCGACCCGAAGGATGGCCTCGACGTGCTGACCAAAGTCGGTGGTTTCGATCTGCTGGGGATGGCGGGGGTAATGCTGGGGGCGGCGGCCTGCGGGCTGCCGGTGGTGGTGGATGGCTTTCTTTCCTACGCGGCGGCGCTGACGGCGTGTCAGATAGCGCCGGAGGTGAAACCGTATCTGATCCCGTCCCACTATTCGGCGGAGAAGGGGGCGCGTATCGCGCTGGCGCACCTGGGACTCGAACCGTATCTCAATATGGGTATGCGTCTGGGAGAAGGCAGCGGCGCGGCGCTGGCGATGCCGATCGTCGAGGCGGCCTGTGCGATGTACCATCGCATGGGCATGCTGTCGGCAAGCAATATTGTTTTACCGAAGGGGTAAACCGGTGAGGGGGCGGCAATAGCCGTTCCCGTTTTCGGCAGAGGTTTTGCCGGCGACAGAAACAAAAAAACACCCTTGAGGGTGTTTATGATGTTGGTTGCGGGGGCCGGATTTGAACCGACGACCTTCGGGTTATGAGCCCGACGAGCTACCAGGCTGCTCCACCCCGCGTCACCGTACTGCTTCACTTTGTCAAATTTGATTGGTTGCGGGGGCCGGATTTGAACCGACGACCTTCGGGTTATGAGCCCGACGAGCTACCAGGCTGCTCCACCCCGCGTCACCGTACTGCTTTACTTCATCAAATTT
>NZ_PIOG01000139.1:0-6944 GCF_002810545.1 Klebsiella sp. A-Nf5 | reverse complement strand
CGCCGTGATGCCTGTTGTCATCCGCCTGGCCGCGGGTTCGATAAGAAAGCCGCGGGATATCCAGCAGCGCGTGCGCCAGCGCATCCAGCTGACTATCGCTCAGTTCAGCGGCTTTACGCTTTCCGCTTAATCCCACCTGCCAGAGGATCTCCACCCGCAGATAGTTACCGAGCCCGGCCAGAAAAGCCTGATCCAGCAGCAGGCCGGAAAACTGACGATGGCGGAATTTGGTCGACAGCAGCCGCGCTTTCACCTCCTCCGCGGTTAACGTCATATCCAGTACATCCGGTCCGACGCGCAGTAAAAACGGGTGATGGGCAACCTGCTCCGCCGTGAGCATTTCAATGTCCGAGGCGCTATAGAGCAAAATCGCCTTGCGTGCGGTCTGCAGCCTGACGCGCAGCACCCGGTTAGAGGCGGGCTGTTCCCCGGCGTCAACCACGCGCCAGACACCGTACAACTGATTATGGCTGTACAGAGTCAACCCGCCGGAGAAGTGGGTCAGCAGGGCTTTCCCCCGGGTGTCAATATGGGTAACCCGCTGACCCATCAGCGAGGTTTGGTAGGGTTGCAACTGGGGAAAGGCGAACCAGACGTCGGTTAAAGGTTCGCCTTTGATTGCCGCCTCCAGTTTATCCGCCGCGCGGCGGATCTCCGGACCTTCCGGCATACTGTCATCCTTCTGTTAATGGGTGGCGCCGCCGCCCAGTTTACTATCCACCGACTGGCGCAGCGCCACGGCAATGGCCGTTTCCAGCGCCTCCCGCACGGTGGCGGTCGCCATACTCGGTTCGCCGGGATGGGCCGCCGCCTGCACCGGTAGCCATGGAATATGGATAAAGCCGCCCCTGACGCCAGCCTGCTCCTGCAGCTTATGTAGCAAACCATACATCACGTGATTGCAGACGAAGGTGCCGGCGGTTTGGGAGACCGAAGCCGGGATCCCACGATCGCGCAACGCGCTGACGATCGCTTTGATCGGTAAGGTGCTGAACCACGCCGCCGGCCCCCCGTCGACGATCGGCGTGTCGACAGGCTGCTGGCCGTTGTTATCGGGAATGCGCGCATCATCGACATTGATAGCCACACGTTCAACGCTGATATCGACGCGACCACCGGCCTGCCCCACAGCAATGACCAGCCTCGGCTGCAGGTCTTCTATCGCCGCGTAGAGCACCGACAGCGCCTCGCCAAACACACAGGGGAGCTGGCGGGCGATCACCGGCTGCCCGGCAATCATCATCCCGTCCAGCAGCTTCACCACTTCCCATGAAGGGTTAACCGTCTCGCCATCAAAGGGTTCAAAACCGGTTAACAACACGCCTGCCATTATTCTCTCCTTCGCGGTCATTCAGGTTGTCACGCTTCAGCGTCCAGTTGCGCGCTGACCAGAATATGGCGCCCGGCAAACGCCGCCCGCAGACGGCGGGCAAAATCCAGCGCGTGCGGGCCATCGCCGTGCAGACACACCGTCTGCGCCACCACGTTGGCCCACTCGCCGCTGATGCTGCGCACCCGGTGGTGTTGCACCATCTCGAGGGTTTGCGCCAGGGCCTGCTCTTCGCTGTCAATCAGCGCGCCGGGCTGGCTACGCGGCACCAGGCTACCGTCGGCCAGGTAGCCGCGGTCAGCAAACACCTCCTGACGCGTCGTCAGACCATAGTGATGCCCGGCACGGATCAGTTCGCTGCCCGCCAGCCCCACCAGCACCAGCTTCGGGTTAACATCACGGACCGCGCGGGCAATGGCGTCCGCCAGCGGCGGCGATTTGGCCGCCTGGTTATAAAGCATGCCGTGCGGCTTCACATGCTGCAGCTCGCCGCCCTGCGCCTGAACGATCGCCGCCAGGGCGCCAATCTGATACAGCGTCTGGGCATAGACCGTTTCCGGCGGCAGATCCATCGCCGTACGACCAAAATTTTCCCGGTCGGGATACCCCGGATGGGCGCCCACCGCCACGCCGTACTTCAGCGCCTCGCGCACGCTCTGCACCATCAGCCGGGCATCGCCGGCGTGAAAACCACAGGCGATATTCGCCGACGACACCAGCTGGAGCAGCGCGCTATCGTTCGCGCCCCCTTCCCCGAGATCGGCATTGAGATCAATCATCATCGTGGAGTCTCCAGGCCAATTGTTCAAGATAACGCTGACGATCGGCCCGCGCCTTCAGCGCCTCCTCCAGCGAGCAGGCGACGAAGTGGATCGGCTGCCCCAGCGGGATCTGCGCCAGCTGGTACATATCAGCCTCAATAATGCAGGCGATGCGCGGATAACCGCCGGTGGTTTGCGCATCGTTCATCAGCACGATGGGCTGGCCGTTGTGCGGCACCTGCACCACGCCAGGCAGCAGACCGTGTGACAGCATTTCGCGATCGGTGGTCCGTTTCAGCGGCTGTCCCTGCAGGCGGTAACCCATGCGGTTGCTCTGCGGGCTGAGCTGCCAGGGAGAGCGCCAGAACGACGCCTGGGAGGCCGCATCAAACTCGTGATACTCCGGGCCCGGCAGCGCGCGAATGCGATTGTCCAGCGGCAGCTGCTTGACGCCGCGCGAGGTGGTAAAGCGCCGAGCGGCTTTCCCGAGCTTCAGCTGGTCGCCATCCTGCAGGCGGCGTCCTTCCAGACCGCCAATCCCCGCCTTAAGATCCGTGCTGCGCGAGCCAAGCACCACCGGGACCGCAATCCCGCCCGCCACCGCCAGATAGCTGCGGATGCCATGCTGCGGCGTTTTCAGCACCAGCCGCTGTCCGGCCCGGTAGGCGGTACGCCAGCCCACCCAGACCGCTTTGCCATCCAGCGTCGCTTCGCAGGCGGCACCGGTCAGCGCGAACCAGCCGCTGCGGGCAAATTCAATCTCCACCTGGCCGAGGGTTATCTCCAGCCCGGCGGCGTTCGCCTCGTTGCCAACCAGCAGATTGGCAATCACCAGCGCCGGATAATCCAGGGCGCCGCAGCGACTGATGCCAGACTGGCGCAGGCCTTCTCGTCCACCGTCCTGTACCGAGGTGTACAGACCGGCGCGGATCAGGGTCAACATACCCCCTCCTTTTGCGGCACAAAGCGAATTTTATCGCCCACGCGCAGCAGCGCAGGCTCCTTACGCGCCGGGTCAAACAGCGTCAACGCGGTCCGCCCCAGCAGCTGCCAGCCGCCAGGCGTCGCCAGCGGATAGATGCCGGTTTGCGCGCCGCCAATGCCCACCGATCCGGCCGGGACCCGCACGCGCGGTTCGGCGCGACGCGGGGTCGCCAGCGCCGGCGGCAGCCCGCCCAGGTAGGGAAATCCCGGCTGAAAACCAATAAACCAGACCAGGTATTCCACCGAGGCATGCAGCTCCACAACCTGTTTTTCACTCAGGCCGCTGTGCTGCGCCACCACCCCGAGATCCGGCCCGGCCTCGCCGCCGTACACCACCGGGATGGTTAATGACCTCGACTCCGGCGCCAGCGCAAGACTCTCCTCCCACCAGCGCTGTAGACGGTCTATCGCCTCCCACGCCATCTCCTGCGGGCGGCGGAGCACCACGGTGATATTGTTCATACCGGGAATGGCGTCAACCACCTCTTCGTGGTGAGACAGACGCTGGGCCAATCCCCAGATCCGTTGCTGGCTCTCGAGCGTGACCGGCGGCTCCAGCTCCAGCACGACGGCCGTTTCTCCTAACAGATAACAACGCGCTCGCTGCACTTTTCTCTCTCCCGTCAGACAGGGTTGGGAATATCAATAAAGGTGACATCCAGGTCGGTCGTTTCCGTCAGCCATTCGCTGAGGGCGCGAATGCCGCCGCGCTCGGTGGCGTGGTGACCAGCGGCATAAAAATGCAGCCCCTGCTCGCGGGCAGAGTGAATGGTTTGTTCCGACACCTCGCCGGTGATAAACGCGTCCACCCCAAAGCGCGCCGCGGCGTCAATAAAGCCCTGGCCGCCGCCGGTACACCAGGCGATGCGGCTGACGGTGTCCGGCCCGGTATCGCCGCACCACAGCGGCTTGCGCCCCAACCGCGCTTCGATCCAGGAGGCCAGTTCGAGGCCGGAAACCGGCATCGACAGTTCGCCCCACGGCACCAGCGGTTCGATTTCACCCAGCACGTTAATCCCCAGCAGATGCGCCAGCTGCGCGTTGTTGCCCAGCTCCGGATGGGCATCCAGCGGCAGGTGCCAGCCATAGAGATTGATATCGTTGGCCAGCAGCGTTTTCAGGCGGCGGCGCTTCATGCCACGGATCACTGGCGACTCGTTTTTCCAGAAATAGCCATGATGGACGATCACCGCATCCGCCTGCAGCCGAACGGCTTCATCCAGCAGCGCCTGGCTGGCCGTCACCCCGGTGACAATCTTGTGCACCGTGTCGCGTCCTTCCACCTGCAAACCGTTAGGGGCGAAGTCACTGATGGCCGCACTATTGAGCTTGTCGTTAATCAGTTGTTCCAGTTCGCTATTTTTCATCGCCACTCCAGCAGATAATCAGGGTATACAAAGGCATAACATAACCATATCCATTCGGGCCGTCGATAGTCCACTACCGGCACCGACCATGACTTTTTACCGGATCCCGCATTTTGTCTACCCACCCCGTCGCGCATTCGTGTATATTTATGCACTAATAAAGCATATTAAATAACCAGAAAGCCCCTCAAGCCATGAATATGACTAATTAAGCGCTATTCATGCAGAACGATCGACTTTCGCTTTACGCCAGGAAACCACACTTCTCATGAAGACAACATCATCGCAACCGCGGGCGATTTACTACGTCGTGGCGCTGCAAATCTGGGAATATTTTAGCTTCTACGGCATGCGCGCCCTGCTGATCCTCTATCTCACCAATCAGCTCAAATATGACGATAACCACGCCTACGCCCTGTTCAGCGCCTACTGTTCGCTGGTCTATGTCACGCCGATCCTCGGCGGCTATCTGGCCGATAAGCTGCTGGGCAACCGGATGGCGGTGATGCTCGGCGCGCTGCTGATGGCCATTGGCCATCTGGTGCTCGGGGCCAGTGAAACCGCCCCGGTCTTCCTCTACCTGTCGCTGGCGATCATCGTCTGCGGCTACGGGTTGTTTAAATCCAACGTCAGCTGTCTGCTGGGCGAACTCTACGAACCTGCCGATCCGCGTCGCGATGGCGGCTTCTCGCTGATGTATGCCGCGGGCAATATCGGCTCGATTATCGCGCCTATCGCCTGCGGCTACGTACAGGAGGAGTATAGCTGGGCGATGGGCTTTGCCCTGGCGGCCATCGGCATGGTGGCGGGACTGGTGATTTTTCTCTGCGGCAACCGTCACTTCCAGCATACCGCCGGCGTCAACCGCCAGGCGCTGTGCGCGCGAACCTTCCTGCTGCCGAACTGGGGCTGGCTGCTGGTGCTGCTGGTTACCGCCCCGCTGCTGATCGCCGTGCTGTTCTGGCAGGAGTGGTCGGTGTATGCCCTGATCGTGGCCACCGTTATCGGCCTGGCGGTGCTGGCGCGGATCTACCTGCGCGCTGAAACCGATAAACAGCGTAAGGATCTGCGCCTGATCGTTGTCCTCACCGCGTTTAGCCTGCTGTTCTGGGCCTTCGCCCAGCAGGGCGGGAGCTCCATCAGCCTGTATATTGACCGCTTCGTTAATCGCCATATCATGAGCTACGAAGTCCCTACCGCCATGTTCCAGTCGGTCAACGCCTTCGCGGTGATGCTCTGCGGGATGGTGCTGGCGTGGCTGGTGAAAGAGAGCGTCGGTGGCAATCGCACCGTGCGCATCTGGGGGAAATTTGCCCTCGGTCTGGGCCTGATGAGCGCCGGATTCTGCATCCTGACCCTCAGCGCCCGCTGGTCCGCGGCCTATGGCCAGTCGTCCATGCCGCTGATGGTACTGGGTCTGGCGGTGATGGGCTTTGCCGAACTGTTTATCGATCCGGTCGCGATGTCGCAAATCACCCGCATTGAGATCCCGGGGGTCACTGGGGTGCTGACCGGCATCTATATGCTGCTCTCCGGAGCCATCGCCAACTATCTGGCCGGCGTTATTGCCGACCAGACCTCGCAGGCGTCATTCGACGCCGCCGGGGCGGTGAACTACTCCATTGACGCCTACATCAAGGTTTTCAGCCAGATCACCTGGGGCGCGCTGGCCTGCGTTGGCGTGGTGCTGGTCATCTGGCTGTATCACTCACTGAAGGTCAGGACCCGCCGTCTGGCGGTGGAGTAATTCCTTTTCTGGCGGCCTCCCAGGCCGCCAGCGTCTCCTGCCGCGCCTGTTTGTGATCGACTATCGGGCGCGGATAATCCAGTTTGATCCCTTGTTTATCCGCCCACGCCCACGGCTGATGCAGCGCTTTTTCCGGCACCTTTGCCA
Organism: Klebsiella sp. A-Nf5; assembly: GCF_002810545.1. Taxonomy (NCBI): domain Bacteria; kingdom Pseudomonadati; phylum Pseudomonadota; class Gammaproteobacteria; order Enterobacterales; family Enterobacteriaceae; genus Klebsiella; species Klebsiella sp. A-Nf5. The sequence goes on along the minus strand of NZ_PIOG01000139.1, from coordinate 608 downwards.
GCTCAGGCAGCCAGCGACGCATAAACACCCCCTGCTTATCAAACTTCTCGCCCTGGGTGATGGGATTAAATATGCGGAAGTAGGGCGCGGCGTCGGTGCCCGTCGAGGCCGCCCACTGCCAGCCGCCGTTGTTCGCCGCCAGGTCGCCATCAATCAGCTGACTCATGAAGTAACGCTCCCCTGCCCGCCAGTCGAGGCGCAGATCTTTCGTCAGGAAGCTGGCGACAATCATGCGCAACCGGTTATGCATCCAGCCGGTGGCGTTAAGCTGGCGCATCGCGGCATCGACTATCGGAAAGCCGGTCTCCCCGCGCTGCCACGCCCGCAGGGCGGCATCATCTTCGCGCCAGGCGACCTGATCGGTCCAGGCGATAAACGGGCGTCCTTTACAGAGTTTCGGATAGTAGACCATCAGATGGCGGTAAAACTCGCGCCAGATCAGCTCATTAAGCCAGGTGGCGCCTGCCCCGCCGTCCAGCGCGGCGGGGTGTTCCGTCAGCAGACGATGCAGGCACTGACGCGGCGACAGTACCCCGATAGCCAGGCAGGGCGACAGGCGGCTGGTCCCTTCCACTGCGGGGAAGTCACGCTGTTCCTCATACTCCGCC
>NZ_PIOG01000281.1:0-70404 GCF_002810545.1 Klebsiella sp. A-Nf5 | reverse complement strand
CTCTCCCAGCCGTTTAACAGTTCTACCCCGGTGCTGTACTACAACAAAGACGCCTTCAAAAAAGCCGGTTTAGATCCGGAGCAGCCGCCGAAGACCTGGCAGGATCTGGCGGCCTACACAGCGAAGCTGAAAGCCGCCGGGATGAAGTGCGGGTACGCCAGCGGCTGGCAGGGCTGGATCCAGATTGAAAACTTCAGCGCCTGGCACGGTCTGCCGGTGGCCACGAAGAATAACGGCTTCGACGGTACCGACGCGGTTCTGGAGTTCAACAAGCCGGAGCAGGTGAAGCATATCGCTCTGCTCGAAGAGATGAACAAGAAGGGCGATTTCAGCTACTTCGGGCGCAAAGACGAGTCCACCGAGAAGTTCTATAACGGTGACTGCGGGATTACTACCGCGTCATCCGGCTCGCTGGCCGATATTCGTCAGTACGCCAAATTCAACTACGGCGTCGGCATGATGCCATACGATGCCGACGTGAAAGGCGCGCCGCAGAACGCCATCATCGGCGGGGCCAGCCTGTGGGTGATGCAGGGTAAAGACAAAGAGACTTACACCGGCGTGGCGAAGTTCCTCGACTTCCTGACCAAACCGGAAATCGCCGCCGAATGGCACCAGAAAACCGGCTATCTGCCGATCACCACTGCGGCCTACGATCTGACGCGCCAGCAGGGCTTCTATGATAAGAACCCGGGCGCCGATATCGCCACCCGCCAGATGCTGAACAAGCCGCCGTTGCCGTTCACCAAAGGCCTGCGTCTGGGCAACATGCCGCAAATCCGCACTATCGTCGATGAAGAGCTGGAGAGCGTGTGGACCGGCAAGAAAACCCCGCAACAGGCGCTGGATTCCGCCGTTCAGCGTGGGAATCAACTGCTGCGCCGCTTCGAGCAAGCGACCAAATCGTAATCTGTAACTTGCCCGGTGACGCTGCGCTTACCGGGCCTACGATGTGCCCTATGTAGGCCGGGTAAGGCGTAGCCGCCACCCGGCATTGTTCAGGAACCCAATCTCAATGTCATCAACCCGTCCGGTATTCCGCTCGCGTTGGCTGCCCTATGTGCTGGTCGCGCCGCAGCTGATTATCACGCTGATTTTCTTTATCTGGCCCGCGGGCGAAGCGCTGTGGTACTCGCTGCAGAGTGTCGATCCGTTTGGCCTTTCCAGCCAGTTTGTCGGCCTGGATAACTTCGTCACCCTGTTCCACGACCCGTACTATTTGGACTCGTTCTGGACGACCATAAAATTCAGCACCCTGGTGACCGCCAGCGGCCTGCTCATTTCGCTATTTTTTGCCGCGCTGGTCGACTACGTGGTGCGCGGTAGCCGCTTCTATCAGACGTTGATGCTGCTGCCGTATGCTGTGGCCCCCGCCGTCGCGGCGGTGCTGTGGATCTTCCTCTTCAACCCCGGGCGCGGGCTGATCACCCATTTCCTCGGCGAGCTGGGTTACGACTGGAACCACGCGCAGAACAGCGGCCAGGCGATGTTCCTGGTGGTTTTCGCCTCGGTCTGGAAGCAGATAAGTTACAACTTCCTGTTCTTCTTCGCCGCGCTGCAGTCGATCCCGCGTTCGCTGGTTGAGGCCGCCGCCATCGACGGCGCCGGGCCGATTCGTCGCTTCTTTAAGCTGGCGCTGCCATTGATTGCGCCGGTGAGCTTCTTCCTGCTGGTGGTCAACCTGGTTTACGCCTTCTTCGACACCTTCCCGGTGATCGATGCCGCCACCGCCGGCGGCCCGGTGCAGGCCACCACCACCTTGATCTACAAAATCTATCGCGAAGGTTTTGCCGGACTCGATCTTTCCGCTTCCGCCGCGCAGTCGGTGGTGCTGATGTTCCTCGTCATTATCCTGACGGTGGTGCAGTTCCGTTACGTTGAAAGTAAGGTGCGTTACCAATGATTGAGAACCGTCGCGGGCTGACGATTTTCAGCCACACCATGCTCATTCTGGGTATTGCCGTCATTTTATTTCCGCTGTACGTCGCCTTCGTGGCGGCGACGCTGGATAACCAATCGGTGTTCGAAACGCCGATGACCCTGATCCCCGGCGGCCATCTGCTGGAGAACATGAAGACCATCTGGGTGAACGGCGTCGGCGTCAACAGCGCGCCGTTCTGGCTGATGATGCTCAACAGTTTCATCATGGCGTTTGGCATTACGCTGGGCAAAATCGTGGTGTCGATGCTTTCGGCTTTCGCCATCGTCTGGTTCCGCTTTCCGCTGCGTAACCTGTTCTTCTGGATGATCTTTATCACCCTGATGCTGCCGGTCGAGGTGCGTATTTTCCCGACGGTGGAGGTCATCGCCAACCTCAAAATGCTCGACAGCTACGCCGGCTTAACGCTGCCGTTGATGGCTTCGGCCACCGCCACCTTCCTGTTCCGCCAGTTCTTTATGACCCTGCCGGACGAACTGATTGAAGCGGCGCGCATCGATGGCGCTTCGCCGATGCGTTTTTTCCGCGACATCGTGCTGCCGCTGTCGAAAACCAATCTTGCGGCGCTGTTCGTCATCACCTTTATCTACGGCTGGAACCAATATCTGTGGCCGCTGCTGATTATTCAGGATGTGAATCTTGGCACCGCCGTCGCCGGTATCAAAGGCATGATCGCCACCGGCGAAGGTACTACCCAGTGGAATCAGGTGATGGCGGCGATGCTGCTGACCCTGATCCCGCCGGTTGTCATCGTTTTAGCCATGCAGCGCGCCTTTGTGCGTGGCCTGGTCGATAGTGAGAAATAAAATGGCTGGTTTAAAACTACAGGCAGTAAGCAAAAGCTGGGATGGCAAAACCCAGGTGATTCAACCGCTGACGCTGGACGTGGCGGACGGGGAATTTATCGTCATGGTCGGCCCGTCGGGCTGCGGGAAATCAACGCTGCTGCGGATGGTTGCCGGACTGGAGCGGGTGACCAGCGGCGATATCTGGATCGATCGCAAACGGGTGACTGAGATGGAACCGAAAGATCGCGGCATCGCCATGGTGTTCCAGAACTATGCGCTTTATCCGCATATGAGCGTGGAAGAGAACATGGCGTGGGGGCTGAAGATCCGCGGCATGGGTAAGGGATTGATTGCCGAGCGGGTGCAGGAGGCGGCGCGTATTCTGGAGCTGGATGGTCTGCTCAAGCGTCGCCCGCGGGAGCTCTCCGGCGGTCAGCGCCAGCGCGTGGCGATGGGCCGCGCTATCGTGCGTGACCCGGCGGTATTCCTGTTCGACGAACCGTTGTCAAATCTCGACGCCAAGCTGCGCGTGCAGATGCGTCTGGAACTGCAGCAGCTGCATCGCCGCCTGAAAACGACTTCGCTGTACGTCACCCACGATCAGGTCGAAGCGATGACCCTGGCCCAGCGGGTGATGGTGATGAATAAAGGCGTTGCCGAGCAGATCGGCACCCCGGTGGAAGTGTATGAGAAGCCCGCCAGCCGCTTTGTGGCGAGCTTTATCGGCAGCCCGGCCATGAACCTGCTGGAAGGGCGGGTGAGCGATGACGGCGGCCGCTTTGAGCTGGGAGGCGGCATACAGCTGCCGATGAATCACGAGCATCGGCGCTACGCCGGGCGTAAAATGACGCTCGGTATCCGCCCGGAGCACTTTATTTTAAGCTCGCAGGCGCAAGGCGGCATCCCGCTGCTGATGGATACCCTGGAAATTTTAGGTGCCGATAACCTCGCCCACGGGCGCTGGGGCGAGCAGAAGCTGGTGGTCAGACTGCCGCATCAGCAGCGCCCGGCGGGCGGCAGTACGCTATGGCTGCATCTGCCCCTGGAACATCTGCATCTCTTTGATGGTGAAACAGGACAACGCGCATGAGTAACTGGCCTTATCCCCGCATCGTCGCCCATCGCGGCGGCGGTAAACTGGCGCCGGAGAACACCCTGGCGGCTATCGACGTCGGCGCCCGCTACGGGCACACGATGATTGAATTTGACGCCAAGCTGTCGAAGGACGGGCAGATCTTTCTGCTGCATGACGATAATCTCGAACGCACCAGCAACGGCTGGGGCGTGGCGGGCGAGCTGGCGTGGGACGATCTGCTGAAGGTCGATGCCGGCAGCTGGTTCAGCCGTGAATTTAAGGGTGAGCCGCTGCCGTTGCTCTCTCAGGTGGCGGAGCGCTGCCGCCGTCACGGTATGATGGCGAATATCGAAATTAAGCCGACCACCGGGCTGGGGCCGCAGACCGGCAACGTGGTGGCCCTGGCCGCGCGCGATCTGTGGCAAGGCATGACCGCGCCGCTGCTCTCCTCTTTTGAAATTGATGCCCTGGAAGCGGCGCAGAAAGCCGCGCCCGAGCTGCCGCGCGGGCTGCTGCTGGATGAGTGGCGCGATGACTGGCGCGAATTGACCACCCGGCTGGGCTGCGTGTCGATTCATCTCAACCACAAACTGCTGGATGCGGCGCGGGTGGCAAGCTTGAAACAGGCCGGCCTGCACATTCTGGTGTATACGGTCAATAAACCCCAGCGCGCCGCCGAGCTGCTGCGCTGGGGCGTAGACTGCATCTGCACCGATGCCATTGACGTCATCGGGCCGAATTTCCAGCCTTAAGACGGATTTGCTGCGGCTGACCTTTACGGGTTGGTCTGCCGCAGCATTCCACCGTTGTTGTTCGGTAGCACCTGCTGCTGCGGATTGAGATTGCCGCCCTGGGCCGCACGCTGCTGATTCGTCTGCAACTGGTTTTGCAAATGCTGCTGCTGCGAGCGGGTCTGATTGTTCAGATCCTGCTTCAGCATGCTCTGCTGCTGCTGTTGTTGCACCTTCATCTCATTTTGCATGCGCTGCTGGCTGGGGACCACGTAACCCGGCTGGTTAGGGTTGTTATTAACATTGATCGGCTGGGCTAATACGCCAAGCGGCATCAGCGCCGCCAGAAACAGAATCGCTTTCATGGTTTTCTCCTCCCGTGCGTGGGATCACTTAAGTGTACCTCGAATCTGCCATAACAATGATTTTTTAGGCGTTATCAACCAGGCTTAAGCGGGGAATGAAACCTACCTTTCAGGAGTAAGACAATGATAAAAACAACAATATGGCGCCAGGTGGTCATCGCTGCGTTGCTGGCGGGCGGCAGTTTCACCGTCGCCGCCAATCCGCCACCGCCGCCACCGGTCTCTTATGGCGTAGAGGAAGATGTGTTCCACCCGGTACGCGCCCGGCAGGGGATGGTGGCGTCGGTGGACGCGCTGGCGACCCGCGTCGGCGTGGATATTCTGCGCCAGGGCGGCAACGCTGTCGATGCGGCAGTTGCGGTTGGCTACGCGCTGGCGGTCACCCATCCGCAGGCCGGTAATATCGGCGGCGGCGGTTTTATGTTGCTGCGGACTAAAGACGGCCAGACCACGGCGATCGATTTCCGCGAAATGGCGCCGGAACAGGCCACCCGCGACATGTTCCTTGACGACCAGGGCAACCCGGACAGTAAAAAATCGCTGACTTCGCATCTGGCCTCCGGCACGCCAGGCAGCGTCGCGGGCTTCTCCCTCGCCCTGGAAAAGTACGGCACCATGCCGCTGAACAAAGTGATCCGCCCGGCGATTAAGCTGGCGGAAGAGGGCTTTATTGTTAACGATGCGCTGGCGGACGATCTGAAAACCTACGGCAGCGAAGTGATCCCGCAGCATGAAAACAGTAAAGCGATCTTCTGGAAGAACGGCGAGCCGCTGAAAAAGGGCGATCGACTGGTGCAAAAGAATCTCGGTAAGAGCCTGGAGCTGATTGCTGAGCACGGCCCGGACGCCTTCTATAAAGGGGCCATCGCCGACCAGATCGCTGACGAGATGAAAAAGCACGGCGGACTTATCACCAAAGCCGATCTCGCCAGCTATAAGGCCGTCGAACGTACGCCGATTAGCGGCGACTATCGCGGGTATGAAGTTTACTCCATGCCGCCGCCGTCTTCCGGCGGGATCCACATCGTGCAGATCCTCAATATCCTCGAAAATTTTGATATGCAGAAGTATGGCTTTGGCAGCGCCGACGCCATGCAGGTAATGGCAGAGGCGGAGAAACACGCCTATGCCGACCGTTCTGAATATCTCGGCGACCCTGACTTCGTCAAAGTGCCGTGGCAGGCGCTGACCAGCAAAGCTTACGCCAAAGCAATTGCCGCCGAGATTGATGTCAACAAGGCCAAACCTTCCAGTCAGATCCGCCCGGGCAAGCTGGCGCCCTATGAAAGTAACCAGACCACCCACTTCTCGGTGGTCGATAAAGAGGGTAATGCGGTGGCGGTGACCTATACGCTGAATACCACCTTTGGCACCGGCATCGTGGCGGGGGACTCCGGCATTCTGCTGAATAACCAGATGGATGACTTCTCGGCGAAGCCCGGCGTGCCTAACGTTTATGGTCTGGTAGGCGGCGACGCCAATGCGGTGGAGCCGAAAAAACGCCCGCTGTCGTCGATGTCGCCGACCATTGTGGTGAAAGACGGCAAAACCTGGCTGGTGACCGGCAGCCCGGGCGGCAGCCGGATCATCACGACCGTGCTGCAGATGGTGGTCAATACCATCGATTTCGGGATGAACGTCGCGGAAGCCACCAACGCGCCGCGCTTCCACCATCAATGGCTGCCGGATGAGCTGCGGGTGGAGAAAGGCTTTAGCCCGGATACCTTGAAGCTACTGGAGGCGAAGGGGCAGAAAGTGGCGCTGAAAGAGGCGATGGGCAGTACCCAGAGCATCATGGTAGGGCCGGACGGCATGCTGTATGGCGCCTCCGATCCACGTTCGCCGGATGATTTAACGGCGGGGTATTGATGTGTTGCCCGGTGGCGCTGCGCTTACCGGGCCTACAACTGTGCGAACGTAGATACTGTTATCGGTTTGCAACTTTTTTGGCCCGGGAAAAACATATGCTTTGTGTTAATTCAGAGCACATTGCGCTCCCGATATTTCTTCTGCGTTATGACTCTCACGGCGCAGGGAGCGCACAGAGGGCGGCCAGTCGCCGCCGCCCTCTGTACTCCCGGGCTCTGGCCGCCAAAATCGCCACTTCGTGGTACCTTCGACTTATCCCGGCAGGCTTCGGGTCGGGCCGAGGCAGCATCCGTGCAAAACACGGCCCTCAGCCCGCATCCATGCGGGCTGCCCCGGCCTTCCGGGAACGTCTCAGCGATTTTGAGGCCCATCAACACCGGCAGTTTCAGCCAGCATGGTGAATAAATTAAAGGCAGGCCGCACGAACGGTAGGCCGGGTAAGGCGAAGCCGCCACCCGGCAACACGCTACTTCATTCTCGCCATATAATACGCATCCACATACTCACCGTTACGCAGCGCGTAACGCCTGCCGGTGCCTTCGATCTCAAAGCCGTACTTCTTATACACCGCAATTGCCGGGGCGTTATCGGCAAACACCGTCAGCTCAATACGCTCGACGCGTAACCAGTTGTCGCACATATCAATCATGGTACGCATCAGCGCGCTGGCGACGCCGCGGTTGTGCCAGCGCGAATCCACGCTGACACCAAAATCGGCGACGTGGCTACGGCGGGGACGTTGGACGACGGCAATGCTCAAATGGCCGACGACTTGCTCATCGATACAGGCCACCAGCTGCTTCACGCCGGGCGTATCGGTTAGCCGCTCCCGCCACATATGTTCGGATGGATGAGGGACCTGTAGCGTGTTGTGATACACCTCCGGCTGGGCGTGAATTTGACGAATCGCGTCAATATCTTTCGGTTCAGCATGGCGTATCACGATGTCACTCATTCCTTGTTCCTCATTCAGGTGAAAAGTCCCTTTAAACATCACTGACTACAGCGTTCGAGTCAACACGCATTATTTGCAAAAAAAAGTAGACAACTGCGAATGAGAATGATTATTATTGCTCTGCATTCAGGAAGACCCCTGCGGAAAGCCTGAAAGCACGACATTGCTCACATTGCTTCCAGTATTACTTTAGCCAGCCGGGTGCTGGCTTTTTTTTTGCGTCTCGCCGACCGGCTCGATGCTTTGCTGTAGATCCGTCAGCAGAGTGAGGATGCTGCTCCTCCGCGGCCAGCCCTGCCACTTCTCCACCGACTTGCCGCCTTGCTCAAGGCTTGTAATGGCAAAGTGATGGTTTAACTTGATGTAAATTAACTCATTATTGATGTGTCCGTCGGAGTGATGCTCGCACGTTTTTTCTGGCGAATCTTCGCGGAAAGCGGACAGAGAGGATGAAGTCATGCCCCGGCTTGCGCTATGGTTGAAGGTAGCTCATCAACTAAGGACAGCGTTATGACTCTGCACTGCGCATTTATTGGCTTCGGCAAAAGTACCACCCGCTACCATCTTCCTTACGTTTTGCACCGCAAAGACCGTTGGCATGTGGCGCATATCTACCGCCGCCGGGCGAAGCCCGAGGAGCAGGCACCGCAGTATTCCCATATCCATTTCACCAGCGATCTTGATGACGTGTTAAACGACCCACAGGTCAATCTGGTGGTGGTCTGCACTCACGCCGACAGCCATTTTGAATATGCGAAAAAGGCGCTGGAGGCGGGGAAAAACGTGCTGGTGGAAAAGCCGTTCACCCCGACGCTGGAGGAGGCCAAAACCCTGTTTGCCCTGGCAAACAGCAAGGGCCTCACGGTGACGCCCTACCAGAATCGTCGCTTCGACTCCTGCTTCCTGACCACCAAAAAGGTGATTGAGAGCGGGAAACTCGGCGAACTGGTGGAGATCGAAAGCCATTTCGATAACTACCGCCCGGTGGCGGAGACCAACCCCGGCGGCCCGCAAAACGGCGAGTTCTATGGTCTCGGCGTGCATACCCTGGATCAGGTAATTTCGCTGTTCGGCCGCCCGGACCATGTCTCTTACGATCTGCGTTCGCTGCGCAATAAAGCCAACCCGGATGACACCTTTGAGGCCCAGCTGTTCTTCGGCGATCTGAAGGCCATCGTTAAGACCAGCCATCTGGTGCAGATCGACTACCCGAAATTTATCGTTCACGGCCATAAAGGTTCGTTTGTGAAATACGGCATTGACCAGCAGGAGACCAGCCTGAAGGCCAATATCATGCCGGGCGAGCCGGGTTTTGGGGCGGACGACAGCGTCGGCGAGCTGGTGTACGTCAACGAGGCGGGGGAGACGGTGCGTGAAGCAGTGCCGCTGGAGACCGGCGACTACGGTCGGGTGTACGACGCGCTGTATGACACCCTCGTCAACGGCCAGCCGAATTACGTCAAGGAATCTGACGTTCTCACCAATATGGAGATCCTGCAGCGCGGCTTTGAGCAGCCTTCTCCGGCCACCATCACCCTGGCAAAATAAGCAAAACGGGCTCCTCGGCGCTTGTTCATATTTTTTGAACAGAGGAGTCAATTTTCACCCTCTATGATCGCCGGCGAAATGGGTCCACACTGAATCCATCGAAAACATACGGGGGTGCAACATGATCTACTTACGCAAAGCGAACGAACGTGGCCACGCTAACCATGGTTGGCTGGATTCCTGGCATACTTTCTCTTTCGCCAACTATTATGACCCGAATTTTATGGGCTTCTCTGCCCTGCGGGTGATTAACGACGACGTCATCGACGCTGGTCAGGGCTTCGGTACCCATCCGCACAAAGATATGGAAATCCTGACTTATGTGCTGGAAGGGGCGGTGGAGCACCAGGACAGCATGGGCAACAAAGAGCAGGTGCCGGCGGGTGAGTTCCAGATCATGAGTGCGGGTACCGGGGTGCGCCACTCTGAGTACAACCCGAGTAAAACCGATCGTCTGCGTCTGTATCAGATCTGGATTATTCCGGAAGAAACCGGCATTACCCCGCGCTACGAGCAACGCCGCTTCGACGCCACGCAGGGTAAACAGCTGGTGTTGTCGCCAGATGCGCGAGATGGCTCGCTGAAAGTGTACCAGGATATGGAGCTGTATCGCTGGGCGCTGCTGAAAGATGAGCAGTCGGTTCATCAGATTGCCGCGGAACGCCGCGTGTGGATCCAGGTCGTCAAAGGTGAAGTGACCATCAACGGTACCAAAGCCACCACCAGCGACGGTTTGGCGATTTGGGACGAGCAGGCGATTTCGGTTCACGCCGACAGCGATAGCGAGATCCTGCTGTTCGATCTGCCGCCGGTTTGATAGTTATCTGAGCCAGGTTAAATAAATTGCGCAGCCTTTTCCGATGTTGGGGAAGGTTGCGCTTTGTCCGTGATAAACTGAGAAAATGTTTCCCCGTTGATCACAGTCAGGACGATGAAAAAGAAAAGACCCGTACTTCAGGATGTAGCCGATCTTGTCGGCGTGACCAAAATGACGGTCAGTCGCTATTTACGCAACCCGGAGCAGGTCTCCGAAGCGCTGCGTGGCAAGATTGCCGTTGCCCTCGATGAACTGGGTTATATTCCCAATCGCGCCCCTGACATTCTCTCCAACGCGACCAGTCGCGCCATCGGCGTGCTGCTGCCATCGTTAACCAACCAGGTCTTCTCGGAAGTGCTGCGCGGTATCGAAAGCGTCACCGACGCCTTCGGCTATCAAACCATGCTGGCGCACTACGGCTATAAGCCGGAAATGGAAGAGAAACGCCTCGAATCGATGCTCTCCTGGAACATTGACGGTCTGATCCTTACCGAACGCACCCATACGCCTCGCACCCTGAAGATGATTGAAGTCGCCGGCATTCCGGTGGTGGAGCTGATGGACAGCCGGTCGCCGTGCCTCGATATCGCCGTCGGGTTTGATAACTTTGAAGCCGCCCGGCAGATGACCGCGGCGATTATCGCCCGCGGCCATCGCCACGTCGCCTATCTGGGGGCGCGTCTCGATGAACGTACTATCATCAAACAGAAGGGGTACGAGCAGGCGATGCTCGACGCCGGGATGACGCCCTATAGCGTGATGGTGGAGCAATCTTCGTCCTACTCGTCGGGGATCGAGCTGATGCGTCAGGCGCGCCGCGAATATCCGCAGCTTGACGGTATCTTCTGTACCAACGATGACCTTGCGGTCGGCGCGGCGTTTGAATGCCAGCGCCTGGGGCTGAAGATCCCCGATGATATGGCGATTGCCGGGTTCCACGGCCACGATATCGGCCAGGTGATGGAGCCGCGGCTGGCCAGCGTCCTGACCCCGCGCGAGCGGATGGGGCGCATCGGCGCCGAACGGCTGCTGGCGCGCATTCGTGGTGAAACGATTACCCCTAAGATGTTAGATTTAGGTTTCACATTGTCACCGGGCGGATCAATTTAAACTGACAAGTTTGAAGTAGATCACACATATTCACATCTGGCACGAATGGATATTGCTTCTCCACAGATCCGGCATGACAATGTTACCGATAACAGTTACCCGTAACAATCAACCGATACGCCGCCTTCGCGCTGGATGAGTCAGCCACGGTGCGGCGTACCTGTCCGGTGGGAGGATGCTTTGAGCACGACTAATCATGATCACCACGTCTATGTTCTGATGGGCGTTTCCGGCAGCGGGAAATCCGCTGTCGCCAGCGAAGTGGCGCATCAACTGCATGCCGCGTTTCTTGACGGCGACTTTCTGCATCCGCGCAGCAACATCACCAAGATGGCCTCCGGTGAGCCGCTGAACGATGATGACCGCACGCCGTGGCTGCAGGCGCTGAATGACGCCGCGTTTGCCATGCAGCGTACCAACAAGGTGTCGCTGATTGTTTGCTCGGCGCTGAAGAAGAGCTACCGCGACATTCTGCGCAAGGGCAACCCGAACCTCTCCTTCATCTATCTGAAAGGCGATTTCGACGTGATCGAAAACCGTCTGAAGGCACGCAAAGGACACTTCTTCAAAACCCAAATGTTGGTGACGCAGTTTGAAACGCTGCAGGAACCAGGCGCCGACGAGAGCGATGTGCTTATCGTCGATATCGACCAGCCGCTGGAAGGCGTGGTGGCCAGCACCATCGAGGTGATCAACAAAGGCAGTCACTAGTGAGTACTTTAACGCTTGTTTTAACAGCAGTCGGCTCGGTATTGCTGCTGCTGTTTTTAGTCATGAAAGCGCGGATGCACGCCTTCGTGGCTTTGATGGTGGTTTCTATTGGTGCAGGTCTCTTCTCCGGNATGCCGCTGGATAAAATCGCGGCGACGATGGAGAAAGGGATGGGCGGTACGCTGGGCTTCCTGGCGATCGTCGTCGCGCTCGGCGCGATGTTCGGTAAGATCCTGCATGAAACGGGGGCGGTCGATCAGATTGCCGTCAAGATGCTCAAATCCTTCGGCCATAGCCGCGCGCACTATGCGATTGGTCTTGCCGGTCTTATCTGCGCGCTGCCGCTGTTCTTCGAAGTGGCGATCGTGCTGCTGATTAGCGTCGCCTTCTCGATGGCGCGCCATACCGGCACTAACCTTGTGAAGCTGGTGATCCCGTTGTTTGCAGGCGTTGCCGCCGCCGCGGCGTTCCTGCTGCCGGGGCCGGCGCCGATGCTGCTGGCGTCGCAGATGCACGCCGACTTTGGCTGGATGATCCTGATTGGCCTGTGTGCGGCGATCCCGGGGATGATTATCGCCGGTCCGTTATGGGGGAATTTCATTAGCCGCTACGTTGAGCTGCACATTCCTGACGATATCAGCGAACCGCATCTCGGCGAAGGCAAAATGCCGTCCTTCGGCTTTAGCCTGTCGCTGATCCTGCTGCCGCTGGTGCTGGTAGGCCTCAAAACCATCGCCGCGCGCTTTGTGCCGGTGGGATCTACCGCCTACGAATGGTTCGAGTTTATCGGCCATCCGTTCACCGCGATCCTGGTTGCCTGTCTGGTCGCGATCTACGGTCTGGCGATGCGCCAGGGGATGGCGAAAGACCGCGTGATGGAGATCTGTGGCCACGCGCTGCAGCCGGCGGGGATTATCCTGCTGGTGATCGGCGCCGGCGGCGTCTTCAAGCAGGTGCTGGTTGACTCCGGCGTCGGCCCGGCGCTCGGCGAAGCGCTGACAGGCCTGGGTCTGCCGATTGCGATTACCTGCTTCGTGTTGGCGGCTGCCGTCCGTATCATTCAGGGGTCCGCGACCGTTGCTTGTCTGACGGCGGTCGGTCTGGTGATGCCGGTCATTGAGCAACTGAACTACAGCGGCGCGCAGATGGCAGCGTTGTCTATCTGTATCGCCGGCGGCTCGATTGTGGTGAGCCACGTGAACGATGCCGGCTTCTGGCTGTTCGGTAAATTTACCGGTGCGACGGAAGCCCAGACGCTGAAAACCTGGACCATGATGGAAACCATCCTGGGTACCACCGGGGCGATTGTCGGTATGATCGCCTTCCAGCTGCTGAGCTAAGCCCGCTCACCTCCCGCTCGCGGGGAATAAAAAGCCAGGGTAACGCTGCTTACCCTGGCTTCTTTGTCATAAGCCGCCCTTTATCCCTCTTTTCCCCTTCCGCCACCCACGACGATGAGCACTACGACAAGACTCGTATCCCTCATCAGGCCTTGCTGTGTCTGGGTTTGTCGCTTTTTTTTGGCAAGCGGCAAATCACTCGATTTCGCGCTTAATCCATAATCAGGATCAATAAAATAGCGACGGAAAATATTCCATTCCCCGGGGGATTTCCCCGATAATCGTTGCGTTTTTGACGACGACCAGCGACGGTGGACAATGTGCAGGATAAGTTGCATTTCTGATTGTTCAGCAATCATTGATTAATTTCACTTGCGACTTTAGCTGCATTTTGTAAGGTGAGGGATAATCCAGTTGGAAACTGGCCAGGCACAAACAGCACACACCTCGCAGGAATACGTTATGAAAAATGTTGGTTTTATCGGCTGGCGCGGAATGGTCGGCTCTGTTCTCATGCAACGCATGGTTGAAGAGCGCGATTTCGACGCCATTCGCCCGGTGTTCTTCTCTACCTCCCAGCTGGGACAGCCAGCGCCGTCATTCGGCGGTAGCACCGGTGGCACGCTTCAGGATGCGTTCGATCTGGACGCGCTGAAGGCTCTGGACATTATTGTCACGTGCCAGGGCGGCGATTACACCAACGATATTTATCCGAAGCTGCGCGAAAGCGGCTGGCAGGGTTACTGGATTGACGCCGCGTCGTCGCTGCGCATGAAGGACGATGCGATCATTATCCTCGACCCGGTTAACCAGGACGTGATTACCGCCGGCCTGAACAACGGTGTCAAAACCTTTGTCGGCGGCAACTGTACCGTCAGCCTGATGCTGATGTCCCTCGGCGGCCTGTTTGCCCAGGATCTGGTGGAGTGGGTCAGCGTGGCGACGTACCAGGCGGCTTCCGGCGGCGGTGCGCGTCATATGCGCGAGCTGCTGAGCCAGATGGGTCAGCTGCACAACCATGTTGCGGCAGAGCTGGCGAACCCGGCTTCCGCCATTCTGGATATCGAGCGCAAAGTGACGTCGCTGACCCGCAGCGGCGAACTGCCGGTCGATAACTTTGGCGTGCCGCTGGCGGGCAGCCTGATCCCGTGGATCGACAAACAGCTGGATAACGGCCAGAGCCGCGAAGAGTGGAAAGGCCAGGCGGAGACCAACAAGATCCTCGCCACCTCGTCCGTTATCCCGGTAGACGGCCTGTGCGTACGCGTTGGCGCACTGCGCTGCCACAGCCAGGCGTTCACCATCAAGCTGAAAAAAGATGTGTCTATCCCGACCGTTGAGGAACTGCTGGCCGCGCACAACCCGTGGGCCAAAGTGGTCCCGAACGATCGTGAGATTACCATGCGCGAGCTGACCCCAGCCGCGGTGACTGGCACCCTGACCACCCCGGTAGGGCGCCTGCGTAAACTGAATATGGGGCCGGAGTATCTGTCGGCCTTTACCGTTGGCGACCAGCTGTTGTGGGGCGCCGCGGAGCCGCTGCGCCGGATGCTTCGGCAGCTGGCGTAAGCGCAGGATGAACATAAAGGGGGTCTTCAAGCCCCCTTTTTTTTTGCGTAATACAAGGAGTAAACGCGGATGTTAGATTTTTCCCCACGGAGGTAACCCAGCCTTGGCTATGCTTTAAGTAAGGAACTCCTTACCTGAAGGTGGGACGGAGCAGGAGGATGCTGAGAGCACTGCGCCGTTCAGGTCAAAAAAGTCGCCAGTTACAGGAATGAGCGACACTTACAACAGGATGAAAGCATGTCTAATCATATCGATAGAGACGTGATTAATGCGCTAATCGCCGGTCATTTCGCGGACCCTTTTTCCGTGCTCGGCATGCACCGTACTGACGCCGGGCTGGAAGTGCGCGCATTATTACCCGATGCCACCGAAGTGTGGGTTATTGAACCGAAAACCGGACGCAAAGTCGGCAAGCTCGAATGCCTCGACTCGCGTGGTTTCTTCAGCGGCGTTCTGCCACGTCGCAAAAACGCCTTTCGCTATCAGCTGGCCGTCACCTGGCACGGGCAGCAGAACCTGATTGATGACCCTTATCGCTTTGGTCCGCTATTGCAGGATCTTGACGTCTGGCTGCTGTCGGAAGGGACCCACCTGCGCCCTTACGAAACGCTGGGCGCACACGCTGCCACCATGGACGGCGTCACCGGTACCCGTTTCTCGGTGTGGGCGCCGAACGCCCGCCGCGTCTCGGTGGTGGGGCAGTTTAACTACTGGGATGGCCGACGCCACCCGATGCGATTCCGCAAAGAGTCCGGGATCTGGGAGCTGTTCGTCCCCGGTGCGCATAACGGCCAACTGTACAAATTCGAACTGATTGATGCCCACGGCCATCTGCGGGTCAAAGCTGACCCTTACGCCTTTGAATCGCAAATGCGTCCTGACACCGCCTCGCTTATCTGCGACCTGCCGCCAAAAGTAGAACAGCCCGCGGATCGCAAGGTGGCGAACCAGTTCGATGCGCCGATCTCTATCTATGAAGTGCATCTCGGCTCCTGGCGCCGTCATACTGACAATAATTTCTGGCTGAGCTACCGCGAGCTGGCCGACCAACTGGTGCCCTACGCGAAATGGATGGGCTTCACCCATCTCGAACTGTTGCCGGTTAACGAGCACCCGTTCGACGGCAGCTGGGGCTATCAACCCACCGGGCTTTATGCGCCGACCCGCCGTTTCGGCACCCGCGACGATTTCCGTTATTTTATTAACGCCGCGCATGCCGCCGGGCTGAACGTCATTCTTGACTGGGTGCCGGGCCACTTCCCGGCGGATGATTTTGCGCTGGCCTCGTTTGATGGCACTTCGCTGTATGAGCACAGCGATCCGCGCGAGGGGTATCACCAGGACTGGAATACCCTGATCTACAACTACGGTCGCCGCGAAGTCAGCAACTTCCTCGTCGGTAACGCGCTGTACTGGATCGAGCGCTTCGGGATTGATGCCCTGCGGGTCGACGCGGTGGCCTCGATGATCTATCGCGATTACAGCCGCAAGGCAGGTGAGTGGATCCCCAACGAATACGGCGGTCGGGAAAATCTGGAAGCCATTGAGTTTCTGCGCAGCACCAACCGCATCCTCGGCGAACAGACGCCGGGCGCGGTGACGATGGCGGAAGAGTCCACCGATTTTGCCGGCGTCACCCGTCCGCCAGCCGGCGGTGGGCTGGGCTTCTGGTTCAAATGGAACCTCGGCTGGATGCACGACACCCTGGATTACATGAAGCTCGATCCGGTGCATCGCCGCTACCATCACGACAAAATGACCTTCGGCATGCTCTACAACTACACCGAGAACTTCGTGCTGCCGCTCTCCCATGATGAGGTCGTACACGGTAAAAAATCGATTCTCGACCGCATGCCGGGAGATGCCTGGCAGAAGTTCGCCAACCTGCGCGCCTACTACGGCTGGTTGTTCGCCTTCCCGGGTAAAAAACTGCTGTTTATGGGCAATGAGTTCGCTCAGGGCCGCGAGTGGAACCACGATGGCAGCCTCGACTGGCATCTGCTGGAAGGCGGCGATAACTGGCACCACGGCGTCCAGCGACTGGTGCGCGACCTGAACCACACATATCGTCACCATAAAGCGCTGCACGAGCTGGATTTTGACCCCTACGGTTTCGAATGGCTGGTGGTCGACGACCATGAGCGTTCGGTGTTTGTCTTTGTGCGCCGTGACCGGGCCGGGAATGAGATTATCGTCGCCAGCAACTTTACGCCGGTGCCGCGCCACGACTACCGCTTCGGCATTAACCAGCCGGGACGCTGGCGCGAGGCGTTGAATACTGACTCAATGCACTATCACGGCAGCAACCAGGGTAACGGCGGTGTGGTGGAGAGCGACGCGATCGCCAGCCATGGCCGCGAGCACTCGCTATCGCTGACCCTGCCTCCGCTGGCGACGATCTGGCTGGTTCGGGAGGCGCAATGACTACCCTCGCGGCAGGCAAACCTGCGCCGTTGGGCGCCAGCTATGACGGTAAGGGAGTGAACTTCGCGCTCTTCTCCGCCCATGCGGAGCGGGTGGAGCTGTGCGTGTTCGACGAGCAAGGCAATGAGCAACGCCTCGACCTCCCGGCGCGCAGCGGTGACATCTGGCACGGCTGGCTGGCCGCTGCCGGGCCGGGCCTGCGCTACGGCTACCGGGTGCATGGCCCCTGGGATCCGTCGCAGGGGCACCGCTTTAATCCGGCAAAGCTGCTGCTCGATCCCTGCGCGCATCGGGTCGAGGGCGATCTGCCGGATGACGAACGCCTGCATGGTGGAATGTGGGAGCCGGATCATCGCGACAGCGCCGCAATCGCGCCAAAATCGCAAGTGGTGGATCTGCATTACGACTGGCTTGGCGATAAACCGCCGCGTACCCCGTGGGGGGAAACGGTGATTTATGAAGCGCACGTGAAAGGACTCACCCTGCTGCACCCGCAGCTGCCGGAAGCCATTCGCGGAACTTATAAGGCGCTGGGCCACCCGGTGATGATCGCTTACTTCAAATCGCTGGGCATCAGCGCGCTTGAGCTGATGCCGGTGGCGCAGTTTGCCAGCGAGCCGCGTCTGCAGCGGATGGGGTTAAGTAACTACTGGGGCTATAACCCGCTGGCATGGTTTGCGCTGGATCCGCGCTATGCCAGCGACCCCGCGCGTGCCCTCGATGAGTTTCGTGATGCGGTTAAGGCGCTTCATGCCGCCGGCATCGAGGTGATTCTGGATGTTGTGCTCAACCATAGCGCGGAAATCGATCTTGAAGGACCCACCGTCTCCCTGCGCGGAATCGACAACCGTAGCTATTATTGGGTAAGGGAGGATGGCGATTATCACAACTGGACCGGCTGCGGTAATACGCTCAATCTCAGCCACCCCGGGGTGGTGGAATGGGCGCGCCAGTGTTTGCGCTTCTGGGTGGACGAGTGCCATGTCGACGGCTTTCGCTTCGACCTTGCCTCGGTGATGGGGCGGACGCCGGAATTCCGCCAGGATGCGCCGCTGTTCGAGGCTAT
This sequence comes from Klebsiella sp. A-Nf5, assembly GCF_002810545.1. Lineage (NCBI taxonomy): Bacteria > Pseudomonadati > Pseudomonadota > Gammaproteobacteria > Enterobacterales > Enterobacteriaceae > Klebsiella > Klebsiella sp. A-Nf5. Next base: position 52,097 of record NZ_PIOG01000281.1, on the reverse strand, counting down.
CCGCCGCGACAGCGTGCTGTCGCAGGTGAAACTGATTGCAGAACCCTGGGATATCGGCCCGGGGGGGTATCAGGTGGGCAATTTTCCGCCGCTGTTTACCGAGTGGAACGACCATTTTCGTGATATTGCCCGTCGTTTCTGGCTGCAGCAAAACGTCTCCCTGGGTGACTTTGCCCAACGCTTCGCTGCTTCCAGCGATATTTTTGCTCGCGATGGCAAGCTGCCATCGGCGACGGTCAACCTGGTGACGGCCCATGATGGCTTCACCCTGCGCGACTGCGTCTGTTTCAATCAGAAACACAATGAGGCAAACGGGGAGGAGAATCGCGATGGGACTAACAATAACTACAGCAACAATCATGGTATAGAGGGATTAGACGCCAATCTTGCGGTGATTGAACGGCGGCGTGCCAGCGTGCATGCGCTGCTGACGACGCTGCTGTTGGCTCAGGGGACGCCGATGCTGCTGGCGGGCGATGAGCAGGGCCACAGCCAGCACGGCAACAATAATGCCTACTGCCAGGATAACGCGTTGACCTGGCTGGACTGGCGCCAGGCGAACCCGGGATTAACCGCGTTTACCGCGGCGCTGATCCACCTGCGCCGCCGCATTCCGGCGCTGACCGGCAACCGCTGGTGGCAGGAGGGGGATGGCAACGTGCGCTGGCTTAATCAAAACGCCCAGCCGCTGACTGCCGGGGAGTGGCAGCAGGGCGCAGCGTGTATGCAGGTCCAGTTGTCTGATCGCTGGCTGCTCACGCTGAACGCCACCGCAGAGGTGGTCGATATGGTTTTACCTGAGGGGGAATGGCGCGCCGTTCCTCCCTTCGCCGGAGAGGATAATCCGGTCATCATGGCTGTCTGGCATGGGCCCGCGCACGGAGTGTGCGTATTTCAAAGGTCGTAATCCCTGAAGCTTCCGGTTGAACTCGTGGCGGCGGCGCGGCGGGATGAGAAGGAAAGCTGGGGTGTAAAAAGGAGTTAATCATGGTTAGGCTTGAAAAAAACGATCCGCTGATGCTGGCGCGTCAATTACCCATCAAATCCGTGGCGTTGATCCTCGCGGGCGGGCGTGGCACCCGGCTCAAGGATCTCACCATTAAGCGTGCGAAACCTGCCGTTCACTTCGGCGGCAAGTTCCGTATTATCGATTTCGCATTATCTAACTGCATTAACTCAGGGATCCGCCGTATCGGCGTCATTACCCAGTATCAGTCGCACACGCTGGTGCAGCACATCCAGCGCGGCTGGTCGTTCTTCAGCGAAGAGATGAATGAGTTTGTCGATCTGCTGCCAGCCCAGCAGCGCGTGCACGGCGAAAACTGGTATCGCGGTACGGCGGACGCCGTGACGCAGAACCTGGACATCATCCGCCGCTACAAAGCGGAGTACGTGGTGATCCTCGCGGGCGATCATATTTATAAGCAGGATTACTCGCGCATGCTGATCGACCATGTCGAAAAAGGGGCGCGTTGCACCGTGGCCTGCATGCCGGTGCCCATTGAAGAGGCATCCGCCTTCGGCGTTATGGCGGTCGATGAAAACGAAAAAATCATTGAGTTCGTCGAGAAACCCGCTAACCCGCCGGCGATGCCAACCGATCCGACCAAATCACTGGCCAGTATGGGCATTTATATCTTTGACGCCGCCTATCTTTATGAGCTGCTGGAAGAAGACGATCGCAACGAAAACTCCAGCCACGATTTCGGCAAAGATATCATTCCGAAGATCACCGAAGCTGGCATGGCTTATGCACATCCTTTCCCGCTCTCCTGTGTGCAGTCTGACCCGAACGCTGAGCCGTACTGGCGCGATGTGGGGACGCTGGAGGCTTACTGGAAGGCCAACCTCGATCTGGCGTCAGTCACGCCGGAGCTGGATATGTACGACCAGAACTGGCCGATCCGCACCCATATGGAATCGCTGCCGCCGGCGAAGTTCGTGCAGGACCGCTCCGGTAGCCACGGCATGACCCTGAACTCGCTGGTTTCCGGCGGCTGCATTATCTCCGGGTCGGTGGTGGTGCAGTCGGTGCTGTTCCCGCGCGTGCGGGTGAACTCATTCTGTAACATTGATTCGGCAGTCTTGTTGCCAGATGTCTGGGTGGGGCGCTCATGCCGCCTGCGTCGCTGCGTGATTGACCGCGCCTGCGTCATCCCGGAAGGTATGGTGATTGGTGAGAACGCGGAAGAGGATGCACGCCGCTTCTATCGCTCAGAGGAAGGTATCGTGCTGGTGACCCGCGACATGCTGCGGAAATTGGGGCACAAACAGGAGCGCTAATGCAGGTCTTACATGTATGTTCTGAGATGTTCCCGCTGTTAAAGACGGGCGGTCTGGCGGACGTCATCGGCGCACTGCCGGCGGCGCAAATTGCGGAGGGTATCGACACCCGCGTGCTGTTGCCGGCGTTTCCCGATATCCGCCGCGGCGTGGTGGATGCCCAGGTGGTGACCCGCCGCGATACCTTCGCCGGGCGGATCACGCTGCTGTACGGCCACTTTAACGGCGTGGGGATCTACCTGATAGATGCCCCACATCTCTATGACCGGCCGGGGAGCCCATACCACGATACCAACCAGCACGCTTATACCGACAACGTCCTGCGCTTTGCGCTGCTGGGCTGGGTGGGAAGCGAAATGGCCAGCGGACTGGATCCGTTCTGGCGCCCGGATGTCGTGCATGCCCATGACTGGCACGCTGGCCTGACGCCAGCCTATCTGGCAGCGCGTGGGCATCCGGCTAAATCGGTCTTTACCGTGCACAATCTGGCGTACCAGGGGATGTTTTACTCCTGGCATATGAATGATATCGAGCTGCCCTGGTCGTTTTACAACATGCATGGCCTCGAATTTAACGGTCAGATCTCGTTTCTGAAGGCTGGAATTTACTACGCCGACCATATTACGGCAGTGAGCCCGACCTACGCGCGTGAGATCACCGAACCGCAATACGCCTACGGCATGGAGGGGCTGCTGCGTCAGCGCCATCATGAGGGGCGGCTGTCGGGGATCCTCAACGGCGTTGACGACGGTATCTGGAGTCCGCAAAACGATCTGCTGCTGCCGATGCGCTACGATCGCGACACGCTGGAGGAGAAGGCGGAGAACAAGCGTCAGCTGCAGATCGCCATGGGCCTGAAGGTCGATGATAAAGCGCCGCTGTTTGCCGTGGTTAGCCGCCTGACCAGTCAGAAAGGGCTGGATCTGGTGCTCGAAGCGCTGCCGGGTTTGCTTGAGCAGGGCGGCCAGCTGGCCCTGTTGGGCGCCGGCGACCCGGTGCTGCAGGAAGGTTTCCTCGCCGCTGCCGCCGAACATCCGGGCAAGGTAGGGGTGCAGATTGGCTACCATGAGGCCTTCTCCCACCGCATTATGGGCGGCGCCGACGTCATTCTGGTGCCGAGCCGCTTTGAACCATGCGGCTTAACTCAGCTGTATGGTCTGAAGTACGGCACGCTGCCGCTGGTGCGCCGCACCGGGGGGCTGGCGGACACGGTGTCTGACAGTTCGCTGGAGAACCTTGCCGATGGTCTGGCGACAGGGTTTGTCTTTGAGGACAGCAATGCGTTGTCATTGCTGCGCGCTATTCGTCGCGCCTTTGTTCTCTGGTCGCGCCCGTCGCTCTGGCGCTATGTGCAGCGTCAGGCGATGAATATGGATTTTAGCTGGCAGGTTGCCGCGAACTCCTATCGCGAACTTTATCAACGCTTGATGTAACCACTGGAGTCATTGTTATGAATGTACCCTTTAGCTATGCATCACCGACGCTGAGCGTTGAGGCGTTAAAGCACTCTATTGCCTATAAGCTGATGTTTATCATCGGTAAAGATCCGGCCATCGCCAACAAGCACGAATGGCTTAACGCCACGCTGTTTGCCGTTCGCGATCGCATGGTAGAGCGCTGGCTGCGCTCCAACCGCGCGCAGCTTTCGCAGGAAGTGCGCCAGGTTTACTATCTGTCGATGGAGTTCCTGATCGGCCGTACCCTCTCTAACGCGCTGTTGTCGCTGGGCATTTATGACGATGTGAGCAGCGCGCTGGCGGAGATGGGGCTCGATCTGGAAGAGTTGATCGATGAAGAAAATGACCCCGGACTGGGCAACGGCGGTCTGGGCCGTCTGGCGGCCTGCTTCCTTGATTCCCTGGCGGCGCTGGGCCTGCCGGGACGCGGTTACGGGATCCGCTACGACTACGGGATGTTTAAACAGAATATCGTCGATGGCCGGCAAAAAGAGTCCCCTGACTACTGGCTGGAATACGGTAACCCGTGGGAGTTTGAGCGCCACAACACCCGCTATAAAGTACGCTTCGGCGGCCGCATTCAGCAGGAAGGGAAGAAAACCCGCTGGATTGAGACGGAAGAGATTATTGCGGAAGCCTACGATCAGATCATCCCCGGCTTTGACACCGACGCCACCAACACGCTGCGTCTGTGGAGCGCGCAGGCCAGTAGCGAAATTAACCTTGGTAAATTCAACCAGGGCGACTACTTCGCTGCGGTAGAGGATAAAAACCACTCAGAGAACGTCTCTCGCGTGCTGTATCCGGACGACTCGACCTACTCCGGACGCGAGCTGCGTCTGCGCCAGGAGTATTTCCTCGTGTCGGCCACGGTACAGGATATCTTGAGCCGTCATTACATGTTGCATAAGACCTTTGACAACCTGGCGGACAAGATTGCCATTCACCTGAATGACACCCACCCGGTGCTATCGATACCGGAGCTGATGCACCTGCTGATCGATGAACATAAATTCAGTTGGGACGAGGCGTTCGAGGTGACCTGTCAGGTCTTCTCCTATACCAACCATACGCTGATGAGCGAGGCGCTCGAGACCTGGCCGGTGGATATGCTGGGCAAAATTCTGCCGCGTCATCTGCAGATTATCTTTGAGATTAACGACTACTTCCTCAAGACGCTGCAGGAGCAGTATCCCAACGATACCGCGCTGCTTAGCCGTACCTCGATTATCGACGAGTCCAACGGGCGTCGCGTGCGGATGGCCTGGCTGGCGGTGGTAGTCAGCCATAAGGTCAACGGGGTGTCTGAGCTGCATTCGCGGCTGATGGTGGAGTCGCTGTTTGCCGAATTCGCCAAAATCTTCCCGATGCGCTTTACCAACGTCACCAACGGCGTCACGCCGCGCCGCTGGCTGGCGCTGGCCAACCCGCCGTTGTCGAAAGTGCTGGATGAGCATATCGGCCGCACCTGGCGGACCGATCTGAGCCAGCTTGAAGAACTGAAGCAGCATATCGACTACCCGACGGTCAATCAGGCGGTGCGTCAGGCTAAGCTGGAGAACAAACAGCGGCTCGCCAGCTATATTGCTCAGCAGCTCAATGTGGTGGTGAATCCGAAGGCGCTGTTTGATGTGCAGATCAAACGTATCCACGAGTACAAACGCCAGCTGATGAATGTGCTGCACGTCATTACCCGCTATAACCGGATCAAAGCCGATCCGCAGGCGGAGTGGGTGCCTCGGGTGAATATTTTCGCCGGTAAAGCGGCCTCGGCCTACTATATGGCCAAGCATATTATCCACCTGATCAATGATGTGGCGGCGGTGATCAATAACGATCCGCAGATTGGCGACAAGCTGAAGGTCGTCTTTATCCCCAACTACAGTGTAAGCCTGGCGCAGCTGATCATTCCGGCGGCAGACCTGTCGGAACAGATTTCTCTGGCCGGCACCGAAGCCTCCGGCACCAGCAATATGAAATTTGGCCTTAACGGGGCGTTGACTATCGGCACCCTCGATGGGGCAAACGTTGAGATGCAGGAGCACGTGGGCGAAGAGAATATCTTTATCTTCGGTAACACCGCGGAAGAGGTGGAGGAGCTGCGTCGCAGCGGCTATAAACCGCGCGAATACTACGAGCAGGATGAAGAGCTACACCAGGTGCTGACGCAGATCGGTACCGGTGTATTCAGCCCGACGGAACCGGGACGCTACCGCGACCTGCTGGATTCCCTGATTAACTTTGGCGACCATTATCAGGTGCTGGCGGACTATCGGAGCTATGTGGACTGCCAGGATCGCGTCGACGAGCTGTATCAACATCCGGAAGAGTGGGCCTATAAGGCGATGCTGAATATTGCCAATATGGGTTACTTCTCTTCCGACCGGACGATCCAGGAGTACGCGAAATATATCTGGCATATCGACCCGGTAAGGCTGTAAGCCAGTCAATGTAACACAACGGGGCCATTTGGCCCCGTTTCTGTCTGTGCGGAGAACGTTTTATTCGGAAAAGTGCCGGGGAGGATTCAGGCTATTGCGGGAATATACTATTGACGTGAATTCGCCAGCAGTACGATAAATGCTCAATAAGTTTACGTTCATAGCCTAATGGCTATAATATGGATGATAGCCTTTAGGCTATGAGGGATCGCCTATGTGGGATGTAGAAACGACGGATACGTTTGATGCCTGGTTCGAATTACAAAGTAGAGCTTTAAAAGAGGATATGTTGGCCACGATGCTCATCCTGTCTGAATTTGGTCCGCAGCTTGGGTGCCCGTATGTTGATACGGTGAAAGATTCAACGTTTCAGAATATGAAAGAACTTCGGGTTCAGCATCATGGGCTCCCCATCCGCGCCTTTTTTGCATTTGATCCTCTGCGGAAAGCTATCATTTTATGTGCGGGCAATAAGGATGGCATGAATGAGAAACGTTTTTACAAAGAGATGATTACTCTGGCTGATAGAGAATTCAGCAAGCACCTGACTAAGGAGCGATAATGGCCACGCTAAAAGAACTCATGGCGAAACAGAATCCTGAAAGCCAGCAGCGTATTGCAGCGAAAGCGGCAGAGATACGCCAGTCTGTCGCATTAAACTTGCTTCGTGAAGAGTTACAAATTTCACAAACGGAGATGGCTGCGGCTATGGGGGTAAAGCAGCCAACGATCGCTAAAATGGAACAGACTGATAACGACCCTCGGCTTTCGACCCTAAAACGCTACATTGCGGCATTGGGTGGAGAACTCAGTATAAATGTCACATTGCCGACTGGAAAAAAAGTCTCGTTTAATTTGTGAACAGGTATCCGGGCCAGGCGCAAGCCATAGCCCGGGTATTTCTCTCCTGGCGCCACGCGATGTCAGGACGCTAACGACAGCTCAGACTTTCCCGTATGTTGCGCCAGCCATTCGCTGATGCGCGCTTGCTGCTCGGCATTCAGCCACATTCCCTGTTTGGTACGACGCCAGATGGCGTCATCCAGACTGCGCACCCATTCGTGCTCAACCAGATATTTCAGTTCGGCTTCATAAAACTCATGGCCGAAATCTTCCCCCAGGTCGCCCAGGGCACTGGTTTCCTTCAGGATCCACTCGCTGTTGCTCCCGTAGGTGCGGGCATAATGGCGGGCCAGTGATTCGCTGATGAACGGGAAGCGACGGCGCAGTTTTGCCGCGTAGTCATCCCGGTCGCCGCCGATATCGCCCCCCGGCAGCACCGCGGTTTTGGTCCATGCCGGACCGATCCCTTTGTAATAGGGGGTCAGTTTTTCCAGCGCATGCTCGGCCAGTTTGCGATAGGTGGTCAGCTTCCCGCCGAAGACGGAGAGCAGCGGCGCCTGGCCGTTCTCATCGTGAATATCCAGGGTATAGTCGCGGGTAATGGCCTGCGGCGAATCCGACTCGTCATCGCACAGCGGACGGACGCCGGAATAGGTCCAGACGATATCGTCCCGGCTGAGGGTCTTTTTAAAGTGCGCGTTATAGACGTTCAGCAGGTAATTAATCTCTTTATCATCAATGGCCACCGCTTTCGGATCGCCCTTATACTCGACGTCCGTCGTGCCAATGATGGAGAACTCATCCATCCACGGGATAACAAACACAATACGTTTATCTTCGTTCTGCAGAATATAGGCCTGCTTCTGAGTATGCACTCGCGGCACCACGATATGGCTGCCCTTGATCAGGCGGATACCGTAAGGCGAGCGCAGATGCATCCCTTCGTCGAAGAACTCTTTGACCCACGGGCCGGTGGCATTGACCAGACCGCGCGCCTTCCAGGTAAACCTCTCGCCGCTATCGATATCTTCCGCTTCCACCACCCACAGGCCGTTTTCACGTTTTGCCGAGATGGCGCGGGTGCGGGTGCGCACTTCGCCGCCTTTGCGGACGACCATCTGCGCGTTGGCCAGCACCAGGCGGGCATCGTCGACCCAGCAGTCGGAATATTCGAAACCGCGCACAATTTCCGGCTTCAGCACCGACTCTGCGCCAAAACGCAACCCGGTGGAGCCCGGCAGGCTGGTGCGTTTGCCCAGATGATCGTACATAAACAAGCCGATACGGATCATCCATGCCGGACGCAGATGTGGACGATGCGGGAGACGAAAGCGCATCGGGAAGGCGATATGCGGAGCCATTTTTAACAGCACTTCACGCTCGGCCAGCGCTTCGCTGACCAGGCGGAACTCATAGTGTTCGAGGTAGCGTAGCCCGCCGTGGATCAGTTTGGAACTGGCGCTGGAGGTAGCGCAGGCGAGATCGCGCGCTTCCAGCATCAGTACGGATAAACCCCGCCCGGCGGCATCTGCCGCGATACCGGCACCGTTGATGCCTCCGCCTATCACAATCAGATCTTTGGTTTCCACGTTCTTACCCTCTCACACTTTCGTTTAAGCTCACAAATGCTCGATATCGCTCACTATAGCAAACAAACGCGCTTTTGGTAACATCAAAAAAACATTTTGGAGTGATGGGTGTAACATATTGGCGTTTCTTTACCGCCTGACGGTACACTACAGGGTAAAATTGGGCCGCCATCGCCCGTCATGACGAGAAAGAGAAGAGAACCATGGAACAGTTTGAATGTATCAATGTTGAAGAAGCGCACCAGAAACTGCATCAGCAGAAGGCAGTGCTGGTCGATATCCGCGATCCGCAAAGCTATGCGATGGGCCATACGCCGGGCGCGTTTCACCTGACCAACGATACGCTGGGCGCGTTTATGCGTGATAACGACTTTGACACGGCGGTGATGGTGATGTGCTATCACGGCAACAGCAGTAAGGGCGCCGCGCAATATCTGCTGCAGCAGGGGTTTGATAAGGTCTACAGCGTTGATGGCGGGTTCGACGCCTGGCATCGCCATTTCCCGGCGGAAGTGGCGCACGGGACGTTTTAACGGCTGGCAGGTATACTATCCCCCTTTGTGTGGAATAAGCGATTCGCTGCATGTTAATGATTACCTCTTTTGCCAATCCGCGGGTGGCCCAGGCGTTTGTCGATTATATGGCGACGCAGGGGATTATCCTGACCATTCAGCAGCACGCCCAGAGCGACGTCTGGCTGGCTGATGAGAGTCAGGCCGGTCGCGTCAGGGCTGAGCTGGCCCGCTTCCTTGAGAATCCTGCGGACCCGCGTTATCTGGCGGCGAGCTGGCAGTCCGGACAGACCAATAGCGGGTTGCGTTATCAGCGCTTTCCTTTCTTTGCCACGCTGCGGCATAACGCCGGCCCGTTCACCTGGGCGATTCTGCTCATCTGCATCGCGGTGTTTATCCTGCAAAATCTGCTGGGCGATCAGCCGGTGATGATTTGGCTGGCCTGGCCCTACGATCCTTCGCTGCAGTTCGAAGCCTGGCGCTATTTCAGCCATGCTTTCATGCATTTCTCGCTGATGCATATTCTCTTCAACCTGCTATGGTGGTGGTATCTCGGCGGCGCGGTGGAAAAGCGCATCGGCAGTGGCAAACTGGTGGTGATCACCGTTATCAGCGCCCTGTTAAGCGGCTTCGTGCAGCATCAGTTTAGCGGCCCGTGGTTTGGCGGCTTATCGGGCGTGGTATACGCGCTGATGGGCTACGTCTGGCTGCGGGGCGAGCGCGATCCGCAGAGCGGTATTTATCTGCAGCGCGGGTTGATACTCTTCTCTTTAGTATGGTTAATTGCTGGCTGGTTTGACGTTTTCGGCATGGCGATCGCTAACGGCGCGCATGTGGCTGGTCTGGCGACCGGCCTGGCGATGGCGTTTGTTGATACCTTGCATGGGCGAAAACGCGCATAAAGACTTACCGACAGGGGTCGGGTAGGCGACATTTTTCCAGGGATATTTCATGAAACAAACACAACGTCATGACGCGATTATCGAGCTGGTAAAAAAACAGGGTTACGTCAGCACGGAAGAGCTGGTTGAGCAGTTCGCGGTCAGCCCGCAGACCATCCGCCGTGACCTGAACGATTTAGCCGAACAGAAAATGATCCTCCGCCATCACGGCGGCGCGGCGCTGCCCTCCAGCTCGGTGAACACCTCCTGGCACGATCGCAAAGCGACCCAGACGGCGGAAAAAGAGCGTATCGCCCGGCGGGTGGCCAGCGAGATCCCGGACGGCGCGACGCTGTTTATTGATATCGGCACCACACCGGAAGCGGTGGCGCATGCCCTGCTCGATCACAACGATCTGCGCATTGTGACCAACAACCTGAACGTGGCTAACACGCTGATGGTCAAAGAGGACTTCCGCATTATTCTCGCCGGCGGTGAACTGCGTAGTCGCGACGGCGGGATCATCGGGGAAGCGACCCTGGACTTTATCTCGCAGTTCCGTCTCGACTTCGGCATTCTTGGCATCAGCGGCGTCGACAGCGATGGCTCGCTGCTGGAGTTTGATTATCATGAAGTGCGCACCAAGCGCGCGATCATTGAGAATTCACGCCACGTGATGCTGGTGGTGGATCATACCAAGTTTGGCCGCAATGCGATGGTCAATATGGGCAGCATCAGTATGGTCGATGCGGTCTATACCGACGTGCTACCGCCGGCGGGTGTGCTGAAGGTGATTACCGATAACAACCTCCAGCTGGAGCTGTGCTAAACGGCAACGGCGTCGTCAGACGCCGTATCCCATCATCTTGAGTAACTGTTGGGCATGCTGCACCGCGTCCTGCCGGTGGGCGACGCCCAGTTTCTGATACAGGTTGCGAATGTGCGTCTTGATGGTGGTGGCCGCCACGTCAAGTTCGCCGGCAATCTGCTCGTTGCTGTAACCGGAATAGATTAAGCCAAGCACCTGCCATTCGCGCTGGGTCAGCGGGCTGGTGCGGATAAGCTCCGGCACCTCCGGATGATTCAGCAGCCGCTCGACGAACCCTTCGTCAAAGTGGGCGAATTTGTGGCGATGATGCTGGTTGATGTCGCGCAGAATACGCTGGGCGCGGTGTTGCTCCAGCTCCGGCAGGGTGTTCAGCTGGATCAGCTGGCGTAGCTGCTGAGCCATCGCCTCGCCTTCAATCACAAAGTGGTTGATAAAACCGGTGCGGTTGGCGAGCGTCAGGGCTTCGAGCAGGGCTTTCTGCGCTTCGCTCTTGCGTCCCGCCTGCCAGTACAGCTGGTTGAGCAGCAGCAGGTTGCGGTTAAGATCGCTCATCAAGCGCAGCGAACGCGCATTTTCGTTCAGCTCTTCCAGCACCATTTCCGCCGGTTCGAAATCGCCCAGCAGGATCTGCGCTCGGGCAATGTTGCGCCACTGGCTCTGCAGGAAGTGGTTGTTGGCGAACTCCGGCTTCGGCGTCTGGCGCAGCCAGTTGGCCGCCGCGGTTTTATCGCCGGTCATCTGCCAGTAGATCACCCGCACCTTATCGGCGTTGGAGACCCAGTCGCTGTGATAGTGACCGTTACCGAGCAGGTTTTCCAGCCGGTTCAGGTGGCTGCGGGCATTATCCAGATCGCCGCGCGCCAGCGAGCACTGGACCATCAGCGCCAGACACTGCAGCTGCTGCTGCGGCTGATACGTTGAGAGAACGTCCATCCCCTGGCGGGCGCAGGCTTCAGCTTCGTCGAGGCGCGCCCATGCCCACAGCAGCTGAGAGCGGATGCGCAGCAGGAACTCGTGCATCGGCAACTGCTCAAGGTGCTGTTCGCGTACCAGCTGGAAGGCTTTCTCCTGGCTCTCCCAGGCGGCCTGCAGGAAGCCTTGGGCAAAGAGGATTTCGCTTTGCTGAATGATGCTCCACAGCGCGTAATGCCACACGTCGTGGCGGCGGGCCATCTGTTCGGTCTGCTGCATCACCGCGAGGGATTTGGTCAGTTTCCCCTTACAATGGAGGACTTCACCATGCACCGAGGTGGCGACGATGCGGCTGTAATAGTTGGCTAGCGGCAGCTCTTCCAGGGCCACCATCGACAGACGTTCCGCTTCGTCCTGGTCGCCGTCGTTAATCGCTACCTGTGCGCGCAGAGCGTTGAAATCGCCATGCATCGCGGTGTCCATTTCCACACTCATCTCCTGCTCGGCGCGCGCCAGCAGGGTGTTGACTTCGCTGTAACGATGCTGGCTCTGCATCAGCCAGGCCTGCAGCAGGATCAGGCGCGGATTTTCCAGCAGATTTGACCAGGGCAGTGCCGACAGCGACTGCTCCAGCAGCCCCAGTTCGCTATGGTTAAACATGCCCCAGGCGTGGTTGAGTAAGATATCGCGCAGCATTTTGGCATCGCCAGCCGCCAGCGCATGATGAATGGCCTCGCTGGGGAACCCTTGCGCCATCCAGCTTTCCGCCGCAGCGCGGTGGATCTCCGGCAGTTCAACCGCCAGCTCCCACTGACAGCGCTGGCGCAGGAAGCTGCCAAACAGCGGGTGATAGCGGAACCATTCGCCGGAATCATCCATCCGCTGCAGGAACAGCCCCTGACGTTCGATCTCCTCCAGCTGCATCTGGCCATTCTCTTCGCCGGTGACGCGCACGATTAACGCGTCGTTCATTGAGCGCAGCAGAGAACTCTTCAGCAAAAAGCTACGCGTGCGGGCGTCGACGTTATCCAATACTTCATCCACCAGATAATCTGACAGATGGCTGGCGTTAATCCCGGCGAGGCGGCGGGCGGAGTGTTGGGCGGAAGAGTTATTCTGGCGGGCGGAGAGGGCGATGAGCTGCAGCGCGGTGGCCCACCCGGCAACATCGTCGCACAGCCGGCTGCTGTCGTCGGCTTCGATTGGCGACGTCAGACGGCAGTCGAAAAATTGTTTCGCTTCCTGGTGGGTAAAGGCCAGCTGCTGGCTGCCAATCTCCAGCAGCTGATCGCGGACGCGCAGGTTGGCAATGCCCAGCTGCGGCAGGTTACGCGACAGCACCACCAGGGTCATATTCTCCGGCTGATGGCGCAGGAAAAAGCGCATCGCGTCATGGATCACCGGATTATTGATCAGATGATAATCATCAATGACGAGGTACAGCGGGCGCTGCCAGTCGGCGAGCTCAATAAACAGCTGCGCAAAAAGGGAGGAGAGACTGGCGTACTGGCGCTTTTGCACCATCGCTTCACTGGCCGCGCAGTGGTTGCCGGTGGCCTGCTGAATCGCCGCGATCAGATAGCTGGCAAAACGCTCCTGCTGGTTGTCACCTTCGTCCAGCGAGAACCACCCGAGATCGTTTTTACCCGCGGCCCACTGAGAAATGAGCGTTGTTTTACCGTACCCGGCAGGGCTGGTGATCAGCACGAGACGATAATTGTTCGCGCCGGAAAGTTTCGCCAGTAAACGCTCACGAACCACAGTGTGTTCAAGGCGGACCGGACGACTTAATTTGGACGGAATCAACATAGTTCTACATTTCGCTGTGCAAGAGAGAGGTTGCGATTTTTTTTGCGCTTCGTAATTAATATCTAATAAGGTCGGTGATTATGAAATTTATTGCAAGTTATGTCCGAACTTTATGCTCTTGAATTTGCTCTATGTCACAAATTTTGACATTGGTTGAGAATGGGGAAAAATCGCAGACAGGACTCGCCGTCAGCGGTTTTTAGACGGCGGCTGGCGGAGCGGGGAGAGATTTATTTTATGTGAAGAGTAGTCGTTTGTTTTTATTAAATTATTGTCAGTGATTTCTTAGAAGTAATCTTTTTTGCGGGGCAATGTGATGAAATGTGCTTATTTCTCCAGAGCGCTCTATTTATTTTTTTAATAACCTGGCGAGAGGCGGGAAGATTTTTAGCGCGTATTGGCCTGTAACAAATTTTTACCCTGCGGACGTCGCTTCTTGATTGTCATACGGCGGTGATTTTTACAGCATATTTTTGCCTTCTCACCCACACTATAGTGTCCAGGATCACACTTTTCGCTCATCCCCGCCACTCCTCCCTGTCTAATCCCCGTCGGGATGAGGACGATGAATCGGGAGGTCGGCACACTAGCGCCATCGTTTTAGTAAAGGACCCGGATCTCATTATGTCACAGACTTCATTTAACAAAGCTCAGTTTCAAGCTGCACTGACGCGTCAGTGGCAGCATTTTGGTTTACAGTCCGCTTCCGAGATGACGCAGCGTCAATGGTGGCGCGCGGTCAGCGGAGCGCTGGCGGAACTTCTGTCGGCGCAGCCGGTGGCAAAACCAGCGCAAGGACAGCGTCACGTTAACTACATCTCGATGGAGTTTCTGATTGGTCGTCTGACCGGCAACAACCTGCTCAACCTGGGCTGGTACGAGGGCGTGAGCGATGCGCTGAAAGGTTATGACGTCAACCTCACCGATCTGCTGGAAGAAGAAACCGACCCGGCACTGGGTAACGGTGGCCTGGGACGTCTGGCTGCCTGCTTCCTCGACTCCATGGCGACCGTAGGCCAGTCGGCCACCGGTTACGGCCTCAACTACCAGTATGGTCTGTTCCGCCAGTCTTTTGACGATGGCCAGCAGATGGAAGCCCCGGATGACTGGGGTCGTAACAACTACCCCTGGTTCCGCCATAACGACGCGCTGGATGTCCAGGTTGGCATCGGCGGTAAAGTCAGCAAAAACGGCGAATGGCAGCCGGCGTTCGTCATTACCGGCGAAGCCTGGGATCTGCCGGTGCTCGGCTATCGCAACAATGTCGCCCAGCCGCTGCGTCTGTGGCAGGCCAAACACGCCCATCCGTTCAACCTGACCAAATTCAACGACGGCGATTTCCTGCGCGCCGAGCAGCAGGGTATCGACGCGGAAAAACTGACTAAGGTGCTGTACCCGAACGACAACCATCAGGCCGGTAAAAAACTGCGCCTGATGCAGCAGTACTTCCAGTGCGCCTGCTCGGTGGCCGATATCCTGCGCCGCCATCATCTGGCAGGTCGCAAGCTTTCCGAACTGGCGGACTACGAAGTGATCCAATTGAACGATACGCACCCGACCATTGCTATCCCGGAACTGCTGCGCGTGCTGATTGATGAGCACCAGCTGAGCTGGGACGACGCCTGGGCGATCACCAGCAAAACCTTTGCTTACACCAACCACACCCTGATGCCGGAAGCGCTGGAGTGCTGGGATGAGAAGCTGGTGAAAGCGCTGCTGCCGCGCCATATGCAGATCATTAAAGAGATTAACGACCGCTTTAAACTGCTGGTGGATAAAACCTGGCCTGGCGATAAGCAGGTCTGGGCGAAGCTGGCGGTGGTGCATGACAAGCAGGTTCGGATGGCTAACATGTGCGTGGTGAGCGGTTTTGCCGTCAACGGCGTGGCGGCGCTGCACTCTGACCTGGTGGTGAAAGATCTGTTCCCGGAATATAACCAGCTGTGGCCGAACAAATTCCATAACGTGACCAACGGCATCACGCCGCGCCGCTGGATCAAGCAGTGCAACCCGGCGCTGGCCTCGCTGCTGGATGAGACGCTGAAAAAAGAGTGGGCCAATGACCTTGACCAGCTGATCAACCTGGAAAAATACGCTGACGATGCGGCATTCCGTCAGACCTATCGTGATATTAAACAGGCCAACAAAGTCCATCTGGCCGAGTTTGTGAAGCAGCGCACCGGGATTGAGATTAACCCGCAGGCGATTTTCGATATCCAGATCAAACGCCTGCACGAGTACAAGCGTCAGCATCTCAACCTGCTGCATATTCTCGCGCTGTACAAAGAGATCCGCGAAAATCCACAGGTCGATCGCGTACCGCGCGTCTTCCTGTTCGGCGCGAAAGCAGCGCCGGGCTACTATCTGGCGAAAAACATTATTTTTGCCATCAATAAGGTAGCGGAAGCGATCAACAACGACCCGAAAGTCGGCGATAAGCTGAAAGTGGTCTTCCTGCCGGACTATTGTGTATCGGCAGCGGAAAAACTGATCCCGGCGGCGGATATCTCCGAGCAGATCTCCACCGCGGGTAAAGAAGCCTCTGGTACCGGCAACATGAAGCTGGCGCTGAACGGTGCGCTGACCGTCGGGACGCTGGATGGCGCTAACGTGGAAATCGCCGAACAGGTGGGTGAAGAGAACATCTTTATCTTCGGTCACACGGTAGAAGAAGTAAAAGCGCTGAAGGCGAAAGGCTACGATCCGCTGAAATGGCGTAAAAAAGACAAACTGCTTGATGCAGTGCTTAAGGAACTGGAGAACGGTACCTACAGCAACGGCGACAAGCATGCCTTCGACCAGATGCTGCACAGCCTGCTGCAGGGCGGCGACCCGTACCTGGTGCTGGCCGATTTCGCAGCCTACGTGGCGGCGCAAAAACGGGTAGATGAGCTGTATCGCGACCAGGAGGCCTGGACTCGCGCGACTATCCTCAACACCGCGCGCTGCGGCATGTTCAGCTCTGACCGCTCGATCCGCGATTATCAGCAACGTATCTGGCAGGCGAAACGCTAAAGGAAGGCCTATGGAGAGTAAACGCCTCGATAATGCCGCGCTGGCGGCGGGCATCAGCCCCAGCTATATCAACGCGCACGGCAAGCCGCAGTCTATCGCGGCTGTCACCAAACAGCGCCTGCTGGATGCGATGCATCGCTCTACCGCCGCCACGAAAGTGGCGGTTAACCCGCTGCCGAACGTGAAAATTTTCACCCACGGCAAAAAAATGTCGCTGCCGGTGGCAGGACGCGGTGAGTATCAGTGGATCCTGACCACTGAGGACGGTAAGCAGTATCAAGGGAAAACCCGCGGCGGCGAAGCACTGCCGCTGCCGGCCAAATTGCCGGAGGGGTACCACTCCCTGACCCTCACTCAGGAGGGGGAGCGCTGGCATTGCCGGACCATCGTCGCGCCAGCCCGCTGCTACGAGCCGCAGCCGCTAAAAGAGGGGAAAAAGCTGTGGGGCACCTGCGTGCAGCTTTATACCCTGCGTTCGGAGAAAAACTGGGGCATCGGCGATTTTGGCGATCTGCGGGCCATGCTGCCGGAAATCGCCCGCCGCGGCGGGTCGTTTATTGGCCTTAACCCGATTCATGCCCTCTATCCGGCGAACCCGGAGAGCGCCAGTCCGTATAGCCCGTCTTCACGTCGCTGGCTGAACGTCATCTACATCGACGTTAATGCGGTTGAAGATTTCCAGCGTAGCGAAGAGGCGCAGGCATGGTGGCAGTCCGCAGCGACCCAGCAGGCCTTGCAGGCGGCGCGGCAAACGGATGATGTCGACTATACCGCGGTCACCACGCTGAAAATGACCGCGCTGCGTATGGCGTGGAAACGATTCTCTCGTCGTGAAGATGAGCAGATGACGGCGTTCCGCGAGTTTGTCCTGCGCGAGGGGGAAAGCCTCTACTGGCAGGCCGCTTTCGATGCGCTTCACGCCTGGCAGGTACAGCAGGATCCGCTGCGCTGGGGCTGGCCGGCCTGGCCGAAGGCCTTTCAGGATATCGACAGCCCGGAGGTGAAAGCCTTCTGCATTGAGCATGAGGATGACGTCAGCTTCTATCTCTGGTTGCAGTGGCTGGCCTGGAGCCAGTTTGCCGCCTGCTGGGAAACCAGCCAGCGCGATAGCATGCCGATAGGTCTTTACCGCGATCTGGCGGTGGGCGTCGCCGAAGGCGGGTCGGAGACCTGGTGCGACCGTGAACTGTACTGCCTGAAAGCGTCCGTGGGCGCGCCGCCGGATATTTTGGGGCCGCTGGGCCAGAACTGGGGCCTGCCGCCGATGGATCCGCATATTATTGCCGCTCGTGCCTATGAGCCGTTTATCGATCTGCTGCGCGCCAATATGCAGAACTGCGGTGCGCTGCGCATCGATCACGTGATGTCGGTGCTGCGTCTGTGGTGGATCCCTTATGGTGAGACCGCCGACCATGGCGCTTACGTTCAGTATCCCGTCGACGATCTGCTGTCGCTCCTGGCCCTGGAAAGCCAGCGTCATCGCTGCATGGTGATCGGTGAAGATCTGGGCACGGTACCGGTGGAGATTGTCAGCAAGTTACGCAATAGCGGCGTCTATTCTTATAAGGTGCTCTATTTTGAGAGTGATGCAGAGAAAACGTTCCGCGCGCCGGCGCTGTACCCGGAGCAATCAATGGCTGTGGCGACAACGCACGACCTGCCCACCCTCCGCGGCTACTGGGAAAGCGGCGATCTGACGTTAGGTAAAGCGCTGGGGCTCTATCCCGACGAGGTGGTGCTGCGCGGACTGTACCAGGACCGTGAGCTGGCGAAGCAAGGGCTACTGGATGCGCTGCATAAGTACGGTTGTCTGCCCAAGCGTGCCGGACATAAGGCCTCGCTGATGAGCATGACGGGGATCCTCAATCGGGGGATGCAGCGTTACATTGCCGACAGCAATAGTGCCCTGTTGGGCCTGCAGCCGGAAGACTGGCTGGAGATGGCGTCGCCGGTTAACATTCCGGGTACCAGCACCGAATACCCGAACTGGCGCCGGAAGCTGTCCGTCACCCTGGAGCAGATGTTTGCCGATGAACAGGTCAATAAGCTGATTAAGGATCTGGATAAACGGCGTAAGGCGGCGAGCAAGAAAGCCGCCTCCTGATGACTTCCCGCCGCGTCGTTCGCTGCGCGGCGAAGAGCATGTCTGAAAAAAAAGGCCGGCCCGCATAATGCGGACCGGCCTTTTTCTATGGCGGGAGTTACCTTACACCACCATCCCCAGCAGCAGACAGCCTACCAGGCCGCACACGGAGATAATGGTTTCCAGCACCGACCAGGACCTGATGGTCTCGCCGATGGTCAGGTTAAAGTACTCTTTGAACAGCCAGAAGCCCGGATCGTTGACGTGAGAGAAGATAACGCTGCCGGAGCCAACGGCGATAACCATCAGTTCCGGGCTGACGCCGGTGGTGGCGATCAGCGGCGCGGCAATCCCGCCCGCGGTGATGGCGGCAACGGTCGCTGAACCCAGCGCGATACGCAGTACTGCGGCGATAGACCACGCCATAAACAGCGGAGACATGTTCGATTCGTGCATGATAGAGGCGATGTATTTATCCATGCCGCTATCCACCAGCACCTGTTTGAAGGCGCCGCCGCCGCCGATGATCAACAGCATCATCGCGATGATTTTAATAGAAGAAGTCAGGGTATCGTTGATCTGCTCCATGGAGCGGCCGCGGTTCAAACCGAAGGTGAACAGGGCGATCAGTACCGCAATCAGGGTGGCCATCACCGGGTCGCCGAAGAACTCAGCAATCGGCAGGAAGGCGTGGCCCTTCGGCAGGATCATCTCGGCCACGGCGCGCATCGCCATCAGGATCACCGGTACCAGCGAGGTCCAGACGCTGACGCCAAAGCCAGGCATCTCTTCTTCAGTGAATACTTTCGGGTTATGCAGGCCTTCCGGGATCGGCTTATCAATGCCTTTCAGGAAGCGCGCAAACACCGGCCCTGCCAGGATAACCGTCGGGATAGCCAGAATGGTACCGTAGAGCAGCGTTTTGCCCATATCGGCATGGAAGATGGTGGCAATCGCGGTCGGACCCGGGTGCGGCGGCAGGAAGCCGTGGGTGACGGAGAGCGCGGCAGCCATCGGGACACCGACGTACAGCAGCGGGATGCGGGCCGAGGCGGCGATGGTAAACACCAGCGGCAGCATCAGCACGAAGCCCACTTCATAGAACAGCGCGAAGCCGACGGTGAAGCCGGTCAGCACAACAGCCCACTGAATATGCTTCTTACCGAACTTATTGATAAGGGTGGTGGCGATACGCTGGGCGCCGCCGCAGTCTGCCAGCAGTTTACCGAGCATAGCGCCGAAGCCCATGATCAGCGCGAGGCTGCCGAGGGTGCCGCCAACGCCGTTCTTGATGGAGACGATCACTTTATCCAGCGGCATACCCTGCATTAATCCGACGGCGAGCGCCACCAGAACCAGCGCAATGAAGCCGTTCATTTTGAAACGGATCATTAACAGCAATAACAGGGCAACCCCGATAGCAACGATGATTAATGGCATGATTTACCTGGCCTTAATTTGTTATGGGTAACGTCAAAGTTTCAACCTGTAAGACATCTGCTCCATCAGGGAGCAAAATAGTCTGGCACCGTAAACACTTGCATTATCCTTACCCAGAGAAAGGATAGCTGGCTATTTTTTTGCCGGTGGTGCCTGAAGGGGATGATACGGGTAACATGTGAGGGTTGAGAATCACCTGACGGGGGAAAATGTTAAATATGAGACTTAAGTCATACTCTTTCCCCGGTTTTTGCCGGGCATTTAGCGGGAGATGTTGCGCGGTAACACAGAAAGGACCAGGGAGAGCCGGCGGCAGGTTGCCGCCGGAGAGAAAACTTAGTAGTAGGAGTGCTCGCCGCGCTGATGCTCGGTCAAATCGCGAACCCCTTTCAGCTCCGGAAACTCATTCAGCAGCTGTTTCTCAATGCCTTCTTTCAGGGTCACGTCGACCATCGAGCAGCCGTTGCATCCGCCGCCGAACTGCAGAATAGCCAGACCGTCGTCGGTGATTTCCATCAGCGACACGCGGCCGCCGTGGCCCGCCAGCTGCGGGTTAATCTGCGACTGCAGCAGGTATTCGACGCGCTCCATCAGCGGGGCATCGTCAGAGACTTTACGCATTTTAGCGTTCGGCGCTTTCAGCGTCAGCTGAGAGCCAAGCTGGTCAGTGACGAAATCGATTTCAGCGTCATCCAGATACGGCGCGCTGAGTTCATCGACATAGGCAGTCAGCTGTTCAAATTTCAGCGCCGTGTCGGTGTCTTCCACCGCATCCGGTGGGCAGTAAGATACGCCGCACTCAGCGTTTGGGGTGCCGGGATTAATCACAAATACGCGAATTTGCGTCCCTTCTTCCTGATTTGCCAGCAGTTTGGCAAAGTGCGCTTGTGCAGCATCGGAAATACGGATCATAGCGTTGGCCTAATAGTTGACTATTTTACTGGGTTATAATACGCCCATCAGCGGGGGTCTACAAGGTACGGCACAAACACCATACCTGAACCGTCGCGGCGCCGTTTCGCAAAAGCAGGCGGGATATCTCGGCGACGGTGCTGCCGGTCGTGACGACATCATCCACGATAGCGATATGGAGTCCCTGCACGGCAAATTCAAGCTGAAAGGCATTTTTCAGGTTCTGCCTGCGCAAACGGGCATTAAGCGAATGCTGAACGGCGCCGGCTCGCTGGCGCGTCAGACCATCGCGATGCCAAAAACATCCTCGCCAGCGGGCTAGCGGCCGGCACAGCTCGTCGCACTGATTATAACCTCGATGCCAGCGACGACGGCGCCACAGCGGTACGCCGACCATACCGTCCACCGGCGGCAAATCGTGCCGCTGCTTAAGGCGCAGCTGCAGCAGACGCGCCAGGGCGGGCCCCAGCTCCGGACGATGGTGAAACTTCAACTGCTGGACCAGACCGCTCAGCGGTGGGCGATAGTCGTTGACCGCCACCAGCCGATGCCAGGGAGGCGGCTTTTGCAGGCAGCGGCCGCAGGGGTGATGGGATGTCGCCGCCGGCAGGCCACACTGCGGGCAGAGCGGGGGGCAGGCGAGCAGGGCGCGGCTGCAACGAGAGCAGAACCCCCAGTGGGCGAGCGCCAGCGGCATTTGGCATAGCCAGCATAAGCTGTGTGCTGTTAGCATATTTGGCCTTCTGTCCAGTAAAAAAGAGAACGGTAACGGATGAACGACATCTGGTGGCAAACAATCGGCGAAGGTGATTGTCATCTTGTGCTGCTGCACGGCTGGGGGCTGAACGCTCAGGTATGGGATTGCATCACGCCGCAGCTGGCTTCGCATTTTACCCTCCACCTGGTGGACCTGCCGGGCTATGGCCGCAGCGGCGGATATGGGGCGATGCCGCTCGAGGCGATGGCGCAGCGGGTGCTGGAGCAGGCTCCTCCTCAGGCGGTGTGGCTGGGCTGGAGCCTGGGCGGGCTGGTGGCAAGCCAGGTGGCGATGATGCACCCGGAACGCGTGCAGGCGCTGGTGACGGTCGCGTCTTCCCCCTGTTTCGCGGCCCGTGACGACTGGCCCGGCATCAAGCCCGAGGTGCTGGCCGGGTTTCAGCAGCAGCTGAGCGAAGATTTCCAGCGCACCGTCGAGCGATTCCTCGCTCTGCAAACCATGGGCACAGAGAGCGCGCGTCAGGATGCGCGGGCGTTAAAGCAGGCGGTGCTCTCGCTGCCGATGCCTTCCGCCGAGGCGTTGAACGGCGGACTGGAGATCCTCAGAACGGTCGATCTGCGCCAGGCGCTGGTCGGGCTGCCGATGCCGTTGCTGCGGCTGTATGGTCGGCTGGACGGACTGGTGCCGCGCAAGATTGTTCCGCTGCTGGATAAGCTGTGGCCGGAAAGCGAGTCGATCCTCTTTGATAAGGCAGCGCATGCGCCGTTTGTTTCTCATCCCGCGGCCTTCTGCGAGCCGCTGCTGGCGTTGAAAAAGCGGCTGGGGTAATTTTTTTTGCCGTGCCATGGTAAAAGGGCCATTCCTAGCAATACTTAGGTTGTTACGGTGGTTGATTATTTCATTCCGCCACCGTGACCTACAATAACAACCTTATGGAGAGTAGAGGCTATGAAACTTGTTACAGGAATGGTTGCATCTCTGGTGATTGGCACTCTGTCGTTTGGCGCATTCGCTGCGAAAGAGATCCAAAAAGAAGACGTGGCGAAGATGAATTTGACCAAGGTCGGCAGCATCACGACCTCCAGGACGACGTCACCGATGGACGCTCGACGCGATCTGTCTAAAAAAGCGGATGAGCTGGGTGGGAAATACTTTGTGGTGATTGCCGGGCAGAAAAACGAAAAAACCGTTCACGCTAACGCTGACGTTTATAAATAATCCAGTCATAAAAAACGGGCCTGCTGGCCCGTTTTTCACTGATGTCTCACTCATTTACCTTGTTGCACGACCTGGCATGACTCCTTTCATCGCAGCGCCCACCACTCCTGCTGGCACGCCGCTTTCCCTTCAGGACAGCTTTTACAGCTGCCTGAGAGACAGCCCTCGCTCGTTTCGCTGATCCGTACCACCTTACCCATGGCTTCCATCCGTTCCAGCATCGCGTCAATCAGCGGCTGAGGCGTCCGCAGGCGGGCGCTGAGCTGTTTCGCCTCCATGCGGCCCTGCAGGGCCAGCATATCGCGGACTTCCATTAACGACGCCACAGACCCTCCTTAGTGGCAATCGCCAGCCGGGCTGGAACAGCAGGAGGCCGGCGTTTTTCGGGTGGCCAGCAGCGAGACATCCACCCGGCTGCGCGCCCGGCGCAGCAGGCCGAAGAGCACCACGTTGAACAACACCACCGCCAGGATACACACCAGGCTGTAGCGCGGGTGGTCGCTAAAGCTGACGGTCTGGTAGTAGAGCGTCGAGAGCGAATAGGCGATATTCAGCCCCCACAGGATGGAGAAGGTCATCCAGCCACGGCTCGATTCGCGGGCGATGGCGCCCATCACCGAGATGCAGGGGATATAGAGCAGGACGAAGATCAGGTAGCTGTATGCCGCCGCCGCGCTGCCAAATTTACTGCCCATCACGCCCATGGCGCCGGTGGCCATTTCGCCATCGCCTTTGCTGGCTTCGATGGGGTTGGCCAGGACGCTGAGGCTGAAGGTGTCTTTCAGTCCCTGCCATGTCTCGTCGACGGCGGCGAGCAGTTCTTCGCCGAGGCTGAAGGTCTGCGGATTGAATTCCTCATTCTGGATATCTTCGGCGGTATAGAGCGTGTTCAGCGTACCGACCACCACCTCCTTCGCCATCGCGCCGGTAAACAGGCCGACGGTGGCCTGCCAGTTATCTTCATGCACGCCGATCGGTTTAAATACCGGCGTAATGACCCGGCTCACCGAGGCCAGCGCGGAGTCGTTGATGTTGTCGACGACCTTACCGCTCAGCGAGAAGCTGTTCAGCGCGCTGAGGAAAATGCTGACAATGACGATCACCTTCCCGGCGCGCAGCACAAAGCCTTTCAGGCGCTGCCAGGTCTGGATAATCAGGCTCTTGATGTGCGGGACGTGGTACACCGGCAGCTCCATCACGAACGGCGAGGCTTCACCGCGCATAATGGTGTGCTTTAGCATCAGGCCGGTGAGAATGGCCATCACAATGCCCAGCACGTAGAGTGAGAAGACCGCCAGCGCACCGTTCTGACCAAAGAACGCGGCCGCGAAGACAGCGAAGATCGCCAGCCGCGCGCCGCAGGACATAAACGGCGCCATCATAATGGTCATCAGACGCTCGCGCGGCGCGTCAAGGGTGCGGGCGCCCATCACCGACGGCACGTTGCAGCCGAAACCGACAATCAACGGGACAAAGGATTTCCCCGGCAGGCCGAGGGCTTGCATCAGGCGGTCCATCACAAAGGCGGCGCGCGCCATGTAGCCGGAGTCCTCAAGGAAGGAGAGGAACAGATACATCATGCCGATCTGCGGCACCAGCGGCAGCACGGTGTTGATACCGCCGCCGATCCCCTGGGCGAGGAAGACGGTCAGCCAGTCCGGGAAGTGCAGGGTGTAGCCCAGCCATTGAATACCGTGAATAAAGACCGCGACTGAGCCGGCATCGAAAATCGGCTGCAGCGCGCCGCCGATGTTGATCGCCAGCAGGAACATCAGGTACATGACAAAGAGAAAAATCGGCAACCCGAGGAAGCGGTTAAGGATCACTTTGTCCATTGCCGCGGTGAAGCGGCTTGGCTCGGCGGTCAGGGTGTTGCTGACGGCGTCGCAAACGGCGGCGATGGTCTGATAGCGCGCGTCTGCGATATGCAACGCCGGGTCGTCGATCTCGTCGCTGAGATTCGCCAGAGCAATATCCAGTTTATCGGCGGCGTCGCCGGCATAGGCCCGGCTGTAGATATCGCCCTCCAGCATCTGCAGACCCAGCCAGCGCCGTTGCCGGGTCGGGATCTGCGCTGACATTTGCTGCGCCAGCAGGTCAGCTTCGCGCAGCAACGGCTGCGGATAGTGAACCAGCTCAATATCGCTGTTCGCCTGATGACGGTCGAGGGCAATCTTCAGCGCTTCGATCCCACGTCCGCGGGTCGAGACCAGCGGAATGACCGGACAGCCGAGACGGGCGGCGAGGGCGTCGATATCAATTCGCACCTGCTGCTTTTCGGCGATATCCAGCATGTTCAGCGCGACGACGCAGGGGATCCCCAGCTCAAGCAGCTGCAGCGTCAGATAGAGGTTTCGCTCGAGGTTGGAGGCATCGACCACGTTAATCAGCACGTCGGCATCGCCGCTCAGGATGTAGTGGCAGGCAATCTGCTCGTCCAGCGAGGTCTGCGAGGAGATAGTGGTCAGGGAGTAGGTCCCCGGGAGGTCGACCAGCGTGACCTGGTGGTCAGTGGTGGCGAAAACCCCCTCTTTACGCTCAACGGTGACCCCGGCCCAGTTGCCTACGCGCTGGCGGGCGCCGGTCAGCTGATTAAATAAGGTGGTCTTGCCGGAATTAGGATTACCAATTAAACCAACGGTTAATTTTTTCATATTTCACACTCTTGTGCCGGCCAGCCGTTATTGTGCAACCGCTTCCAGTTCGATTAAGGCGAGATCTTTTTTGCGTAATACCAGACTGACGCGTCGGGTTTCAATATGAACAGGATCGCCGAGCGGCGCTACGCGAACCACATGAAAAGAGGAACCGGGCAGCATGCCGAGGGAAAGCAATTTCTGACGGTATGCTGGGCTAATATCGCGGGAGAATCCGGTAATTTTCCACGCACTATCAGGTGTGAATTGCATAGGGCCTACTTGTGTATCGCTAACCGAAGAAGAATTGACCGGGCGTCTGGGACAGCCGCGCCGGGGACCGTAGCCAACGAAAAAGGAAAAAGCGTACTGAAAATGATGATAATGAGAATGGTTTTTATCATCAATACATATGATGCGCTAAACGCTATTTTTATAGCGAAAATCACCTTTTTTTTGATATGCCGCAAAGTCCGGCTGTAATCAGAAATGCGCGAAATATTATTTCGTCGGTTTAATGTTTAATTAAGGTTTCTTAAGTTAACGAAATGAAAATATTAATTTCGCTGTCTTTCCTGAACGGAATTAATGCAGGCTATCAGAAATGACTGAACCCGTTTTGCGCGTAATGGCGGCCGTGTCGCCAGGGTATGAAAAATGAAAACTGCCCCTGAACAGGGGCAGGAAGAGATTAGCGTTTTTTACCCATTGCCGCGGCCAGGGCATCCATCATCGCGCTGTTACCCGTAGGCTGTGCCTCGCGACCGCGGGGTTTGGCGGCTTTCGCGGCCGGGCGGTTACCCTGCGGGCGATCCTGACCGCCGCCGCGGCGGACGTTGCTGTCGCCTGGCTGCTCGTCGAGACGCATGGTCAGGGCGATACGTTTACGTGGCAGATCGACTTCCATGACCTTCACCTTCACGATGTCGCCCGCTTTCACCACGGTGTGTGGATCTTCAACAAACCGGTCAGAAAGCGACGAAATGTGAACCAGTCCGTCCTGATGGACACCGATATCGACAAACGCGCCGAAGTTGGTGACGTTGGTGACGGCGCCTTCCAGGATCATCCCCGGCAGCAGATCGTTCATGGTCTCTACGCCATCAGCGAATTTCGCCGTCTTAAACTCCGGACGCGGATCGCGGCCCGGTTTTTCCAGCTCTTTGATAATGTCGGTGACGGTCGGAACACCGAACTTCTCATCGGTGAAATCCGCGGCCTTCAGATGACGCAGTTCGCTGCTGTTGCCCATCAGATCTTTCAGCGCCTGCTGGGTGGCGGCCAGAATGCGTTCAACCACCGGATAGGCTTCCGGGTGCACGGTGGAGGCATCCAGCGGGTTATCGCCATGGTTGATACGCAGGAAGCCCGCACACTGTTCAAAGGCTTTCGGCCCCAGACGGCTGACTTTCAGCAATTGCTGGCGATTCTGGAACTGGCCGTTCTCGTCGCGCCAGGCGACGATATTCTGCGCCATCATGCGGGTCAGGCCGGCGACGCGAGTCAGCAGCGGAACGGAGGCGGTATTCAGATCAACGCCGACGGCGTTCACGCAGTCTTCTACCACCGCGTCCAGCTTACGCGCCAGCTGGGTCTGGCTAACATCGTGCTGATACTGGCCGACGCCAATCGATTTCGGGTCGATTTTCACCAGCTCGGCCAGAGGATCCTGCAGACGACGGGCGATGGAGACCGCGCCACGCAGCGACACGTCAAGGTCCGGGAACTCCAGCGCCGCCAGTTCGGAGGCGGAGTAAACGGAAGCGCCCGCTTCGCTGACAATCACCTTCTGGGCGGTGACTTTCGGGAACTGTTTCTGCACGTCGAGGAAGAAACGCTCGGTTTCACGCGACGCGGTACCGTTGCCGATAGCCACCAGCTCAACGTTGTACTTTTCACACAGCGCGGCAACCGCCACCGCCGCTTTAGCGGCCTGCCCGGTATGCGGGTAGATGGTATCGGTAGCCACCAGCTTGCCGGTACCGTCAACGACGGCGACTTTAACGCCGGTGCGCAGGCCTGGATCGAGTCCCATGGTGGCGCGTAGCCCGGCGGGCGCCGCCATCAGCAGGTCGTGCAGGTTACGGGCGAAGACGTTGATGGCTTCGTCCTCCGCGCGCTCGCGCACGGTGCCCATCAGCTCGGTTTCGAGATGCATCAGGACTTTGATGCGCCAGGTCCAGCTGACGACGCCTTTACGCCAGCTGTCCGCCGGGGCGTTGTTCAGGCGCAGGCCAAGGTGGTCGATAATAATTTGCTCGCCGTGGCTCTCTTTCGGCGGCTCGTCAAACTGCGGATCGGCGTTTAAAGAGAGCTGCAGCACGCCTTCGTTGCGACCGCGGAACATCGCCAGCGCGCGGTGCGATGGCACGGTGGCGATCGGTTCATGGTGATCGAAGTAGTCGCGGAATTTGGCGCCTTCCTCTTCTTTGCCGCTGACGACGGTGGAAACCAGGTGCGCGTTTTTCCACAGATAGTCACGGACCTTAGCCAGCAGCGCGGCGTCTTCGGCAAACCGCTCCATCAGAATATAGCGCGCGCCGTCCAGCGCCGCTTTGCTGTCGGCGATGCCGTTGTCAGCGTTGATGTATTTTGCCGCCTCGGCTTCCGGCTCGTGGGCCGGTTCGTTCCACAGCAGCTCAGCCAGCGGCTCCAGCCCGGCTTCGATGGCGATCTGTCCGCGGGTACGACGCTTCGGCTTGTACGGCAGGTAGAGGTCTTCCAGTTCAGTTTTGCTGAGCGTGGTGGTGATGGCTTTTTCCAGCGCGTCGGTCAGTTTGCCCTGTTCACCGATGGATTTGAGGATCGCCTGACGACGGTCTTCGAGTTCGCGCAGATAGCCGAGGCGGGTTTCCAGATTACGCAGCTGCGTGTCATCCAGACCGCCGGTGACTTCTTTACGATAACGTGCAATAAACGGCACGGTGTTCCCTTCATCAAGCAGGCGAACGGCAGCTTCTACCTGTTCGGCTCTGGCCTGAAGTTCACCCGCAATAATGCGGCAGAGCGAATCATTCATCATGGCTTTTAATTCATCTTTAGGGTCAAAAATCAGGGACTAGTTATACGGACTGACGGCTGAAAATGCCAGCCGCGCCCGGTGTCTCTCGGAAAGTTCTTGTCTATTTTACGTATTCGATCTCGTTGACATACCAGCTGGCTTCGCCCGCCGGCGTGTTCACGATAGCCAGATCGCCGACCTCTTTTTTCAATAAGGCGCGCGCCATTGGCGAGTCGATGGAGATGTAGTCTTTGCGGCCAAAAATCTCATCGTAGCCGACGATGCGAAAGCGTTTGGTGTCACCCTCGTCGTTTTCGATCTCTACCCAGGCGCCGAAGAAGACTTTGCCTTCCTGCTGCGGGGAATAATCGACTATCTTTAACTGCTCCAGACATTTGGTCAGATAGCGGACCCGGCGGTCGATCTCCCGCAGGCGCTTTTTGTTGTACTGGTAGTCCGCGTTCTCGCTGCGGTCGCCAAGGCTGGCGGCCCAGGTCACCTTTTTGGTCACTTCCGGGCGCTCCTGGCGCCACAGGTAGTCCATTTCCTGCTTCAGTTTTTCATATCCCTCGCGGGTGATCAGCGGCGTTTTCATCGTGAGTTCAACCTTCTGACAGTCTGTCGTTGCGCACAATTTGTAGCGCGTAATAATACCGACAGGATAAATACTGTGTCTTATGATTAAATGTATACTTAACCTGCTGTTAAATATGCTTTGTAACAATTTAGCCTGGAATGTATACCAGATTTAGCTGGTGAGCGCGCCGGGCTTTTTTGAGAATACGCACTGACTATTGCAGTGAACCTTTGGGAGTACAAACAATGCAAGAGAATTATAAGATTCTGGTTGTGGATGACGACATGCGCCTGCGTGCGCTGCTCGAACGTTATCTGACCGAGCAGGGCTTCCAGGTTCGTAGCGTGGCGAACGCCGAACAGATGGATCGTCTGTTAACCCGTGAATCCTTCCACCTGATGGTGCTGGATCTGATGCTGCCTGGGGAAGATGGTCTCTCGATTTGCCGCCGTCTGCGCAGTCAGAGCAACCCGATGCCGATCATTATGGTGACGGCGAAAGGTGAAGAGGTCGATCGGATCGTTGGCCTGGAGATCGGTGCCGACGACTACATTCCAAAGCCGTTCAACCCGCGTGAACTGCTGGCCCGCATCCGGGCGGTACTGCGCCGTCAGGCGAACGAACTGCCGGGCGCGCCATCGCAGGAAGAGGCGGTTATCGCCTTTGGTAAATTCAAGCTGAACCTGGGCACCCGCGAGATGTTCCGTGAAGACGAGCCGATGCCATTGACCAGTGGTGAATTCGCGGTCCTGAAAGCATTGGTCAGCCATCCTCGCGAACCGCTGTCGCGCGATAAGCTGATGAACCTCGCCCGTGGGCGTGAATATTCAGCGATGGAGCGCTCCATCGACGTACAGATCTCCCGCCTGCGCCGCATGGTGGAAGAGGACCCGGCGCATCCGCGCTATATCCAGACCGTCTGGGGTCTGGGCTACGTCTTCGTCCCGGACGGCTCTAAGGCATGAAACGCGTGCGCTTTTCGCCGCGCAGCTCCTTTGCTCGCACGCTGCTCCTGATCGTCACCTTGCTGTTTGTCAGCCTGGTGACGACCTATCTGGTGGTACTGAATTTCGCGATCCTGCCGAGTCTCCAGCAGTTTAATAAAGTGTTGGCCTACGAAGTGCGTATGCTGATGACCGACAAACTGCAGCTGGAGGATGGCACCCAGCTGGTGGTGCCCCCGGCGTTTCGTCGTGAAATTTATCGTGAGCTGGGGATTTCGCTCTATTCCAATGAAGCGGCGGAAGACGCAGGGCTGCGCTGGGCGCAGCATTATGAATTCTTAAGCCAGCAGATGGCGCATCAGCTCGGCGGCCCCACTGAGGTGCGGGTGGAGGTCAATAAAAGCTCCCCCGTGGTGTGGCTGAAGACCTGGCTGTCGCCCAATATCTGGGTGCGGGTACCGCTGACCGAGATCCATCAGGGCGACTTCTCGCCGCTGTTCCGCTATACCCTGGCGATCATGCTGTTGGCGATAGGCGGCGCCTGGCTGTTTATCCGTATTCAGAACCGTCCGCTGGTGGATCTCGAACACGCGGCGCTGCAGGTCGGGCGCGGTATTATCCCGCCGCCGCTGCGTGAGTACGGCGCCTCTGAGGTGCGCTCTGTGACCCGCGCCTTTAACCATATGGCCGCGGGTGTGAAGCAGCTGGCTGACGACCGTACGCTGCTGATGGCCGGGGTCAGCCACGATTTACGTACTCCGCTGACGCGCATTCGTCTGGCCACCGAGATGATGGGCGAGCAGGACGGCTATCTCGCGGAGTCGATCAACAAAGATATCGAAGAGTGCAACGCCATCATCGAGCAGTTTATCGACTATCTGCGCACCGGGCAGGAGATGCCGATGGAGCTGGCGGACCTCAATGCCGTGCTGGGCGAAGTGATCGCTGCAGAGAGCGGCTATGAACGTGAGATCGCCACCGCCTTACAGGCCGGTGAAATCCCGGTACGCATGCACCCGCTTTCTATCAAGCGCGCGCTGGCGAATATGGTGGTGAATGCGGCTCGCTATGGCAATGGCTGGATCAAGGTCAGCAGCGGCAGCGAAGCGAGCCGGGCCTGGTTCCAGGTGGAAGATGACGGGCCGGGGATCAAACCTGAGCAGCGCGAACATCTGTTCCAGCCGTTTGTGCGCGGCGATAGCGCCCGCAGTACCAGCGGCACCGGGCTGGGGCTGGCGATTGTTCAGCGTATTATCGACAATCATAATGGCCGGCTGGAGATTGGCTCCAGCGAACGCGGCGGATTACTGATCCGCGCCTGGCTGCCGGTGCACCGGATGCTGGCGCCGATGAAACCCACCAAAGAGAGCTGAGTGCGGCCGAGGTTGGCCAATCAGGACGTTGCACAACAAAAAGCCGGGCAAGCCCGGCTTTTTCACCTCTGCGCCCGTTAGCGCTGCGGTCCTGCCGCGACCAGCGCGGCACCCGCTGGCGTATCGGTATATTTCTCAAAGTTCTCAATGAACAGCTTCGCCAGCTGGTCGGCTTTTTCCTGCCACTGCTCCGGGGAACCATAGGTGCTGCGCGGATCGAGGATCTGGGTATCCACGCCCGGGAGCGCCGTTGGGATCTGCAGGTTAAACATCGGCAGGGTAAAGGTCTCCGCGTTGTCCAGCGAGCCATTGAGGATGGCGTCGATGATGGCGCGGGTATCTTTAATCGAGATGCGCTTGCCGGTGCCGTTCCAGCCGGTATTGACCAGATAAGCCTGCGCGCCAGCCGCCTGCATGCGTTTGACCAGCACTTCGGCGTATTGCGTCGGGTGCAGCGACAGGAAGGCTGCGCCAAAGCAGGCGGAGAAGGTTGGCGTGGGCTCGGTCACACCGCGCTCGGTACCGGCTAGCTTGGCGGTAAATCCGGACAGGAAATGGTACTGCGTCTGATCGGCGGTCAGGCGGGAGACCGGCGGCAGTACGCCGAACGCATCGGCTGTCAGGAAGATCACTTTGGTGGCATGGCCGGCTTTGGAAACCGGTTTAACAATGTTGTCGATATGGTCGATGGGGTAGGAGACGCGGGTATTTTCGGTCTTCGAACCGTCATCGAAATCGATCGTGCCATCGGCGCGCACCACCACGTTTTCCAGCAGGGCGTTGCGGCGGATGGCATGATAGATATCTGGCTCGGCCGCTTCAGAGAGCTTGATGGTCTTGGCGTAGCAGCCCCCTTCGAAGTTAAACACGCCGTCGTCATCCCAGCCATGTTCGTCATCGCCAATCAGGCGGCGTTTCGGATCGGTGGAGAGGGTGGTTTTGCCGGTGCCTGAGAGGCCGAAGAAAATGGCGACATCGCCTTTCTCGCCGACGTTAGCAGAACAATGCATAGAGGCGATGCCCTTCAGCGGCAGCAGGTAGTTCATGATCGAGAACATCCCTTTCTTCATTTCGCCGCCGTACCAGGTGCCGCCGATCAGCTGGATGCGCTCGGTGAGGTTGAAGGCGATGAAGTTTTCCGAGTTCAGACCTTGCTCTTTCCACTGCGGGTTGGTGCACTTCGCGCCGTTCATTACGATGAAGTCGGGCTTGAAGTCTGCCAGCTCTTCGTCGCTCGGGCGGATGAACATGTTTTTAACGAAGTGCGCCTGCCAGGCCACTTCGGTAATAAAGCGCACGCTGAGACGGGTATCGGCGTTGGCGCCGCAGAAGGCGTCGACGATAAACAGGCGTTTACCAGACAACTGCTGGGTGACCAGTCCTTTCAGATGTTGCCAGGTTTCCTGTGAAAGCGGCTTGTTGTCGTTTTTCCCTTTGCCTTTATCAGACCACCAAACGGTATCGCGGGTGGTGTCGTCGCGAACGAGGTACTTATCTTTCGGAGAACGACCGGTAAAAATGCCCGTGTCGACGGCGATAGCACCCAGACTGGTTAATACGCCACGTTCGTAACCTTCCAGGCTGGGGTCGAGCTCTTCCTGAAACAACATATCGTAGCTGGGATTGTGGACGATATCCTGAACGTCATTGATACCATAAGCCTTGAGATCCTGCGGGGTTAAACCATGATTAACGCGCATGTCACTGCTCCTTAGCCAAGATGTACTGCTGTAAATTGTAGGGTTTATTACCGGGTATTGACCGCGACCAGGCTCATAGATTTACGTATCTCGACATTCCTCAGAATGACGAAAAAAACGGTGACTCCTGTCACGAAGTGAAGTGGATTATCTCAGGAAATGGGCGGATATTGGGGGTAGATGTTTATTAATGGTTAAAAAGTAATTAAAAAAACTGCTGAAATGTGAATGTAATCGCTTTCCTGGAATAAAATTACGTAACTCTTTCAGCGAAAATCGATTCAACTCGTGAATAAATGGAAGTCAGGCACAGCGCGATGAACAACATCGCCGCCCTGTGCCTGTGGAAGACGCGGGGATTAATGGACCTGCGGGTCGGCCGGAGAGGCGTTATTACGGATCTCGGCAATATCCATGGCATTGAAGATATAGTGGCTACCGCAGTAGTCGCAGTGCATATCAATCTCGCCCTCATCAGCGAGGATGCTATCTATCTCTTCATCCGGCAGAGTCTTCAGCGCGCCAGCGCAGCGTTCACGAGAGCAGGTGCACTTGAATTCGACGCTCTGAGGCTCGTAGACCGTGACCTCTTCCTCATGGTACAGACGCCACAGCACATCGTTCGCCGGCAGGGTGAACAGCTCTTCCGCCTTGATGGTCTCGGTGAGCGTCGCCAGGTGTTCGAAGTCGGCAGTCTGGGCATCCTGCGCCGGCATCACCTGCAGCAGCATCCCGCCGGCCATCGGCTGGCCTTCATGTTCCCCGGTGCGAATGATTAGGCGTGTCGGCAGCTGCTCTGAACGCTGGAAGTAATCTTCCAGGCAGGCGGCCAGCGTATCGCCTTCGAGACCGACCACACCCTGATAACGCTCACCCTCTTTCGGGGAGATGGTAATGACCAGATAGCCGTTGCCAACCATCGTTTTCAGATCTGCATCGTCCGCAATATCACCCTGCACGCGCGCGACGCCGCGCAGCTGCTGCTGGTTATTGCCGTTGATCACCGCCAGCTGTAAAGGACCATCGCCCTGCAGCTGAACGGTAATGTCGCCAGCAAACTTCAGCGTTGCAGTCAGCAGGCTGGTGGCGACCAGCAGTTCCGCCAGCACCGTTTTCACCGGCTGCGGATAGGTGTGATTCGCCAGAATCTGTTCCAGGGTTTCCGACACCGTCACCAGCTCGCCGCGTACGGCATAGTTTTCAAACAGATAACGATGTAATTGATCGTGTTGAGTCATAATCATCTCTCTTTCTGGCGCGAGTTACTCACTCTCGCCGTGTTTAAATCTCATCAGGTCGCGGCGTTCTTTCTTGTCCGGACGTCTGTCAGGGTGCGGCATGGTCAGGGCGTTCATTTTGCGCGCCAGGGCCACTTTTTCACGCTTTTCGATACTTTCCGCCGTCTCTTCATACAGGGCGACAGCTTCACTTGCCGGGCGGCGCTGCTCGGTGATACCGACGATTCGTACCGTACGCTCGTCGTTGCCCTGTCGCAGCGTCAGCATGGCGTCCAGTTCGACAATTTTCCCGGGCTTGCTGCGTTGTCCGTTGTAATGCACCTTGCCGCCTTCAATCATCTCCCGCGCCAGCGCGCGGGTTTTGTAAAAGCGAGCGGCCCAAAGCCATTTGTCCAGTCTGACGGTTTCGCTGGGCTTCTCTTTCATCGCCTCTCCTTCGGGGTAAGCGAAGGGATCAGTCGCCGGTAATCATTCAGCCCCGGATGGCGCAGATACTGCTTTTCCGCCAGCCCGGAGTCGGGATTAGTAATGCCCAGGCAGTAACGAATGCCAAATTCCCTCGCGGCATCCAGAATCGCCTCGCTGTCGTCGACAAACAGCGTTTTACGCGCCTCAAGACCGGTCTCCTCCGCTACGGCGCGCCACAGGCGCTGATCCTCTTTCGGATAACCAAATGTGTGGGTGGAAAGTAATAAATCAAGGTGCGCATCCAGGCCGGTATGTTTGAGCTTCACCGCCAGATTGTGGGGATGGGCATTGGTCAACAGAATGCGTCGCTTACCGCAGGCCTTGAGCGCATCAAGGAACGGCACCGTATCCTCGCGCAGCGTGGCGCGCGGACCCTGTTCACTGGTCATCGCACAAATATCCAAACCCAGGCGCTCGCTCCAGTAATCCAGACAATACCAGTTTAGCGTATGCTGCACGGCGTGATACTCCTGGCGCATGGCGTCTTTCGCCTCCTGCAGATTGAGGCCGCGGGCGGCTCCCCAGGTTTCAGGCACCAGCGTTTGCCAGAAATAGTTGTCGAAAGCGAGGTCCAGGAGCGTGCCGTCCATATCCAGCAGAACGGTATCAACCTCCTGCCAGGCGATATCAAAATGCATGATGACTCTCCAGCGAGCAGAAAATGGGCGACAGGGTATCATACCCCGTCGCCGGGGAAATTAATCTTGCGGGTCAGACGCGGGGAGCAGCACCGGGTTCAGGCAGCTTTCGTAATATTTCTGAATCTCTTCCATACGCTGGCGATGGCGTTGATAACGACGCAGCGCCTGTACGCCGTGGTAAGCCATGCATCCCAGCATCGACAACAGCAGCAGCGTAATGCCCAGATAGCGCCACAGCCCGCTGCGATCAGGGATGCGATGCAGGTTGATATGCTGGGTGCTGTTGGCGTCGGTGAACAGGTTGGTGACGATCCCTTCGGCGTGGAAAGGGGTATGCATGAGCATACCGGCCAGCCGCCGCAGCTCGCTCCACTGCTCGTGTGCCGGATAATCATACAGGCTCACCGCCGGCCACGGCTGATTGACCAGCACGTTGCCCTCATCGCTGGCGATTAAGAAACCGCCGGGCGCCGGGCTGTTTAGCGCCTGCGCGGCTCGCGAGGTTTCACGCATCACAAAGGGGGCGGTGGAGGTGGTCACCAGATTCTCCAGCGACTCCGCGCTGACCGGGCGCAGCAGCACGTTCACGCCATCCAGTTTCCCGGCGGTGGCGCGCTTGGTCAGCGCCTCCCAGTTACGGGTATTTCCGAGGTTGACCAGCGCATTCTTCAGGCGCAGGCAGTCATCCTTTGCCGAGCAGAGATCGTTAGTTTTCAGGACGATATCGCCGAAATCATCCAGCAGCACCATGCCTGATTTCTGTATAGCGGAACGCAACGCCGGGCTGACGCGGGAGTCATCGTCGGTTTCCGGATGCAACTGCCGCTGGACGGACTGCATCAGGGCGGTCGCTTTGCTGACAATATCAGACTCCGGCAGCGGCAGAGGAGGGGCATCGTTCCATACAATCTGTGAACAATCGAAAGGCAGGAACGGCGAATCCTCTTTGGCCGACCAGCTACCCGGCGTGCGGATATTACACATCCCGGTGCCTGTCAGACGCAGCGTATCACCAATGCGCACATGGGCTTTCGCCAGCTGGTCGACGGTAGTCGCTTCAATCGTCTGGGCGCCCTTCAACCACGACAGGGTGAACTTAAACGGCATATTCAGCGGTACGCTGGCCCACAGCATGACCACCACCACCAGCGCGCCGGCGGCGATAATCGCGCTGCGCAGCCAGTACTGGAGCGGGAAGTTTTTCACTTCATCATGGAGCGACAGGTAGCGTCCCTGGCGGGCCACGTGGCGGTTGAGATAGATATCAATATCGGTCTGCTGCCCCAGGTCCTGCGCGATCCACGGCTGCCAGTGGCGCGGATAGATGAGATCGATAATGCCCAGTGAGATGTTATTGATATGCTCTTGATCGTTTTCGCCAAACAGTCCCCAGCGCTTGGGGACGCCCCGCAGGCAGTGAATTTCGCGCAGCGCGGCGCGGCGCGGTGGGGCATAGATCCCCCAGATGCCGGCGGCGAGAAGCAATACACCCGCGGCCACCAGCCAGGGGGTAAAGACGGCTGGCCCAATCAGGCTGAAATAAAAGAACAGGAAGGAGGCGACGATCAGGATCGCTTCGCGTAGTCCATCCGGCCGGTTCAGCGCGTGTTCTTCCGGGCTTTCCCGACGGATCTGCCGCAGCTCAACCTGCTCACTTTCTTCGCCGCGAATGGAGGCCTGGGTGGCCGATGCGCGTTCCAGGGCGTAGCTTTGCGCTTCCTGGCGATAGTCGCTCAGGGAATGACCGTTGAGCGTGATGACCAGCGGCAGGCTGTCGGTGGGGATCAGCTCGACGCTGTTTTCGTCGTTAATATGCTGTTCCCAGAATGGCGGCAGATGGACTTCCACCGAATCGAGGAAGTAGCGCCATTTGTTCGGCGCGTCGGTGGTGATCCCGTAGCGAGTAATGGCTCGCGTCACGGCGTAGACAGTATCACTCTGTTCGTTCAGCGCCAGAACAATGGGCGCCGTCGTTGCGCCGGACGCCGGGACCTGCAGGGCGCGGCTGAGCTCCGCAAGATACTTTTCGATAGCCTGACGCTCATCGGCAGGAAGCGGCCGCGTGGTCGCGTCGCTAAAGGCGTGCAGTAGAGGAAGGCGTCGACGTCTGGCGTGAGAGCGATACCACCATCCGATGAGCAATACGCAGATTAGCAGAGCTATAAGGAAAATCAGAAAGGTGCCCATGCCCATCCCATCATAGTTATTTTTTTCTTACGATATCGTCGGTGAACGTCAATACTAACGTCAAGCTGCAGTGTTAGCGGCGCACCTGGTTACAGGGTAGTGAATATGTCATGCAGCAGCGTATAAGCTTACCAAAAACGTTAATGCGCAGAAATCGGTAAATTCTCAAACAGAATTCAAGCTATTGACTTTTTTATCTTTATTACTTTCCCCTTTGCCGGTAAAAGGTTACAACTCTGTAAATAAGTAGCGATTTGGATTGCCGAAAGCGTGTTGCGTATCGCACAATGACTGCTTAATCACAGCATAGACCGATGACAATGAGCAAATCATTACAAAAACCCACCATTCTCAATGTTGAAACCGTCGCCCGTTCGCGCCTCTTTAATGTCGAAAGCGTCGATCTGGAATTCAGCAACGGTGTGCGTCGCGTTTATGAACGTATGCGGCCGTCTACCCGTGAAGCGGTGATGATTGTTCCGATTGTTGATGATCACATTATTTTGATTCGCGAGTATGCCGTCGGCACGGAATCCTACGAGCTGGGTTTCTCCAAAGGGCTGATTGACCCGGGTGAAACGGTGGATGAAGCAGCCAACCGCGAGTTGAAAGAAGAGGTTGGCTTTGGCGCCAATAAGCTGACGTTTCTGAAGAAGCTCAGTATGGCCCCCTCCTACTTCTCCAGCAAAATGAATATCCTGGTGGCGGAAGACCTTTATCCTGAGTCGCTGCCGGGCGATGAGCCCGAACCGCTGCCGCAGGTGCGCTGGCCGCTGGCGCAGCTGATGTCGCTGCTGGATGAAGAAGATTTTAACGAGGCTCGTAACGTCAGCGCGCTGTTTTTAGTGCGCGAATGGCTGCTGGCTCAGGGCCGACTCTGAGAGAAAGCGCGCCGTTAGCAGCAATAAAAAAGCGCCCGCAGGCGCTTTTTTTGTCAGAACAGTTCGTGGGTTTCACCACCGCCGTCAGTCAGGGTGGTGCCCACCTCATGGACCGCCTGCTGCGTGGGTTGGGTTCCTTCAATGAAGTATTCCGCACGACTGTTGCCTCCGTTCGCCAGCTGACCGGTGCTGCGGTCAATATTCACCGTGACGATACCTGGCGGCGGGGTTAATGGTTCTTCCGGCACCCCCTCCAGCACGCTTTTCATAAAGCTGTCCCAAGCCGGCTGGGCACTTTTAGCACCGCCCTCATAGCCGGAGATCTGATCTTTAATCGCCCCTGAGGCGGTGGTGCGGCCAAGATCGCGACGATGATCGTCAAAGCCGATCCATACCGAGGTCACCACACCCGGCCCGTAGCCTGAGAACCAGGCATCCTTCGAGCTGTTGGTGGTCCCGGTTTTCCCGCCGATGTCATGCCGCTGCAGATCGCGTCCGGCGCGCCAGCCGGTTCCCATCCAGCCCGGCTCGCCAAAGATGTTGCTGTTCAGCGCGCTTTTGATCAGGAACGACAGGGGCGTATTAATCACATGCGGCGCGTATTCCTGGGCGCCGCTCTGTGCGATCAGCGACTGGTTGGCCTGCTCCAGCTGCGGCTGCGGCGGCACGTTGTCATTCTGCGGTTCCGTCGAGGTGGCAACATCTTCCACATCTTTGTTTTCCAGCACGTTGGATTTTGGCGTATCGCCGTAAATCACCGGTAAGTCGCACTGCGGGCAGGCGATCTTCGGACGCTCTTCGAAGAGAACGCCGCCCTGATCATTCTCAATCTTACTGATAAAGAACGGATTGACCAGGAAGCCGCCATTGGCCATCACCGAATATCCGCGGGCAACCTGCATAGGGGTAAAGGAGGCAGAACCCAGGGCCAGCGACTCGGTATGGACAATGTTTTGCGCCGGGAAGCCAAAGCGCTGCAGATACTCGGCGGCATAGTCGACGCCCATGGCACGCATAGCGCGCACCATCACCACGTTTTTCGACTGTCCAAGCCCCTGGCGTAAACGAATCGGACCGGCATACTGCGGCGGCGAGTTCTTCGGTCGCCAGTCGGAGCCTGCGCCCGCATCCCAGCGCGAGATCGGCACATCGTTAAGCATGCTTGCCAGCGTTAAGCCTTTATCCATCGCGGCGGTATAGAGGAACGGCTTAATGTTGGAGCCGACCTGACGCAGTGCCTGAGTGGCACGGTTGAACTTGCTCTGGTTAAAGTCAAACCCGCCGACGAGAGCAATAATCGCGCCGTTTTGCGGATTAATGGAGACCAGCGCTGAGTTGACGTCCGGGACCTGCGATAGCCACCAGCTGTCACCCACTTTACGAACCCAGATCTGCTGCCCGGCCTGCAGGACGTCGTTGACCTTACGCGGCGTCGCTCCCTGCTGCGTGTCAGAGATAAAGCGACGGGCCCAGCGTACGCCATCCATCGTCAGAGAAACCGAGTCGCCGTTAGCCAATAGCGCGACGGCCTCCTGGGCATTCGCGGCAGTGACCACTGCGGGCGAAAGCGGGCCGAAGCCAGGCTGGCGCTTCAGCGAGTCGACGATCTTCTTCGTCTCCCACGGCGTTTCACCGACTTTCCACAGCACGCTGGCCGGGCCGCGGTAGCCGTGACGCATATCGTAATCCAGCACGTTATTGCGTACCGCCTGCTGGGCTGCCTGCTGGTTCTTGCGGGTAATGGTGGTGTAAACCCGGTAGCCATCTTCATAGGCTTGTTCGCCGTAGCGATTCACCATCTCCTGGCGCACCATTTCGCTCAGGTAAGGGGCGGAAAAGGCGATTTTCGGGGCATGATAGCTGGCGTCGATCGCTTCGCTGCGTGCCTGATCGTATTGTGCCTGGGTGATATACCCCTCGCTTAACATACGTGACAGCACCACGTTGCGGCGGGCTGTCGCGCGATCCATCGAGTAGAGCGGGTTAAAGGTGGAAGGGGCTTTCGGCAGGCCGGCAATCACCGCCATCTCACTCAGGGTCAGCTGGTCGATAGGCTTGCCAAAATAGACCTGCGCCGCGGCGCCGACGCCATAGGCGCGGTAGCCGAGGTAGATCTTGTTCAGATACAGCTCAAGGATTTCATCTTTGTTCAGCAACTGCTCGATGCGGATGGCCAGAAAGGCCTCTTTAATCTTACGCATCAACGTCTTCTCGGGGCTGAGGAAGAAGTTACGTGCTAACTGCTGGGTGATGGTGCTGGCGCCCTGGGAGGCGTGGCCCGAAAACATCGCCACGCTGGCAGCGCGGAAAATACCCACCGGATCGACGCCGTGATGCTCATAGAAACGGCTGTCTTCGGTAGCGATAAACGCTTTTACCAGCTCGGGGGGAATTTGCTGCAACGTCACAGGGATACGGCGTTTTTCGCCATATTGCGCGATAAGCTCACCGTCGGCGCTATAGACCTGCATCGGGATCTGCAAACGCACATCCTTCAGGGTTGCGACATCAGGGAGTTGCGGCTCTATGTATTTGTAGAGGCCAAAAATCGAGCCTGCTCCCAGCAGTACGCAACAGACTGCAAGGATCAATAGATACTTTACGAACTTCACCGGTGTTTTCCCATTTAGTTTTATTTGGGCAGTTTATAAACAAACGCGCGGTAGTATAAAGGCAAGCCAGGTGCATTGATATAGCCGGACAGTTTTGCCGGATAAGGAGATCGTAAGCATGGCTTTCAGAAACTGGCGGATCGGGATGCATATCCAACAGGATAGCATTGCTATTGTCGCACTACTGTATGAACGCTCACACTGGGCGCTGCGCCGCTGGTGGCGTATTCCGCTGCCGTCAGGCCTGGTACGGCAGGGGATGGTGGTGGACGTCAGCGCCCTTGGCGCACGGCTTGCCGCCTGGCGGCGGGAGCTACCGGTGCAGCATCAGGTCAGTATCGCTTTCCCTGCCGTTCGCACGCTGCAAAAGCGCCTGCCGTATCCCCAGTTCGCCCTGCGGGATCGTGAACAGGCGACGTGG
Organism: Klebsiella sp. A-Nf5; assembly: GCF_002810545.1. Lineage (NCBI taxonomy): Bacteria > Pseudomonadati > Pseudomonadota > Gammaproteobacteria > Enterobacterales > Enterobacteriaceae > Klebsiella > Klebsiella sp. A-Nf5. The sequence continues at coordinate 10,476 of NZ_PIOG01000281.1, read as the reverse complement.
ATAGCCAGCGCGATGACCCAGCAGCTGGCGATGCCCGCCGCCTCCTTAAGCATTGATTATGCCCCCACTTCGCGGGATGACGGCTGGCAGGTCACGGCGGCGCAGCGGCTGGACATCAATGTCCTGCGGGAGCTGGCAGGACGGCTGCGACTGCGAGTAGCGGCCATCGTGCCGGATGCCAGCGCGCTCGGCGCGTTTGTCCCCTGGCTGAACGCGCAGTCGCAGGGCCTCGCGTGGCGGGATGAAAATCACTGGCTATGGGCAACGCAGGAGGCCTGGGGTTGTGTCACCTGCGATGAGGTGAAGTCGTTAAGCCAGCTGGCGGAGCAACTTCAGATTCCTTTGCGTCTGTGCGCTGACGCTGGCGACGAAGCCAACAGCTTAGATGTCTGGCAGGTCATTCACCGCCGGCAGCCTCCTCTGCCGGCCGATGGCGATCGCTACGCTATCGCCCTTGGGCTGGCGCTGGGGAGTGAACACCATGACGCATGCCGTTAATCTTCTCCCCTGGCGTGACCTGCGGCGGCGCCAGCGCCTGCGCTTCCTCCTGCTGATTGCTACCGGCATTATGCTGCTGGGGTTGATGATCCTGCAGGTATGGCGCACGGTCCGTCTGCAGCATCTCACCCTGACGACACTCCACGCGACGGCCGACGCGCAGCTGCTCGCCTCGCTTAAACAGCGCGAGCTTCCAATGCGCGAGGCGTGGCAGCAGCACCAGCGTCATCGTCAGCAGCAACGGCGTAGAGCGGCGATCGCCGCCTGGCAACCCAGGCTGCTGGCGCTGGCGGCAGATCTGCCCGCGCAGGCGTGGCTGACGCGGCTGGATTACCAGGGCGCAGTTCTGACCGTGAACGGCCTGGCCCTGAATCTGCGGGCGCTGGCCGGACTGGAGCGCGTTCTGACTAACGTGGCGGGATTCGCGCCGGCAAAAGCGGGCGGAACGCAGCGCGACGCCGAGGGGCGCTGGCAGTTCAGCTTTACCCTCACAGGAGAGCGCGCCGATGCGGATTAGCACCCGGCGCAGCCAGACGGTGCTGCTGATCCTGCTCATGATGGGGCTGCTGGGCTTCGGCGTTACGCTCTGGCGCGCTGCCGGACCGCCGCTGGCGGCAGTGTCCCGCGACACCGTCCTGCAGATGCAATGGCGTCGGGTGATGGCATTACGCATACCCGCCGGTGAAATCCCAGTGGAGGGCATCGACAAACAGCCGTTTTCGCCGATAGCCATTCCGCTTGCCGGGGTGAAGCTTATCGCCTGGCGACCCCAGGGGAGCGGGGGCGAGATGGAGCTGACCCTACCCTGGCAGACGCTGCCCGCGCTTTTTTCCTGGTTGGCGCGCTGTGGAATGACCCCGCGATCGTTCTCACTGGAGCATGAGGCGCAGGCACTCCGCCTGCGTTTGCAACTGGAGGCGGAAGATGGGGTGTAAATGCTGGGCATTACTGTGGTTGCCGCTGTCGCTGCTGGCAGCAGAGCGTGACCCTTTCCAGCCGGTTGAGGATCCCTGCCGCACAGCGCAGCTATCGCAATGGCGCTATGGCGGCGCGGCCGGGGATGACGCTGGCTGGATGGGGTTTCTGCAGGACGGGAGCGGCAAGTGGCGACGGGTGCGCATGGATGATCAATTGCCCACGGGCTGGCGGGTGAGCCGGCTGACGGCCGGTGAGCTGGTGATCGCTACGCCTCCTGGGTGTGAACCGTCAGCGTGGCGCTGGCAACGTGAAGGGAAACAATATGATGCGATGGATAAGCCTGCTGCTTCTGCTGCTGCCGCTGGCGGCGGGCGCCGCCCGAAATGAAAAGACAATTTCGCTGGTGGTCGATGACGCGCCGGTGGCCCATGTGCTGCAAGCGCTGGCCGAAATGAACCACAAGAACCTTGTTGTGGCGCCGGACGTTAGCGGTACGCTCTCCCTGCGTCTGCAAAAGGTTCCCTGGACCCAGGCGTTGCGGGCGGTGGCGGATAGCGCAGGCCTCTCTTTGCAACAGCAGGGGACGGTCATCTACGCGCATACCCAGGCCTGGCAAAAGGCAAATCAGGCGCAGCGTGAAGCCGAACAGGAGAAACGCCTGCAGAACCTGCCCCTGCAGGCCGAGAACGTGACCCTGCACTATGCCGATGCCGAGGAGCTGGCTAAAACGGGCGGTAAGTTGCTCAGCGCCAGGGGGCACCTGATGGCGGACAAGCGGACCAACCGGTTGCTGATCCGCGATGATGCCCGGCACCTGCCGGCGTTGAAAGCCTGGGCGCAGGAGATGGATTTGCCCGTCGGGCAGGTTGAGCTGGCTGCCCATATCGTGTCGATGAGCGAAACCAGCCTTCGCGAGCTGGGGGTGAAGTGGCGGCTGGCGGAGGTCGGCGGCACGCCGGGCTCCGGTAAAATGACCACCCTGAGCAGCGATTTGTCGGTGAACGATGCCAGCACCCGCGCGGGTTTTAACATCGGCAAGATCAACGGTCGCTTGCTTGAACTCGAGCTTTCCGCGCTGGAGCGCAAGCAGCAGGTCGATATTATCGCCAGCCCTCGTTTGCTGGCCTCGCATATGCAGCCCGCCAGCATCAAGCAGGGGAGCGAGATCCCCTATCAGGTTTCCAGCGGTGAAAGCGGCGCCACGTCGGTGGAGTTTAAAGAAGCCGTGCTGGGGATGGAGGTGACGCCGACGGTGCTGCAGCAGGGGAGAGTGCGGCTGAAGCTGCGGATCAGCGAAAATACTCCGGGCCAGGTGCTGAAGCAGGATAATGGCGAGGCGCTGGCCATCGATAAACAGGAGATAGAGACTCTGGTGGAAGTTCGCAGCGGCGAGACCTTAGCGTTGGGCGGCATCTTTTCGCAGAAAAACAAAACCGCCCGCGACAGCGTCCCGCTGCTTGGCGATATCCCGGTGCTGGGGCGTCTGTTTCGGCGCGACGGGAAAGATAATGAACGCCGTGAACTGGTTGTCTTTATTACGCCACGGATTCTGGCAGTACGTTAAGCAGGTTTTTCATGCTAAACACGTTTCAGGTGTTTGACGTGAGGACGGATTTAGCATACAAGGGGTACCGATTTGAGAGTCGGGTACGACATCAATCCTCCCTTTATTGTCCGGCGATTTTATTCAGTTGCCAAACCAGCCGGAGTATTGAGATAATTTTTAGTCTGACTCTCGCTCTATTGCATATGAGGTTTCAGTTCATGCCCTGCGGCGCTGGGTGTCTGCGAAGCGGGTTTATCATTAACGAATAGTCTTAGTAGTACCGAAAAAATGGCAGAGAAACGCAATATCTTTCTGGTTGGGCCTATGGGTGCCGGCAAAAGCACTATTGGGCGCCAGTTAGCCCAACAGCTCAACATGGAATTTTACGATTCCGATCAAGAAATTGAGAAACGCACTGGCGCTGATGTGGGCTGGGTCTTCGATGTTGAAGGCGAAGACGGCTTCCGCGACCGTGAAGAAAAAATTATCAATGAGTTGACGGAAAAACAGGGGATTGTGCTGGCGACTGGCGGCGGCTCTGTAAAATCCCGTGAAACGCGTAACCGTCTCTCCGCCCGCGGCGTGGTGGTCTACCTGGAAACGACAATCGAGAAGCAGTTGGCCCGTACGCAGCGCGATAAAAAGCGTCCTTTGCTACAAGTCGATGCGCCGCCTCGTGAAGTGCTGGAAGCGCTGGCTGACGAGCGTAACCCGCTGTATGAAGAGATCGCCGATGTGACTATCCGCACAGACGATCAGAGTGCGAAAGTCGTCGCGAACCAGATTATTCATATGCTGGAAAGCAATTGATTCTGGCTTAATAAAAGTGCGTCAGAGTAAAAGTCACTGAGGTGGACGTCGCGTTATGGAGAGGCTTACTGTTACCCTCGGGGAACGTAGTTACCCGATTACCATCGCGGCTGGTTTGTTTAACGATCCAGCTTCCTTCCTGCCACTCAAGTCGGGCGACCAGGCTATGCTGGTCACCAACGAAACGCTGGCGCCGCTTTATCTGGATACCGTCCGCTCTGTGCTGGAGCAGGCAGGGGTCAACGTTGACAGCGTGATCCTGCCCGATGGCGAGCAGTATAAAAGCCTGGCGGTGATGGATACCGTTTTTACCGCTCTGTTGCAAAAACCGCATGGTCGCGACACCACACTGGTGGCGCTTGGCGGCGGCGTAATTGGTGATTTAACCGGTTTCGCCGCGGCAAGCTATCAGCGCGGCGTGCGTTTTATCCAGGTCCCCACCACTCTGTTATCGCAGGTCGATTCGTCGGTCGGCGGCAAAACCGCAGTGAACCATCCTCTCGGCAAAAACATGATTGGCGCCTTCTGGCAGCCGGTTTCCGTGGTGGTTGATCTTAACTGTCTGAAGACCCTGCCGACGCGCGAGCTCGCTTCCGGACTGGCTGAAGTTATCAAGTACGGGGTGATCCTCGACGGCGAATTCTTCAGCTGGCTGGAAAACAACATTGATGCGCTGCTGGCGCTGGATGAAAAAGCGATGGCGTACTGTATTCGCCGTTGCTGTGAGCTGAAAGCGGAAGTTGTCGCTGCCGACGAGCGTGAAACTGGGTTACGTGCTTTACTCAATCTTGGACATACCTTCGGCCATGCTATCGAGGCGGAAATGGGCTACGGTAACTGGCTGCACGGCGAAGCGGTGGCGGCAGGTATGGTGATGGCGGCGCATACGTCCGAACGGCTGGGGCAGTTCCGCACGCAGGATACTCAGCGCATTATCGCTCTGCTCAAGCGTGCAGGCTTACCGGTACGCGGCCCGCAGGAGATGAGTGCGCAGGCGTATTTGCCCCATATGATGCGCGATAAAAAAGTACTGGCGGGCGACATGCGGCTGGTGCTCCCGCTCGCAATAGGAAGCAGCGAGCTGCGCGGCGGAGTGCCGCACGATGTGGTTCTTGGCGCGATTGCTGATACTCAGCAGGCGCAACAATAAGAAGGTCTGGCCGCGTTCGCGCGGCGTTATCATTTCGGGTGATGTGCAATAATCGTGAGCATAAGCCTTTTAGTGGGGTGTTAAATGGATGATTTCAAACCAGAAGACGATATGAAAGCCGATCGCAACGATCGTCGTGCTGGTCGTTCCCGTCAGTCTTCCGAGCGTGATGCCGATCCGCAGATCAATTTTGACGACGTCGATCTTGATGCCGATGAAGGCCGTCCGACGCGCGCCGGTAAGGCCCGTCGCGAGCGTGAAGAGGAAGAGTTCGAAGAAGAACTGGATGCGGAAGACGAGGAACTGCTCGAAGAGCAGCCTGTAGAGCGTCGTCCGCGCAAGCGTAAAAAAGCGCCGGCCAAACCTGCTTCCCGTCAGTACATCATGATGGGCGTGGGGATTCTGGTGCTGCTGTTGTTAATCGTGGGTATCGGTTCTGCGCTGAAATCGCCATCCTCGTCCAGCCAGCAGACCGCTTCCGGCGAGAAGAGCATTAATCTGTCTGACGACCAGTCCACCAGCACGCCTACGCCTGCTGCCGGTCAGGATCAGACCGCCGCCGCCAATACCGCCCCACAGCAGGACGTAACGGTTCCGCCTATTGCCGCGAACCCGACGCAGGGCCAGGCCGCGGCAGAACCGCAGGGCCAGCAGCGTGTTGAAGTTCAGGGCGATCTGAACAATGCGCTGACCCAGCAGCAGGGCCAGCTGGACGGCGCTGTGGCTAACTCGACGCTGCCAACTGAACCGGCAACCGTCGCGCCGATCCGTAATGGTGCCAATGGCACTGCGGCTCCGCGCCAGGCGACCGAGCGTCAGACGGCTGCAACGCCGCGTCCGGCTGAGCGTAAGCACACCGTTATCGAAGCGAAGCCACAGACGAAGCCTCAGGCCGTGGCAAAAGCGCCGGTAGAAACGAAGCCGGTTCAGCCGAAGCATGTTGAAAGCGCGGCGACTACCGCCCCGGCGAAAACCACCGTAACCGAAAGCAAACCGGTGGCAACAGCGCAGAGCAAACCGGCAGCAACAGCAACCACCACCACTGCCGCGCCAGCCGCGAAGAGCGGTAAAACAGCAGGTGACGTGAGTTCAATGAAATCTGCGCCGTCGGGTAACTATACCCTGCAGCTCAGCAGCTCCTCTAACTACGACAACCTGAACAACTGGGCGAAGAAAGAGAAGCTGGATCGATATGTTGTCTATGAAACGTCGCGTAACGGCCAACCGTGGTACGTGCTGGTGAGCGGTATCTATGCTTCGAAAGAAGAAGCGAAACGCGCTGTCACCTCACTGCCGGCGGACGTGCAGGCGAAAAATCCATGGGCAAAACCACTGCATCAGGTTCAGGCTGACCTGAAATAATGCCGTGGGGTAGTCTTAAGCGCAGGATGCTGTCGGAGCTTTCTCCACAGCCGGAGAATGTGTAATTAGTTAGGCAGCATGAAAAAGAATCGCGCTTTTCTGAAGTGGGCAGGGGGGAAGTACCCCCTGCTTGACGATATTAAAAAGCATTTGCCGGAAGGCGAGTGCTTAATCGAGCCCTTTGTGGGCGCCGGGTCGGTATTTCTCAATACCGACTTTTCTCGTTATATCCTCGCGGATATCAACAGTGACTTAATTGGCCTGTACAACATCGTTAAATTGCGTACCGACGAATACGTCGCCGCTGCGCGTGAGATGTTTGTCCCGGAAAACAACATCGCTGAGCGCTACTACCAGTATCGTGATGAATTCAACCAAAGCCAGGATCCGCTGCGTCGCGCGGTGCTGTTCCTGTATCTGAATCGCCACGGCTACAACGGCCTGTGTCGCTACAATCTGCGCGGCGAGTTTAATGTGCCGTTTGGCCGCTATAAAAAGCCCTATTTCCCCGAGGCAGAGCTCTATCATTTCGCCGAGAAAGCGCAAAACGCCGAGTTTTACTGCGAATCTTATGAAGAGTGCATGCAACGTGCCGATAGCCGCGCGGTGGTTTATTGCGATCCACCCTATGCGCCGCTGACGGCGACGGCGAACTTTACCGCCTACCACACCAACAGCTTCAATCTGGAACAACAGGTACTGCTGGCGCAAAAGGCGGAATCGCTGATGAAAAAGCGGATCCCGGTGTTGATTTCCAACCACCGCACACCGTTGACGCAGGAATGGTATAAAAACGCGGCAGAAACACATATTGTGAAGGTTCGGCGCAGCATCAGCAGCAACGGTGGTACGCGTAAAAAGGTGGATGAGCTATTAGCGCTCTACCGTCCGCCTAAGACCAAATAAATTTCAAGGAGATGCGGATGAAGCAGTATTTGATTGCCCCTTCGATTCTGTCAGCTGATTTTGCCCGTCTGGGTGAGGATACCGCGAAGGCGCTGGCGGCAGGTGCGGATGTCGTGCACTTCGACGTCATGGACAACCACTACGTGCCGAATCTGACGATTGGCCCGATGGTGCTGAAGTCGCTGCGTAACTACGGTATTACCGCGCCGATCGACGTCCACCTGATGGTGAAGCCGGTTGACCGCATCATTCCTGATTTTGCTGAAGCCGGCGCCAGCATCATCACCTTCCATCCTGAAGCCTCCGAACACGTCGATCGTAGCCTGCAGCTGATTAAAGAGCACGGCTGTAAAGCGGGCCTGGTGTTTAACCCGGCAACGCCGCTGAGTTATCTCGATTATGTGATGGATAAGCTGGACGTGATCCTGCTGATGTCGGTTAACCCGGGTTTTGGCGGCCAGTCTTTTATTCCCCAGACGCTGGATAAACTGCGTGAAGTACGCCAGCGCATCGATGCTTCTGGCTACGATATTCGCCTGGAAGTGGATGGCGGCGTGAAAGCCAGCAACATTGGCGAAATCGCCGCGGCGGGTGCGGATATGTTTGTTGCCGGTTCGGCGATCTTCGGTCAGCCGGACTACAAGAAAGTGATTGATCAAATGCGTAGTGAATTAGCGAAGGTGAGTCATGGATAAATTACAGGCGATCCGCGGCATCGCGTTTGATCTCGACGGCACGCTGGTGGACAGCGCGCCGGGTCTAACCTCGGCGGTTGATAACGCCCTCTACGCCCTGGAGCTGCCTGTGGCGGGAGAAGAACGCGTTGTCACCTGGATCGGCAACGGCGCCGATGTCCTGATGGAGCGGGCGCTGACCTGGGCTCGTCAGGAGCGTGCGACATTACGGGCGGCGATGGGTAAGCCTTCCGTCGACGATCATGATATTCCGCAAGACGAACAGCTGCGCATTTTGCGTAAGCTGTTTGACCGCTATTACGCCGAAACGGCGGAAGAGGGTAGCTTCCTGTTCCCGGCGGTGGCCGATACGCTCGGCGCGCTGCATGCCAAAGGCCTGCCGCTGGCGCTGGTCACCAATAAGCCGACGCCGTTTGTCGCCCCGCTGCTGGACGCGCTCGATATCGCGAAATATTTTACCGTGGTGATTGGCGGCGATGACGTGCAGAACAAAAAGCCGCATCCGGAACCGCTGCTGCTGGTGGCGGAAAAGCTCTCTCTGGCTCCTGCCGAGCTGCTGTTCGTCGGCGATTCGCGCAATGATATTCAGGCGGCCAAAGCGGCAGGCTGCTGCTCTGTCGGCCTGACCTACGGTTATAACTATGGCGAACCGCTTGCGCTGAGCGAGCCGGACTATCTCTTCGACCAGTTTAATGAACTCTTACCCGCTCTCGGGTTACCGCACAGTGAAACTCAGGAATTGAAACATGACTAAGCCCATCGTTTTTAGTGGCGCACAGCCCTCAGGTGAACTGACCATTGGCAACTACATGGGTGCGCTGCGTCAGTGGGTAAACATGCAGGACGATTACCACTGCATCTATTGCATCGTGGACCAGCACGCCATTACCGTGCGTCAGGATCCGCAGCAGCTGCGCAAGGCGACGCTGGATACCCTGGCGCTGTATCTGGCCTGCGGTATCGATCCGCAGAAAAGCACCATCTTCGTTCAGTCGCACGTGCCGGAACACGCTCAGTTAGGCTGGGCGCTGAACTGCTACACCTATTTCGGCGAACTGAGCCGCATGACCCAGTTTAAAGATAAGTCCGCGCGCTACGCGGAGAACATCAATGCCGGTCTGTTTGATTACCCGGTACTGATGGCCGCTGACATTCTGCTGTATCAGACCAACCAGGTTCCGGTAGGGGAAGATCAGAAACAGCACCTGGAACTGAGCCGCGATATCGCCCAGCGTTTTAACGCCATCTATGGCGATGTCTTTAAAGTGCCTGAGCCGTTTATTCCGAAGTCCGGTGCACGCGTGATGTCGCTACTGGAGCCGACCAGGAAGATGTCCAAGTCCGACGACAACCGCAACAACGTCATCGGCCTGCTGGAAGATCCGAAATCGGTGGTCAAGAAGATCAAACGCGCGGTGACCGACTCCGACGAGCCGCCGGTGGTACGCTACGACCTGAAAGAAAAAGCGGGTGTCTCCAACCTGCTGGATATCCTCTCCGCGGTCACCGGGAAAACCATTCCTGAGCTGGAGCAGCATTTTGAAGGCAAAATGTATGGCCACCTGAAAGGCGAAGTCGCTGAAGCGGTGTCGGGCATGCTGACTGAGCTGCAGGAGCGCTATCACCGTTTCCGTAACGACGAAGCGTTTCTCAACCAGGTAATGAAAGACGGCGCAGAGAAAGCCAGCGCGCGCGCTTCTCAGACCCTGAAAGCGGTATACGAAGCGATTGGTTTTGTCGCCAGGCCGTAAGCGACGCAACAGCTAAAAAGGCGGGATATTATCCCGCCTTTTTTATGTCTGTCGTCCACGTGGGGAGGCGAAGGTTAGTGGTTCGAGAACCAGTTCAGTTTATCCCGCAGGCCAACCACGCGACCGACGATGATCAGCGCCGGGCTGGCCATCTGCTGCGCCAGGATATCCAGTTGCCCTAAGGTGCCGCTGACCACTTTTTGCGATACGGCGGTGCCGTTCTCGACGATGGCGGCGGGCATATCTTCCGCCATGCCGTGAGCGATAAGCTTCTCGCGGATCGCCGGCGCCTGGTTCAGACCCATGTAGAACACCAGGGTTTGTTTCTCCACCGCCAGGTTCGCCCAGTCCAGCTCGCCGCCGGTTTTCAGGTGGCCGGTGACCAGGCGGACGCCCTGGGCGAAATCGCGGTGTGTTAATGGGATCCCCGAGTAGGCGGAGCAGCCGGAGGCGGCGGTGATGCCTGGAACAACGGAGAAGGGGATGCCCGCCTCACAAAGGGTTTCCAGCTCTTCCCCTCCGCGGCCAAAGATAAAGGGATCGCCGCCTTTCAGCCGGACCACGCGTTTTCCTTTTTGCGCTTCACGCAGCAGGATCTGGTTGATCTCCTCCTGCGGGACGCAGTGGTAGCCAGAACGTTTGCCGACGAATACCCGGTCAGCGTCGCGACGCACCAGATTCATGATGTCGTCGGAAACCAGCCGGTCATAAACCACCACGTCGGCCTGCTGGATCTGCTGCAGGCCTTTGAGCGTGAGCAGCCCGGCGTCACCGGGACCGGCGCCAACCAGGACGACCTCGCCGCGATGCTCCAATGGCTCCGTCAGTAGCTGCTCGGTG
>NZ_PIOG01000028.1:0-10364 GCF_002810545.1 Klebsiella sp. A-Nf5 | reverse complement strand
CATGCGGGCTGCCCCGGCCTTCCGGGAACGTCTCAGCGATGTTGAGGCCGCCAGCACCGGCAGTTTCAGCGACAATGGTGAATAAATTAACCCCAGGCCGGGTCAAGCGCAGCCGCCACCCGGCAAAAATACGGCACCAGAGTGTAGCCCGGATAAGGCGCCACGCACCGCCATCCGGGAGTTTCCCTGCCGGCACTACGCTTAGCCGCTAGCGCGTTACGTCCCCCTGGTGCCGTTGGAATGACTGAAGAACATCCTCCTTAGCGTCAGCAGCAAGCTGCCGCTAAGGCCGTGGAGAACACCTCCTTAACGTCGCAAGCGCGGTAGAACCCGATCAAACGAGGTTAAAAGGGTCTTCAGCGCGGAACGCGAGTTAAGGCTAATCAGGGCAGTGGGACAGGCAGAATTTATAACCCGATAACCGGCTACGCCAAGCCTTCGGCGCCATTTCTTCAGCGACGGCGAGGAAACAGCCTAGATGGCGAAGCTCCATGATGAACTTCGCTTAATCCGCTTCTGAGCCTGGCTTCCAGTCTCCGGCTCTCGCTTTCCGTTCATTCAGGCCAACACCGACAGTCAGTAGCAATGCTACAGCGGCCAATCCGCCTGCCAACCAGAGATTGCCTGCCAGTCCAAATCCATCCACGCTCTGGCCTCCTGCCCATGATCCCAATGCAATCCCGATATTGAAGACGCCCACATATAACGCGGTAGCAATCTCCACGGCGTGCGGCGCAGCTTTCATCATCCAGGTCATCAGGCCAACTGACACTCCGCCGTAGGCCAGCCCCCAAACCAACAGTACCGCGCCACCACCCATGTGCGAACTGGCGACAGTCAGGAACAGTACTGGGGTCAGCAGTAACCCCAGCGCAATCGCCGTCAAGGTCAGGGCGGTGCGCCGCGCCGCGACGATGCCGGCCAGAAAGTTGCCGACAATGCCAGCGACGCCATAGGCGAATAGCAGCGCGCCGTTCCATTGCGCATCGAATCCCGACACGGACAGCAATAGCGGGCGCACGAAGGTGAATGCCATGAAGTGCCCCGCCACCAGCAGCAGCGTCAGAAGCAGCCCGACTTGTAGTTTTCGATTGCCAAGCTGGGTCCCGAACTGACGCAAGGTGGCCGTGCTGGTAACGGGCAGCGCAGGAATGACGGCAAGGTGAAGTGCCAACACCAGAGCGCTGAACGCTGCCATGCTGCCGAAAGCCCAGCGCCATCCAGCAAAGTCCCCGATCAGCGCCCCGATTGGCACGCCGAGTACGGATGCGGCCGCCACTCCGCCAAAGATGATGGAGGTTGCCAAACCGATGGAATGGCCCGGAACAAGCCGGGCAGCCAAACCACCGGCGATGGCCCATATACCCCCCATGCAAAAGCCGACCAGAACGCGGGCGGCCAGCATCCAACCCAGGCTTGGCGCGAGTGCCGATGCCATGTTGGCGATCACCAACAGCCACAGCAACCCACACAAAATCCTGCGTCGATCAATGCCACCCGATGCGAGCACTACCAGGGGCGCGAAGAATGCCGCCAGCAACGCGGGAAGCGAAATTGTCAGTCCGGCTGTTCCAGTGGAAATGCCCAGTGTCTCGGCGATGGGCGTAAGCAGCCCAACCGGAAGCATTTCCGTCGTGACGACAGAGAAGGTGGCCAGGCCAACAGCGGCCACGGCGACCCAGGGGCTGCGCGCAGAAACTTCTGCCGCCGATGAAGCTGTGCTCATGGTTCAAATCCTTGCAATTGAAAAACAGGGTGCGCCGCCATCATTCGGCATCCGATACAGGCGAGACATGCGCGCGCAGGCGCTGATGCCCCCATAGCGACACGAGCAACACCACCGCACCGGCGCAGAGGGCGACGGTGAATCCAACCCGTACGCCGCCGTCATCGATAACCTGGCCGGATGCCGCCGCGCCCATGGCCACGCCGACATTCAGCCCAGCCAGCAGCCAGGCCATGCCTTCGGTCAACTGCTGGTCGGGCACCAGACGCTCGACCAGTGACATCGCCACGATCATGGTGGGCGCGAAGGACAGACCTGCTACCAGCACCGCTGCGGCCAGCGCGGGAATGCTCCCGACCAGCAGTAGCGGTAACGTGGTGGCAGCCGTTGCCAATCCACCAAGCAACAGCAGTCGATGCAATGGCATATGCAGCTTGAGTGCGCCGAACAGCAACCCGGCCATGCAGGAACCCAGGGCATAAGCTGACAAGACCAGGCTGGCCGCCGCCGGTTTGCCCACTTGTTCAGCGAAGGCCACGCTCACGATATCCACCGTACCGACGATCACGCCCATTGCCACCATTAGCAGCGCCAGCAGTCGCACGTTTGCCAACTGAATGACTGATCCAGATCCATCCGTGGCTGCGTCTTGCGCTTCGACGGGTGGTTCAGTGCCCCGCTGCACAACCAGAGTGAACACACCGAGGATCAGCAACAGTGCTGCCGCCAGCAGGCCCGCCTGCGGTAACACCGCAACAGACAGCCCCACCGACAATGGCGGCCCGGAGATGAAGGTGACTTCATCAAGCACCGTTTCCAGCGAATAGGCGGTCTGCAAGCGGAGCTGACCCCGGTACAGGGCCGTCCAGCGTGCGCGTACCATCGCCGACATACTGGGCATGAAACCAGCCAGGAAGGCACCGATGAACAGCGTCCAGTTGGCCGCCTGCCACCAGGAACCGGCAACCAGAATCAAAAAACCGATGACGCTGATGGCCGTGGCGGTGGGCAACACGCGGTGTTGTCCAAGCCGATCCACAAGCCGGGAACTCTGCGGCGACAACAACGCATAGGTCAGCACGAAGGTGGCAGAGACAGCCCCTGCCAGCGCATAGCTGCCGCGCAGTTGCGTCAGCATGGTGATGATACCGATACCCGTCATCGGCAGCGGAATACGTGCCAGCAAACCGGCCAAAGCAAAGCTCTTGGTGCCAGGCACGGCGAATAATTCTCGATAGAGGTTGGTCATCTCGTTCTCCAGAAGCCTTCGCTTGCCTTGGTAAGCTGGCGCGGCGATAATACATACAAAGCGTATGAATATGATCATATATTCATACGTACTGTTTGTAAATAATGATGCGTATCGTATGTAAGGAGAAAAAACATGGTTCGTCGCACCCGCGCCGAGATGGAAGAAACCCGCGCCACGCTGCTGGCGACTGCCCGCCGGGTCTTTACCGAGCATGGCTACGCCGACACCTCGATGGATGACCTCACCGCGCAAGCGAAGCTGACCCGTGGTGCGCTCTATCACCACTTCGGCGACAAGAAAGGACTGCTGGCCGCCGTGGTGGAGCAGATCGACGCCGAGACGGATCAGCGCCTGCAGGCCATCTCTGACGCTGCCGAGGACGCCTGGGAAGGCTTTCGCAGTCGCTGCCGGGCTTATCTGGAAATGGCGCTGGAGCCGGAAATCCAGCGCATCGTGCTACGCGATGCCAGGGCGGTGCTGGGTGGTGCCTCACCGGAATCGCAACGCCATTGTGTTGAGTCGATGCAGCGCCTGATCAACAAGCTCATGCAGCAAGGCATAGTGGACGAAGCTGATCCGCAGGCGCTGGCGTCGCTGATCTACGGCAGCCTGGCCGAAGCGGCGTTCTGGATTGCCGACGGCGAGGACAGCAGAGCGCGTCTGACACGCGGTATCGATGCGCTGGAGTTACTACTGCGTGGGTTGTTAGTCAAGCGATAGCCTTACGAGATGCCAGGGCCACGCTGCCGTTCGATCTCCCACGATACGCCACCGCCGCGAACCGTCGCGGCGATCTGCAGCCCCAGCCGCTGCTCAAACAACACGGTCGTTACTCATCGCTTGAGGGTATTAGCTCGGTCATGTTCCCTGGCGAACCGGATAGCTAAACGACCCCGGGAATAGCTAAAAGAGTAATCGTCATGATCCAACCCAAATCAGACGGCGGTCCCGCGAATAAGCAGTAAGCACTTTTGAGGATTAGTCGCCTGATGCATCATCTACGCCGGTAAAGTCCCCTGGGTGCCATGAGCAGACCTTTTTTAGGTTCACAGAAAAAACAAGCGGAGTGTTCGCCTGCTGATTTTACATCCTGGCTTTATTTATGGATTATGGAATTCTATATGTTCTGAAAAGGATTTATCCATGAGTGTCCTCTTTCCACCCAGGCTGGTTCCAGGAGATGTTATTGGTGTAACCGCTCCATCTTCTGGCGTACCTGAACATCTGCATCCCAGACTGGAACTCGCCATAAAAAACCTAAAGAAAAGAGGTTACCAGGTCCGCGAAGGACGCTGCTTACGCTCGCAGCACAAAAATAAAAGCGCCACTAAATTTTCTCGCGTTGAAGAATTAATGTCTTATCTTACTGACCCAGATATAAAAGCTGTTATGCCACCTTGGGGCGGTGATCTGGCGATGGAATTGCTTGATTTGATTGATTTTGATCTGTTATCCCGGTCTAAACCAAAATGGTTTGTGGGCTTTTCAGATCTTAGTACACTTCATTTCCCACTGACGACGATATCGGGCTGGGCTACTTTGCATGGGCCAAACCTCATGGATCTTGGCGCTCAAAAGTTAGATGCCACCACTCAGGCCGTATGGGAAATTCTGGAATCGAATCGGGGCACTGTAATCAAACAGTACTCTTCAACAGCATTTCAAGCTGATGAAAATCAATGGGGAACAGCGTCAGACGGAGGTTTCAATCTGACCAAAAAAACACAGTGGAAACGCCTTGATGGTGTTACATCTTCTCTGACATTTAGCGGGAAACTGATCGGCGGCTGCCTCGAAATAATATCCAGGTTAGCAGGTACACCATTCGGGAATGTGCCTTTGTTCAAGGCGAGCAATAGTCCTCAAGGAATAATCCTCTATTTTGAAAATGTGGAAATGGCTCCCTGTGAATTAACACGCGCATTATTTAGCTTACGATTACAGGGTTGGTTTGATAACGTAAATGGTGTTCTTATAGGCAGAAGTGCTGCACCCGACGTAAGCGACCCGACTAAACATAATTATCTGGATGCCCTTAAAGCCGCTTTTGAGAATGTTGCCGTGCCCGTACTGTATGATGTTGATATTGGCCACATACCTCCTCAAATATCCCTGGTCAATGGAGCCGATGCGACGGTATTTTTCGCTGAAAATGGTAGCTGGGTAACTCAGCAGTTGTAGATAAGTCAGTATTAATAACAAAGGCGGGCCTTGCTGTTCTTTTGCACTGAAGATCCGCTCTTCGTTCAGAGCGGATCTTCAGTGCAGTTAACTTTTCCGATTCGTGCAAGGCGCGGACAATGGTCCGGATTAATTTCTGTTAATAAAGAAGCAAGTCGGTCCATATACTCTCCATAATTTGCAAAAAATAAATCAACAAACCTCTGTCAGAATTTCCTTTCTGAACCGGAGGTGTTATGAACAAAATAAACTATCAAATCAAATACATTGAATATTTGTTGAGAAAATGCAGAACAATTTTGACTAATGACATTTCATTTCATGCAGACAGGTTAAGAGAAATATCTGGCACATATCCGGATTTACTCAACCCTGTAACGCTTAATGAGAAAATTTGCCATCGCATTTTATTTATCCACAACCCATTTTATACATTGCTTGCTGATAAACTTCTGGTCAGGCAGTATGTTGAGAAACGGACTAATTTAATTAAGCTTATTCCTTTAGTAGGTGTTTATAACAGAGTTGATGATATTGATTTCGACAAACTTCCCTCAAAATTTGTTTTGAAATGCAATCATGATAGTGGTAGCGCGGTCATATGCACGGATAAAACGAATATTGATCCCGCTAAGGTTAAAAGCAAATTAAAACTATCTCTTAAAAAGAATATGTATTATACGACCAGAGAATGGCAGTATAAAAACATACCACCCGTGATCCTATGCGAAATGTATCTGGATCTATTTTCCAGTAAACACCGGAATATAACTCCGGAAATGATAAGAATACATTGCTTTCACGGTGTGGCATGTTTTATCGAGGCCGACTTTACTGACAGCGATGGAAACGAATTCATTAACGTTTATGACAGAACGTGGAATTTACAACCCTTTCAGATGGAATACCCAAACACGCCATTGCCGGTTGATGAACCAGAATCATTTCATAAATCCGTTATTGCCGCCCAGGACTTAGCAAAAGAAATAGACTACTGCCGCGTCGATCTTATGCTAAAAGGAGATGATATCTATTTCAGCGAAATAACATTAAGTCCCAAAAGAGGCAAACTTAAAATCACCCCATCAATTTGGGACGCAAAACTCGGCAGTATGTGGGATCTGTCTGTTGCTAAAACAGGTTCGATCGAGCCTGTGTATTCATGCCCTTAAACAGGCCATGAGAGTTTGAAAAGTGAGCCATTTTCTGGTGTTAAACTATAGCTAACGTCTCCGCCGTGGGCGCACATAATGGCTTTAACTACCGACAACCCTAAACCACAGCCCTCTGGATTAATATTTTTGGCGTATTCTCCTCGTTGAAAAGGCTGGAATAAGGACTTCTGGAGTTCTTCAGGAATTCCAGGTCCTTTGTCCTGAACGATAATAAAATTATCGTTTCCTGTAATACCATTTTTTATTAAAAGCGTTTGTGATGTGGAATATTTCAAGGCATTATCAAAAAGAACGGTGAGGCACTGAATAATGCGTAAGGGATCGCAAACGCAATACTGATGGTTAATCTCAGTGACAATTTTGAAATGCTTTTTATCAAAGTCCGGCCAAAAGGTATCAAGCGCATTTGAAATCGTGGCCTTGAGATCGACTTCACTCAGCATCAAGGAGTATCCTGCTCCTCCTGACGAACTCACGACGCGGAGATCCTCAATTAAGTTGGTCAGACCTTCAGTTTGTTTAAGAAGGTTTCTGAATAACGACGGTTCTGGTTCGAAAACGCCGTCAACCAGTCCCTGAAGCCTCCCACGTAAGATAGTCACCGGCGTCCGGAGTTCATGAGCAATTGCAGCATTCCATAAATTTCGCTGCGCATCCAGCGTCTGTAACTTTTCAGCCATCTCATTAAAGTCATTGACGAGCCTATTCATCTCTCCCAACTTAGAACTGCTGTTAAATGCTCTGGCACTAAGGTTCCCCCGAGAGATTTGTTTCAGGCTGTATGCAACGTCATTCAGTGGGTTGAATATTCTTGCAGACAGCTTTACGGTAAAGAAAAGTGCAACGACCAGACTGGTAATGGACGCCATCAGAATCCACATCCAGTCAAGGAATGTCATAGCATCTTCACTACCTTCGTTCATTCCACCCGGCAGGTAATAAATCAGGAAACTATAAAATAAGTAGGAACCGAGTATTGCAATGGCAATAATAACAAACGTTAACAACAACATATATGTCAAAATCTGACGGCTCAGAATTGTTTCTTTGTTCATTTTTTGTCACCCAACCGGTAGCCTAATCCTCGGATGCTTTCCGGAATGCCCCTCAATCCGGCATGTTCAAGCTTTTTCCGAAGTTTACTCATATGACTGTCTACAGTACGATCCAGCGAGTCTCCCTCAGGTAAACACGCATCGAGTAACTCTTCACGTGAACAGACTTTTCTCGGGTTTCTCGCCAGATAGGTTAAAAGTTTAAACTCAGTGGTGGTTAATACTGGCGTGGAAACCTCACCTTGTGCAGTGATTTCAACGTAAAATTCATCAGGATAAATCGTTAAAAAAGGCGTTCTTAAAGGCCGTGAATGTGTAGACTCTGCAACCGGTCTGGTTCTGCGAAGCACTGCTTCAACCCTGGCAATAACCTCAGATGGATTGAAGGGTTTTATCACATAGTCGTCAGCCCCGAGCCGTAGCCCCATCAGTTTATCAACGTCTTGATCCAGTGCTGTCACCATGATGACCGGTACATTCGTTTCCTTTCTTAACGTGGTGAGAACATTCCAGCCATCGTACACGGGTAGGTGGATGTCCAATAGCAGTAGGTCAGGCTTGTTCAGACGGGTAAGATTGATTGCCTGCTCACCGTCTTCGGCTCTTAAGGTTTTCATACCTGCCTTACGTAAATAGCCTGTCAGTATGGCAGCGATGTCATCATCGTCTTCTGCGACGATAATCAGATTGTTGTTGTTCATATTTTCTTCCACAGTGCTGATGACAACATGCATTTTACCCTGAAAGCACTTTTATCGTCATGCTTAAAGCTCTTTAACTCAATTACAAACATTAATTTTCAATTTGATGTCTTTTGACAGGTACTTTTTGGAAAAGTTCATCAAGAAATTTTCTTAAAATTTTAACAGACTCACTCTCCATATTCACTACACATTTTATAAATAATTAATCAACATCGCTAAGTGATAATCTACAACCAGGTTAAGTGGTGCATGCAATATGTACTTTGTCTAAGGAGTTTTATGGTGCTGACTAAATGTTTTTTCCGGCGCGAGAATTTGATGGCCTCACTTTTATTTTGCATCGTTTCATATGGGTTGCTATCTACCTGGCTTTACCTTGTGCATTCAATTAATGAAAAAGTAGAATCAACATTACCCTCATCTTTACTGATTCGTGTTTTGATAATCATTACAGCATTATCATTTATTATTCAGAAAAAACCTGGAGTTTTTAAAAACTTCATTGCAATAACATTCGGTCTGGTTTTACTGTTTATACACACCATCATTGTATTACATCTGCTTTTGAATACTTTTCCAGATATCTATGATTTTGTTTTTTATTATGAATTTTTTTTAATGGTTTTCTTTTGCGGACTACCTTTATGTTTATGTATAAGAATGGTTTGATATTATGCAATGTCAATATGATACATAACCTCAGGAGTGAGTACACATATCCTCCATAAAACATCCATTCACGGTTGACATCATCACGTTATACTTAGTTGAAATAATAAAACAACGGCAGAAACCTTTACACCCATATGTTTAATACAATTTATCATGATTTATAAAGGCAACAACAAACCTATAGCCCCCGGGGTTGCTATCTCACTTAAGAGACTTGCCTGGCGGCACAGAAAGAAATTGTGCATTACTTTCATGCTGGTTATTGCTGAAAACGTTGCATTCCTGCTCTACCCCGTTCTGGCGGGCATGGCGATAAATGCCATCCTGGGCGGACAGACGTCACATGCGGCCCTTTATGGCCTGATGGTTCTGTTCATGTGGTGCATGGGAGCCGCCAGACGTAGTGTCGATACGCGAACGTTTGCACGTATCTACGCAAGTCTTGCTGTGACTGTAGTATTATCCCAGCGAAAATATTCACTTAATCACTCGACTATTGCTGCGAGAGTCACTCTATCACGTGAATTTGTAGATTTCTTCGAGTTGCACCTGCCCGTATTGATCACCTCGATCATTTCCCTTTTCGGCGCAGCAATTATGCTGTTATGGATTGAATTCTGGACAGGTATAGCCTG
This sequence comes from Klebsiella sp. A-Nf5, assembly GCF_002810545.1. Lineage (NCBI taxonomy): Bacteria > Pseudomonadati > Pseudomonadota > Gammaproteobacteria > Enterobacterales > Enterobacteriaceae > Klebsiella > Klebsiella sp. A-Nf5. Next base: position 964 of record NZ_PIOG01000028.1, on the reverse strand, counting down.
TTTGATCATCGTGGCAATACTGATGTGTTTTGTCTCAAGCTATGCCAGCAAAAATGAGACATTCTACAGACGGCTGAATAATCGCCTTGAGAAAGAGGTCGATTATGTTAATAAGGCGTCTTTTGGTGCTCTTAAGCGACATTATGACACACTTGCCCGTCTGCGCGTAGTGTTATCCGACAGAGAGGCATGGGGATATTTATCAATAGGCCTTCTGGTCTCTGCTCTCTTTTCCATGACCATTATCAGGATGAGCATGGAATCCGGAATTAATGCCGGACATATTTATTCCGTCATGACCTATATGTGGATGTTTGCAACAAGCCTGGATGACGCACCACAACTTCTTGAGAAATTTTCCCAGCTCAGGGATATCGGTAAACGGGTTTCGACAGACGATGAGACCTCTTTGTCAGGAAAACCATGCTGAACTTTTACCCTTTGAATGTTGACTGGAAGTACACCTGATGCCGCACTTTTTCATTGAGCGACCCATCTTCGCATGGGTTATTGCCCTGTTTATTGTTCTGACGGGACTGTTGTCCATACCTCGTTTACCGGTTGCGCAATACCCTGAAGTTGCGCCACCCGGTATTATCATTTCAGTGAGTTACCCTGGAGCCAGCCCGGAAGTGATGAACACATCCGTCGTGTCTCTGATCGAGCGTGAAATTTCGAGTGTTGACAATTTACTCTATTTTGAATCTTCCAGTGACACGACAGGGATGGCGTCAATTACGGTAACTTTCAAACCCGGCACCGACATCAAACTCGCCCAGATGGATCTGCAAAACAAAATTAAAATTGTGGAATCTCGCCTGCCGCAGTCGGTAAGACAGAATGGGATAAATGTTGAGGCAGCTAATTCCGGTTTTTTAATGATGGTGGGGTTAAAATCGCCAAACGGAGACTATCAGGAAGCTGACTTAAGCGATTATTTTGCAAGGAATGTTACTGATGAACT
>NZ_PIOG01000026.1:0-166789 GCF_002810545.1 Klebsiella sp. A-Nf5 | reverse complement strand
TGAGGCTACGGCGTAAAGCGCGCCGGCAGCCAGGAGAACATCCGCCGGCTGACGGCCTCGCACAGCAGCACCAGCCGTGGGCCGACCGCCTGCCAGACCCGCTTCGCCACGATGACCCCGCCGATGGAGACCAGGGCCGCGCCCACCATATCCAGCGGAAAATGTACCCCAAGATAGATGCGCGACCAGGCCACCGGCAGCGCAGCCAGCAGCACCAGCAGGCCAAGCGCCCGCAGGCGTAGCGACAACAGCGCAAACGCGGCGCTGAACATCACCGTACCGTGATCGCTGGGGAAGCTATTATCCGCCGGATGGCTTATCCAGGTATGGCCGAGGGGGATCATAAACGGCCGCGGATGGAACCAGAGCGTCCCGCACACCATCCCCAACCCGAGGGAAATGACCACGGACAGGGTCATAAACAGCGCCTGGCGGTGCCCCTCGCGACCACCGAGAAACCACAGACCGAGCGCGATCGCCGGCATCATAAACACGATACCGCTGGCACAAACACGCGCCAGCGACAGCAGACTCTCCGCGGCGCCAGGCTGCGCGTTAAGCGCAAAAAAAACAGATTGATTCAGGGTTTCCAGGGCGTTCATAGCGATAGCTCTCAGTCGTCATCTTTCTGTCATTATCGCCCGGACGCCTTAAGATACCCTTAACCGCTGGACGGTGTGCTTTTAGCAAGGCGCAGTCCTTCCCGCAGAGCATCGATCGCCACCCGCGTTTTTTGCGGCAGCCACGGCCCCTCCGGCCACACCGCGTGGATGGCGAAACGCGCATAGGCACTGGATGCCAGAACCTGCTGTAGCGCCCCATCGGCAAGCCCCTTGGCCACCAGCCAGTCCGGCAGCCAGGCGATGCCCATCCCCTGCTGCACCGCCGCCGCGATGGCGGCAAAATCATCCTGTACCAGCCCCGTCTCCGGACTGAAGCGCACTTCACCCTGCTGCGGGTCGTACAGTTGCCATTTTTGCAGTTGGCCGTTGTGCAGATAGCCGAGGGTGCGGTGCTCGCTCAGCCCGGCGATCGTCTGCGGCGGCGGCTGGCGTCGCAGGTAATCCGCCGCCGCGCACAGCACCATGCCATGCTCCCCCAGCGCCCGCGCCCGCAGCGACCCGGTATCGGCCAGGTTTCCGATACGCACCGCAAGATCAACCCCCTCCTCCAGCAGATTGACCTGCCGGTCGCTGTAGTGGAGCTCGAGCTTCAGTAACGGATAGCGCTGGCTCAGGCGGAACAGCAGCGGTGCCACGCAGCGCTGACCAAACAGCACCGGTAACGAGATCCGCAGCCGCCCCTGCACCTCGCCCTTCCCGCGCTGGATCGCCTCTTCGGCCTCGCGGATGCGCGCCAGCGCTTCCCGGCACTGGTGGTAGAATTGCTCCCCCTCTTCCGTCAGCAGTTGCCGACGGGTTGTCCGCTGGAATAACGCCACGCCGAGGCGCGCTTCCAGCCGGGCAATGGTTTTACCCACCGCCGAACGCGTCACGTGGAGGATCGTCGCCGCGCTGGCAAAGTTACCGCTCTCGACCACGGTGACAAACACCGGGATCGCGTTCAGATCGTCGCGCACAGATTGGTTCCTTATGGGATACAATAGAGGAAAATAATGTCACTCCAGAGAGAAAAAAGACAGTGCTAGTCTCTGCCTCCATCCTTCACTTGAGGCATCCCTTATGGCAAACGTTCTGGTGTTAAAATCCAGCATTAATGGCGAAACATCCTTGACCAATCAGCTGATTAATGAATTTCTCGCGGCGCGCCAGGCGGCGGGACACCGCGATCGGCTCACGGAACACGATCTCAGCGCCATGGCGCTGCCAACGCTGGATCACCCCCTGTTCGCCGCCCTGCGCGGGGCAGTGGATCCGCAGCCGACCATCCGCGCGGCGGTTGCGCTCTCCGACCAGCTTATCGCCGAGTTAAAAGCCAGCGACCTGCTGGTGATCGGCGCGCCGATGTATAACCTCAACGTCCCGACCGATCTGAAGAAATGGTTCGACCTCGTGGCGCGGGCGCGGGAAACCTTTCGCTACACCGACAGCTGGCCGCAAGGGCTGGTCGAGGGTGTTCGGGCGGTGGTCGTCAGCAGCCGCGGCGGTATTCACCAGGGAGAGACCACCGATGCCATCACGCCTTATCTGCGCGCGGTACTGGGGCTGATGGGGATCGGCGAAGTGGAATTTATCTATGCCGAAGGGCTGGATAATCGTCCGCATGGTCGCGACGCAGGGATCGCCAGCGCCCGGGCGCAGATTGCCCAGCTCGCCGTTCCGGCCTGAGTCACGAATAAATAAATAGCGCTGGCGCAGGCGATGTTTTTATTTTAGAGTTATCTAAATTTAGAGAAAGCTAAAATACATGACCACACCTGAAGACCTGCAGGCCCGCGCCGGAGAAGCCGCCGCGCTGATGAAAGCCATGAGCAATCCTCACCGATTGCTGATCCTGTGCATGCTGTGCGATGCGCCGCGCGCCAGCGCCGGTGAACTGGCCCGCGCCACCGGCCTGAGTCCTTCCGCGACCTCGCAGCACCTCGCGCGGATGCGTGACGAGGGGCTGATCGACAGCGAGCGCGATGCCCAGCGTATCCACTATTTCATCACCCACCCTGCGGTACAGCAGGTGATCAACACGCTGAAAACGCTCTATTGCCCGTGAGGATCCTATGACTATCGCCACCTTAACCCCTGCCGAAGCCCGGGCGCTGATTGCCCAGGGCGCCAGACTGATTGATATCCGTGATGCGGATGAATACGCGCGCGAACATATTCCCGATGCCGAGCTGGTGCCGCTCGCCAGCCTGACCAACGGTGCGACCCTCAATGCCCGGGCCGGAGAGACGGTCATTTTTCACTGCCAGGCGGGTTCCCGGACGCAGAATAACGCGATTCGCCTGGCCGCCGCCGCCGCACCGGCGCAGGCAAGCCTGCTGGCCGGGGGGATTCAGGGCTGGAGGGCCGCAGGGTTCCCGGTTGAGGAGGATAAATCCCAGCCGCTGCCGCTGATGCGCCAGGTACAAATTGCCGCTGGCGTCCTGATTTTACTCGGTGTACTGCTGGGCTATACCGTGAGCAGCGGCTTCTTTCTGCTCAGCGGCGCGGTCGGCGCCGGGCTCACCTTCGCCGGGGTGACCGGCTTTTGCGGCATGGCGCGCCTGCTGGCGATCATGCCCTGGAACCGGCGTCAGGAGGGTTAAAACGCACTCCAGATAAGCCAGGCAATGCCGCCAAAGAGCAGCCATTTAACGATGTAATAGACCGTCTTATTCCATTTTTTCAGCCGCTTGCCGACAATACGTATCTGGTAGATATAGCGAAACGCCCGGTTAATCCCGCCAATGCGATCGCCGGTATCGTTGGGCGCCGAGGCGGCGCTCATCAGATGACGTCCCAGCCAGTGGTTAACCTGTTGCGCCCAGCGGTAGCGCATCGGCCGTTCAATATCACAGAACAGAATCAGCCGATTCTCACCGCTGGTATTTTCCGCATAGTGAATATAGGTCTCATCAAACAGCACCCCTTCCCCATCGCGCCAGCTGTAGCGCTGGCCATCCACCTCAATAAAGCAGCGGTCATCGTTCGGCGTCGCCAGGCCGAGATGAAAGCGCAGCGAACCAGCGTAGGGATCGCGGTGGCGCGGCAGACGGCTGCCGTCCGGCAGGGTGGCGAACATGGCCGCTTTCACCGACGGGATATCGCGCAGCAGCGCGGTGGTGTATGGACAGAGCTGGCTGGCGGAGGGATGGGCATCCTCATACCATTTCAGATAAAAGCGTTTCCAGCCGGTTTTAAAAAATGAGTTAAATCCGGCATCGTTATATTTATCGGCCGCTTTAATCTGCTCCAGTTGCTGCAGGTGGATCCCTTCGTCGCGAATAACTTGCCAGTTCTGCTGCAATATCGCCAGCTCGGGAAACATCTCCGGGCGCAGATATGGCGTATTCGGCACGCGGGAAAATAAATACATAAATCCATTCAGCGGAGCAGTAAATGTTGAATGATCGGAGAGCTGTCGCCAGAAACGATAGCGCACCCGCCCGCGGTAATGGACGTACAGCACAGCAATAACAATAATTAATAGAATGATATACTTCATAATGTCTTTCCTGACCAATTCGGTGGTAACCCTACCTTCGCCGTCCCCCTTGTCAGCAGCGGTTTGGCGCCAGCAAAACATTAACAACACTAATACATATACCACCAAATTGTTTTAACAAAAAACAACACAGCCGGTGTTCAGTGGCCGGCCGTTGAGCTATGTTTGAGGTTCATCCAGGATGTTAACCGTGAGGAGTGAATGATGTTTTCTGTCGACGATCTGGTACAACCGCGTGCGGGTGGGCCAAAACTGAAAGTGGTTGAAGTGCAGGGAGAACAGCTGGTGGTGGTTCAGGCCGCGCAAGAGCAGGGTGAGCGCTATACGCTGAAGTCAGACGAGGTGACGCCCTATCAGGAAGAAGGCGACTTCGGCGTCTGCTGAAGCCCCCCTCCCGCTGATTCACAAGGCCAGACTGAACGGTGGGTCTCCCCCCACCGTCATGACACTGGCCGGATCGGCTTTAAATGAGAAAACTGTCCAGCGATTTCCCCTGAGCGACCGCCTGAGCAATCGGCTTCGGCATTCTTCCCTGACCGGTCCAGGTTTTTTCTGCGCCAGTATGATCGGTATAACGATATTTCGCCGGGCGCGGTTGCCGCTTTTTCCCTGCCGCCATCGGCGGCTGAATATCCGCCACGAGGTCGTCAGGAGAAATACCGTCGGCGCGCATCAGCTCAAGCCAGGTATTCACTTTTTCCTGATATTCAGCCTGCTGCTGCGCCGCCAGCTGCTGTTGCGTACGTTTTTCTTCAGTGACGATCCTGAGCTTTTCCAGCATCTCTTCAAGCACGTCAATGGAGAATTCACGGGACAGGGCACGGAGTGAACGGATATTATTCAGTTTGTGTAACATTAAAGACATAAAATTAAAAAATCCCAGATAACCAATTAAAAGATACAACGCGGCAAGTGTAATAGAAACGCTTATTTATTTCCAGCCTTCGGTTATCCATAAAAATATATTACGTAGAAAGTAGTTGTTATCCTAATGACTATATTGGCAAAGCGCCTTGCCTTTTTCATCAATATCCCCAAAAGAGAGAATGAATAAATAAAAACAGCGCAATCGCGCACAATAAAATATATCTCATTGAGGATATTATCTTTATGGTCAGCGACTTACCTTCTGTTCATCAGTGACCGCGCCGATATACCCCTCACGGCACACTGAATAGTTAATCAGGTATTCAGAATAAAACGACACACACCGATTCAGAGTTTTACACCACAAAAATGCGACTAATGGCATAAAAAATTCTAAACACGACATCAGTCACAGTCTAACGTGATTTTGCGCCACAGCGGGCAGTCAGGCGTCAACTCGCTGACCAGAGACGATAGAAAAACAAACCATAAGCAACTGAAAAATAATAATTTTATTAGAAATGGGAATAAAAGTAGCGTAACGGACAGAAAATGAACCATTGCAGAGTATTTTATCGACAAAAAGGCAATAAATAAAAATTTATAGCTAGTTGCCACTTTTAATGCAGAGATATACTCTACGCACATCAAAACAGGCAGCCCAAAAACGCTATACCAACGCGCATTTTTCGGCGTTATTGACTTCATTTTCGAGGAGCACTCCGATGTTCTCTGCGCACTCCCGCTTGCGGCATGCGGTTGCAGACACCTTTGCGATGGTGGTTTACTGCACCGTCGTCAACATGATGATCGAAATTTTTCTCTCTGGTATGACGTTTGAGCAGTCGTTATCGTCGCGCCTGGTGGCAATCCCGGTCAACATTATTATTGCCGTGCCCTATGGTTTTTATCGCGACTTTGCGATGCGTCAGGCCCGGCGCATTAGCCCGGCCGGCTGGATGAAAAATATGGCCGACGTGCTGGCCTACGTCACTTTTCAGTCGCCAGTGTATGTCGCGATTTTGTGGAGTGTGGGTGCAGACTGGCACCAGATTGTCGCTGCGGTGAGCTCAAACCTGGCAGTATCGATGATGATGGGCGCCGCTTACGGTTACTTCCTCGACTATTGTCGCCGCCTGTTCCGCGTGGCCCCTTACCAGCAGGCGAAAGCCTGACCGACGCCATTCCAGCGACTGGCCCTGCCAGTCGCTCTCTCGTCAGCCTGCTCCGCCCCGGTCCTCAACCACCGTATTAATTTGTCGACATCACCGGCTGGGCTTCGCCAAATAGTCCATTCAGAAAACGCTCAAGCGCCATCCGTGAGCTAAATCCATGCGGAATACCATAATGCTGCTGCGCATCTCCGGCTAAATACAGCGGAAATTGTTCATAATGGTCGCAGGTTTTGATATCTGAGGCCGGTTCGGCCAACATATTGCTACGCTCTTTTAGCGCTGGATGAATAATTAACGCTGTCCGCCCCATGCGCGCTTCGCGGTTCACATAAACATAATTATCGCCTCGGCGATAGCCGTACGCTTTTTGCGTCACAACATCCATGGTGAAGCCGGCTTTTTCAAGAACACGCGCCACCTCATCGGGTCTTAAATACATACTGATTCCTCGTTATCTTTTACCGCACATTGACCTTACCTTATTCGTTAAGCGCAGTGCTTTCGGAAAATTCCAGAAACCACAGCAGTAAGCATAATTCAAAATCTTGTCCTACACTTACTCACTCGATGGAATTAAGGGAGATAACGATGGCTAACCATGTGAACCGCAACAATTTTGACGAGAATGCTGAGGATATCCATAACGATGTCAGTCAATTAGCGGATACGCTGGAAGAGGTGCTGAAATCGTGGGGCAGTGACGCGAAAGAGGAAGCGGAAGCGGCGCGCGTTAAAGCACAGTCGCTGCTAAAAGAGACCCGTGCCCGCCTCAACGGTCACAACCGGGTGCAGCAGGCGGCGTTGGATGCCCGCCAGGCAGCCTGTGATGCGCTGGGCTGCGCCGATACCTACGTGCGCAATAAACCGTGGCACAGCGTCGGCGCCGCCGCCGCCGTCGGGGTATTTATTGGCGTATTGCTCAATTTACGTCGATAATAGAGACAGCGTCAGCTTCCGCGCGCGCCTGGCGAGCGGAAGCCCGCGAGCTTCACGGAATCTAATGAAGATAACAAATACGCGTCAGCCCCTGCGCGCCTCTGGCCGCAGGGGTTTTTTATGCACCATCGTTCGCGATCGCCTCTCTGAGCCGCCGGGCCAGTTCGTCGGCCATCGCCGCTGAGCGAATATTGGTAAAACTCATCAGTAATCCCCCCTCGCCTGCATGGCGAAGACGCCAGTCGCTCAGCGCCTGCACCGCCAGCCCGGCCTCAACCGCCTGCCGGGCCAACAGGCGATCGTTGCCGCTGACCGGCATGACCAGCTGAATACCGCCCTGCTGCGGCGTGACCCGAAAGCCCTGCGCCTGCAGGGCCGACTCGAGCCACTGTCGGCGCTGGCTATAGTTGGTGCGCATTTTTTTCAGATGACGCCAGAAATGTCCCTGCTGGATAAAATCCGCCAGCGTCTGCTGCCACAGAGTAGGAACGGTGCAGGGCTGGCGCTCCGCCGTCTGATGAAAACGCGCCACCAGCGGGGTCGGCACCACCAGCCAGGCGGTGCGCAGCGCCGGAAACATCGACTTACTGAAAGTGCCCGCGTAGATAACCCGCTGCGGCGCATCGAGGCTTTTCACTGGCGGCAGCGGTTTGCCGTGATAGCGAAACTCGCTATCGTAATCGTCCTCAATAATCCATGCGTCGCGCGCTGTCGCCCACGCCAGCAGTTGGCGACGCCGGGGAAGCGACAGCGCGACCCCCAGCGGACTCTGGTGCGCCGGGGTGAGCAGGGCAAACCGCGCTTGAGGATGATGACGCAGGCCCCAGCCAACATTCATTCCTTCGTCGTCCACCGGGATCGCATCCACCACCAGCTGCCTGGCCTCAACGACCGGGCGGATAAAGGGATACCCGGGATCCTCCATCCACATATGCTGTCCCGGCTGCGCCAGCGTACGCAGGATAAGATCCATGGAGGTAGTATAGTTGCCGGTAATCAGCACCTGCTCCGGCTGGCAGTCAATACTGCGCGACAGGCGCAGATAGTCCACGATCGCCTGGCGCAGAAGCGGGTCGCCGCCGGGATCGCCGGGGGCAAGGTCGAACCGCGACTGCGTCCGCAGCCGACGCCCCATCACTCGCGCCCACAACCCGCGCGGAAAGAGATCCAGCGCCGGCAGCCCCATCTGAAAGGGCAACGGGTCCGTCGAGGCGACTGATTGCGCTGGCGTAACCGGCGCCAGCTGGCGCGGACTGAGCCGCTCGCTGACAAAAGTCCCCGCCTGCCCACGCCGCTCGAGCCACCCCTGGGCGACCAGTTCACCCCAGGCGTTTTCGATAGTCGCCCGGGAGACACCCTGCTCCTGAGCAAACACCCGGCTGGCGGGCAGACGGCTGCCCGGGGTCAGTTCGCCACGTTCAATCGCCGATTTCAGCTGGCGGGCAATACGCTGATAGAGAGGGAGGTGGGTCGCTTCCATTATGGTCTGCTTTTTTCATCACAATATGGCTATCTTTTGCAGTCCATTATAGTGCTATTTTGGCTGCCGTCTTAGAGAGGAGAACACCATGAGCCAATTACGTCAGCCATTCAGTGAACTGAGCCCGGAAGTCTATAAAGGGCTGGTACAGGCCAGCATCGCGCTGGAGAAAAGCGAACTGGGCAGCGCCCTGGTGGAGCTAGTTTATTTACGCGTCTCGCAGATCAACGGCTGCGCCTTCTGCCTTGAGAAGCACAGCCAGGCGCTGCGCAAAGGCGGTATGGCGCAAAGCAAACTGGATGCCCTGGCGGGCTGGCGGGTAAGCGCTCACTTCACACCTGCCGAACGCGCAGCGCTGGCGTGGGCCGAGTCGGTCACCGACATTGCCGTCAGCCATGCGGAAGATGACGTTTACCTGCCGCTGCGCGAACATTTTACCCCGCGTCAGATAAGCGATCTGACCTTAGCCATCAGCCTGATGAACGCCTTTAACCGTCTCGCCGTCGCCATGCGTCTGTAGTTCCGCACAGCCTTCCCCCTCCTCCGCCGAATTGTCCTGGCGGGGGATCTTCTGACTAAAAACGCTATATATTGAGTGGTTGAACTTTTAAATAACTACATCTAGTATTTCCTTATCGAATGACCCACAACGTTCGACGCTGCGTTTAGCGCCGTGCTGTTATCTTAAATGGAAATACGAATCATGCGCATTATTATTTACACTCGAAATGACTGCGTGCAGTGCCATGCCACACGGCGAGCCATGGAAAGCCGGGGACTGGCCTTTGAAATGGTGAACGTCGACCAGCAGCCGGATGCCGCCGACACCCTGCGCGAGCAGGGATTTCGCCAGTTGCCAGTGGTGATCGCTGGTGACCTGCGCTGGAGCGGCTTCCGCCCGGATATGATCAATCGCCTGCGCCCCTCCGTCACGGCGGCCAGCGCATGAGCCTCATCGTCTACTTCTCCAGTCGTTCGGAGAATACCCATCGCTTTGTGCAGCGCCTGGGGCTGCCGGCGGTGCGCATTCCGCTGAACGAGCGTGAACATCTGCAGGTAGACGAACCCTATATTCTCATCGTTCCCAGCTATGGCGGCGGCGGTACGGCCGGCGCGGTACCGCGTCAGGCGATCCGCTTTTTAAACGACGTGCATAACCGCCAGCTGATCCGCGGGGTGATTGCCGCTGGCAATCGCAACTTTGGCGACGCCTGGGGGCGTGCCGGGGATGTCATCGCGCAAAAATGCGCTGTGCCCTATCTCTACCGCTTCGAGCTGATGGGAACCCCCGACGATATCGACAACGTGCGTAAAGGAGTCAGCGAATTTTGGCAACGACAACCGCAGAACGTATAACCGCCGCGGCGGATTTTCACGCCCTCAACGCGATGCTGAATTTGTACGACAGCGAGGGCCGCATCCCGTTTGAGAAAGATCGCCAGGCGGTGGAGGCCTTTATGACCGCCCAGGTCCGGCCCAAGACCCTCACCTTTGCCAGCCAGGACGATAAACTCACCTGGCTCGTCCGCGAGGGCTATTACGATCCGCTGGTGCTGGCCGGCTATGACCGCGCGTTTGTGCTGGCATTGTTCGCCCATGCCCGGCGCGCCGCGTTTCGCTTTCAGACCTTCCTCGGCGCCTGGAAGTTCTATACCAGCTACGCGCTGAAGACCTTTGACGGCAAGCACTACCTCGAGGATTTTGCCGATCGCTGCGTAATGGTGGCGCTGACGCTGGCCCAGGGAGATGACCAGCAGGCGCGGCAGTTAATGGAAGAGATGCTCAGCGGCCGCTTCCAGCCCGCGACCCCCACCTTCCTCAACGCCGGAAAACAGCAGCGCGGGGAGCTGATCTCCTGCTTCCTGCTGCGCATTGAAGATAATATGGAGTCCATCGGCCGGGCGGTTAACTCGGCGCTGCAGCTGTCGAAGCGCGGCGGCGGTGTGGCCTTTTTACTCTCCAACCTGCGCGAGGCCGGGGCGCCGATCAAGCGCATCGAAAATCAGTCCTCCGGGGTGGTGCCGGTGATGAAGATGCTGGAGGACGCCTTCTCCTATGCCAACCAGCTTGGCGCCCGCCAGGGGGCGGGAGCGGTCTGGCTGCATGCGCACCATCCCGATATTTTGCGCTTCCTCGATACCCGGCGTGAGAATGCCGATGAGAAAATCCGCATCAAAACCTTGTCGCTGGGGGTCGTGATCCCCGATATCACCTTCCAGCTGGCAAAAGAAGACGCGCAGATGGCCCTGTTCTCGCCATATGACGTCGAGCGGCTGTACGGTAAACCCTTCGCCGACTGCGCCATCGGCGATCTCTATCCGCAGCTGGTGGCCGATGAACGGGTCCGCAAGCGCTGGATCCGCGCTCGCGATCTGTTCCAGCGCCTGGCGGAGATCCAGTTTGAATCCGGCTATCCGTACATCATGTTTGAAGATACCGTCAATCGTGCCAATCCGGTGGCCGGACGGATCACCATGAGCAATCTGTGTTCCGAAATTCTGCAGGTCAGTACGCCATCCACCTATGATGAGAACCTCAGTTACGCCCATACCGGAGAAGATATCTCCTGTAACCTCGGCTCGCTGAACATCGCCCATACCATGGACTCGCCGGATTTTGCCCGCACTATCGCCACCGCGGTGCGCGCCCTGACCGCGGTGTCCGATATGAGCGACATACAGTCGGTTCCCTCGGTGGCGGCCGGCAATGCGGCCTCCCACGCCATCGGCCTGGGTCAGATGAATCTTCACGGTTACCTGGCGCGGGAAGGGATTGCCTACGGCAGTCCGGAGGGGCTGGACTTCACCAATATCTATTTCTACACCGTGACCTGGCATGCCCTGCACACCTCAATGCTGCTGGCCCGCGAGCGCGGCCAGCGCTTCGCCGGCTTCGAACAGTCGCGCTACGCCAGCGGGGCGTACTTTGACAAATATCTGCAGGAGGAGTGGCAGCCGAAAACCGAACGGGTGCGCGCACTGTTCGCCCGCGCCGGTATCTCCCTGCCCGACCGGGAAAGCTGGCGCCAGCTGCGCGACGATGTCATGCGCTATGGCATCTATAACCGCTATCTGCAGGCGGTGCCGCCCACCGGGTCGATCTCGTACATCAACCATGCCACCTCCAGCATTCATCCGATCGTCTCGAAGATTGAGATCCGCAAAGAGGGGAAGACCGGACGGGTGTACTACCCCGCGCCGTTTATGAATAACGACAATCTGGCCCTCTATCAGGATGCGTACGAGATAGGGCCCCAGAAGATCATTGATACCTACGCCGAGGCGACGCGCCACGTCGATCAGGGGCTGTCGTTGACGTTGTTCTTCCCGGATACCGCCACCACTCGCGATATCAACAAGGCGCAAATCTACGCCTGGAAGAAAGGCATTAAGACCCTCTACTACATCCGTCTGCGCCAGCTGGCGCTGGAAGGCACTGAAATTGAAGGCTGCGTGTCCTGCGCACTGTAAGGAGAACAGGATGACTCATTTAACGCGCATCAGCGCTATCAACTGGAACCGCATTGATGACGACAAAGATCTTGAGGTCTGGAATCGTCTCACCAGCAACTTCTGGCTGCCGGAGAAAGTGCCGCTATCGAACGACATTCCCGCCTGGCAAACCCTCAGCGCGGCGGAGCAGCAGTTGACCATTCGCGTCTTCACCGGGCTGACGCTGCTCGACACCATTCAGAACACCGTCGGCGCCCCGGCGCTGATGGCGGACGCCCTGACCCCGCATGAGGAGGCGGTACTGTCGAACATCAGCTTTATGGAAGCGGTTCATGCCCGCTCTTACAGCTCCATTTTTTCCACGCTGTGCCACAGCAAAGAGGTGGATGCCGCCTTCGCATGGAGTGAAAGCTGCGAACCCCTGCAACGTAAAGCGCAGCTGATGCTGGGCTACTATCAGGCCGACGAGCCGCTGAAGAAAAAAATCGCCAGCGTGTTCCTCGAATCCTTTCTCTTCTATTCCGGCTTCTGGCTGCCAATGCACTTCTCCAGCCGGGGAAAACTGACCAATACCGCGGATCTGATCCGTCTGATCATTCGCGATGAAGCGGTACATGGCTATTACATTGGCTACAAGTATCAGAAAGGACTGGAGATCGTCAGCCCCGGAAAGCGCGAAGAATTGAAAAATTTCGCCCTCGATCTGCTGATGGATCTTTACGACAACGAGCTGGCCTACAGCCGGGAACTGTACGGCGAGAGCGGCTGGTTTGACGACGTCAGCGCTTTCCTGGGCTACAACGCCAACAAAGCGCTGATGAACCTCGGCTATGAAGCGCTGTTCCCGGCGGAGATGGCGGCGGTTAACCCGGCGATCCTCGCCGCGCTGTCACCTAACGCCGATGAAAACCACGACTTTTTCTCCGGCTCCGGCTCCTCGTACGTGATAGGTAAAACGGAAGAGACCGCCGACGACGACTGGGATTTTTAACCCTGCTTTCACCAGGAATATGGTGTGCTGATTCCTGGTGATCTATTTCGCAGAAAAGTGGGTTCATCTGCCAAATATTCTCTCCATGGCATAACCGTCATCACTCCGTCATATTTAGCAGAAAACCCACCCATTCCAGTCGAATTATCCAGAGATAATCAAAAAATATTACCTGCAACAAATTACCGCTCAGCCCTTATATCACGGGGGCTGCGCCACCATGCCCCTCACGCCATTTTGCCGAGAGTTTACTATTGAGGGTTGTCACAGAATCTGAGTATGTTAGGGTGTAAAAAGATCATTATCACCATTGGGTATCGTATCGCAATAAACAAATAACAGGAACTTCTCTATTGCATGGCAATTAAATTAGAAATTAAAAATCTTTATAAGATATTTGGCGAGCACCCTAACCGGGCTTTCAAATATATTGAGAAAGGACTCAACAAAGCGCAAATACTGGAAAAAACGGGGCTGTCGCTTGGCGTCAAAGACGCCAGTCTGGCCATTGAAGAAGGCGAGATATTCGTCATCATGGGGCTCTCCGGCTCGGGGAAATCCACCATGGTTCGCCTTCTCAATCGCCTGATTGAACCCACCCGCGGCCAGGTGCTGATTGACGGAGTCGATATCGCCAAAATGTCGGACGCCGAGCTGCGCGAGGTGCGTCGCAAGAAAATTGCGATGGTTTTTCAGTCCTTTGCGCTTATGCCACACATGAGCGTGCTCGACAACACGGCGTTTGGTATGGCGCTTGCCGGCGTCCCGACCGCCGAACGAGAGCAAAAAGCCCGGGAGGCGCTGCGTCAGGTGGGGCTGGAGAATTATGCCCATGCCTGGCCGGATGAACTCTCCGGCGGGATGCGTCAGCGCGTCGGTTTAGCCCGCGCCCTGGCCATCAATCCCGATATTCTGTTAATGGATGAAGCCTTCTCCGCGCTCGACCCGCTCATTCGCACCGAAATGCAGGATGAGCTCATCAAATTACAGGCTAAGCATCAACGCACTATTGTCTTTATTTCTCATGACCTTGATGAAGCCATGCGAATTGGCGATCGCATTGCCATTATGCAAAATGGCGAAGTGGTCCAGGTCGGTACTCCGGATGAAATACTGAATAATCCGGCCAATGATTATGTGCGCACCTTCTTCCGCGGCGTGGATATTAGCCAGGTCTTTAGCGCCAAAGATATTGCCCGTCGCAGCCCGGTTGGATTGATTCGTAAAACCCCAGGTTTTGGCCCCCGTTCGGCGCTGAAATTATTACAGGATGAAGACCGGGAATATGGCTATGTCATCGAACGCGGAAATCGCTTTGTCGGGATTGTCTCAATCGATTCTCTGAAGACGGCGCTCAGCACCGGCGAGGGGATCGAGACGGCGCTGATTGACGCCCCGCTGGCGGTGGAGGCGCAAACGCCGCTCAGCGATCTGCTCTCCCATGTCGGCCACGCCCCGTGCGCCGTCCCGGTGGTGGATGAAGAACAACAATACATTGGCATCATTTCCAAACGAATGTTGCTCCAGGCTTTAGATCGCGAGGGGGTGAATCATGGCTGATCAAACCAATCCGTGGGACAGCGCCCCGGCAACCGACAGCGCCACGCAGGCTGCCGATGCCTGGGGTGGAACCGCCACTGCCGCGCCGGCCAACGGTGGCGGCGCCGACTGGCTGCACAGCGCGCCCGCGCCGCAGCCGGAACAGTTCAATATCATGGACCCGTTCCATAAGACGCTGATCCCACTCGACAGCTGGGTCACCCACGCCATCGACTGGATCGTGCTGCACTTCCGCCCGCTGTTCCAGGGGATCCGCGTGCCGATCGACTATATCCTCAGCGCCTTCCAGCAGCTGCTGTTGGGGATGCCGGCGCCGGTGGCGATAATTATCTTCGCGCTGATCGCCTGGCAGATCTCCAGCCTCGGCATGGGGGTCGCCACCCTGGTTTCGCTGATTGCCATCGGCGCCATCGGTGCCTGGTCGCAGGCAATGGTCACCCTGGCGCTGGTCCTCACCGCCCTGCTGTTCTGCATGGTTATCGGCCTGCCGCTGGGGATCTGGCTGGCGCGCAGTCCGCGGGCGGCGAAAATTATCCGCCCACTGCTCGATGCCATGCAGACCACACCGGCGTTCGTCTATCTGGTGCCGATCGTGATGCTGTTCGGCATCGGCAACGTGCCCGGCGTGGTAGTGACGATTATCTTCGCCCTGCCGCCGATCGTCCGCCTGACCATTCTCGGGATAAACCAGGTGCCCGCGGATCTGATCGAAGCGTCGCGCTCGTTTGGCGCCAGCCCGCGCCAGCTGTTGTTTAAGGTTCAGCTACCGCTGGCGATGCCCACCATCATGGCCGGGGTAAACCAGACGCTGATGCTGGCCCTGTCGATGGTGGTAATCGCCTCGATGATCGCCGTCGGCGGTCTCGGCCAGATGGTGCTGCGCGGCATTGGCCGCCTGGATATGGGTCTGGCTACCGTCGGCGGCGTGGGGATCGTGATCCTCGCGATTATTCTTGACCGCCTCACCCAGGCCGTCGGTCGCGACGCCCGCAGTCGCGGCAACCGCCGCTGGTACACCACCGGCCCACTGGGGCTTATCACTCGCCCTTTCTGTCGATAACCGCGCTGCCCCCCGGCAACAGCCGATGCCGGGGGGCCGGCCTCCCCCATTAAACAATAAGAGGAACCACCATGCGACATCGCACGATGATGGCCACCGCCGCCTTTGCCACCCTGATCGCCACCAGCGCCTTCGCCGCCGACCTGCCGGGCAAAGGGATTACCGTAAAGCCTGCCCAGAGCACCATTTCGGAAGAGACCTTCCAGACCCTGCTGGTCAGCCGCGCACTGGAGAAGCTAGGCTACACCGTTGAGAAACCCAGCGAAGTGGACTATAACGTCGCCTACACCTCCATTGCCGCCGGCGATACCACCTTTATCGCCACCAACTGGCAGCCGCTGCACGATGACATGTACGCCGCGGCGGGCGGTGATAACAAATTCTATCGTAAAGGGGTGTATGTCTCAGGCGCCGCCCAGGGCTATCTGATCGACAAAAAAACCGCCGAGCAGTACCACATCACCTCCATCGATCAGCTTAAAGATCCGCAGATCGCCAAACTGTTTGATACCAATAACGACGGTAAAGCGGATCTCACCGGCTGTACACCAGGCTGGGGCTGCGAAGCGGTGATTAACCACCAGATTGACGCCTATGGCCTGAGCAAAACCGTCACCCATAACCAGGGCAACTACGCGGCGATGATGGCTGACACCATCGCCCGCTATAAAGAGGGTAAACCGGTGCTCTACTACACCTGGACGCCGTACTGGGTCAGCGACGTGCTGAAACCTGGCAAAGACGTCGTCTGGCTGCAGGTGCCGTTCTCCTCCCTGCCAGGCAAACAGAAAGACATCGACACCAAACTGGCCAACGGCGCCAACTATGGCTTCCCGGTGAACACCATGCACATTGTCGCCAACAAAGCGTGGGCAGAGAAAAACCCAGCCGCCGCCACCCTGTTTAGTGTCATGAAGCTGCCGATTACCGACATCAACGCCCAGAATGCGATGATGCATGAAGGCCATGCTTCCGAAGCCGACATTAACGGCCATGTCGATGGCTGGATCAAAGCCCACCAGCCGCTGTTCGACAGCTGGGTGAAAGCGGCGCTCGCTGCGCAGCAGTAACCCAGTCTCCCGGATAAGGCGCTCCGTCTTATCCGGGCTCCCTTCCCCTCCTTGCTCGCAGCACAGAGTATGGAAAAGCGGATTCCAGGAATTTCCATAGTGTTAAGGCGCGTCGCGCTCTGTTAAGGTGGACCCATCGGTCAATTTGTCACCTTCACATGGATCCAGCGATAAGTTATTCATATGGAAAACCCCGCGCCCTTAACCTGTGCCTTACCTGAACGTGTCGCCACCGTCGGCGAAGGCATCAAAGACAGTCTCCCCATCGTTATCAGCTACCTGCCGGTGGCTTTCGCCTTCGGACTGAACGCCACCCGGCTGGGATTCACCCCGCTGGAAAGCCTGTTTTTCTCCTGCATTATTTACGCCGGCGCCAGCCAGTTTGTGATCACCGCCATGCTGGCCGCCGGCAGTTCACTGTGGGTCGCGGCCCTGACGGTGATGGCGATGGATGTCCGTCATGTGCTGTATGGCCCCTCATTGCGCAGCCGCATTCGCTCGACGCTGGATAAAAAGAAAACCGCCCTCTGGGCCTTCGGCCTGACCGATGAGGTTTTCGCCGCGGCCACCGCCAGGCTGGTTCGCGATAACCGCCGCTGGAGCGAAAACTGGATGCTCGGTCTCGCTTTTACTTCCTGGGCATCGTGGGTGTGCGGCACGCTGGCCGGCGCCTGGTCCGGTAACGGCCTGCTGGTGGATTATCCCGCGGTGGAGGCCGCGCTCGGCTTTATGCTGCCGGCGCTGTTTATGAGCTTCCTGCTGGCCTCATTCCAGCGCCAGCAGTCACTCTGCGTCACGGCAGCCCTGGCAGGCGCGCTGGGCGGCATTCTGTTATTTTCCATTCCGGCGGCGATCCTCGCCGGGATTGTCTGCGGGTGTCTGACGGCGCTGGTCCAGGCCATGCTTAAGGGGATGCCGGATGAACAGTGAAGTCCTTCTACTCGGGGTGATTGTCGGCAGCGTGAATTATCTGTTTCGCTATCTTCCCCTGCGTCTGCGCGCGGGCCATGCCCGGCCTGCTCGCCGTGGCCCGGTCAGCGTGCTGCTGGATACCATTGGCATCGCCTCGATTTGCGCGCTGCTGGTGGTCTCCAGCGTGCCGGAGATCCTCGCCGATGCCCATCGTCTGGCGCCGACGCTGATCGGCTTCCTGGTGCTGGGGGCCGCCTTCTGGAAAACCCGCAGCATTATTGTCCCGACGCTGCTGTCGGCGTTGGCCTATGGTCTGGCATGGAAAATCACCAGCGGACTCTAAGCCTTACGTATCAATTTTAGTCAATAATTCATTTGATTTATTTGTCACAATAGTTATTATATCGGCTGTAATTAATGAGGTCATACCCAAATGGATAGTTCGTTTACTCCCATTGAGCAAATGCTCAAATTCCGCGCCAGCCGCCATGAAGATTTCCCGTTCCAGGAGATCCTGTTAACTCGTCTTTGCATGCACATGCAAGGTAAGCTGCTGGAAAACCGCAATAAAATGCTCAAAGCGCAGGGAATTAACGAGACATTATTTATGGCGCTGATTACGCTGGAATCGCAGGAAAACCACAGCATTCAGCCGTCCGAGCTAAGCTGCGCGCTGGGCTCGTCGCGGACCAACGCCACCCGTATCGCTGATGAGCTGGAAAAACGCGGCTGGATTGAACGCCGCGAGAGCGATAACGATCGCCGCTGTCTGCATCTGCAGCTGACCGAAAAGGGCCATCAGTTTTTGCGTGAAGTCCTGCCACCGCAGCATAACTGCCTGCATCAGCTGTGGTCTTCACTCAGCACCAGCGAAAAAGATCAGCTCGAACATATCACCCGCAAACTCCTGAGCCGCCTTGACCAGATGGAAGAAGAAGGCGTGCTGGCGGACTCTCTACGCTAAGGGCGGCGTCGCTCAACCCATTTTTACGTTGCAAGGAAAACAGCCAGGCCAGCAGATCTCTGCTGGCCTTTCTGATAAACAGGTCGGCTCAGCCGATGTGAAATAATAAGATCGTGGAGAATAACATGAGCGCAAATGCGGAGAGCCAAACCCCGCAGCAACCAAGCAGCAAAAAAGGAAAGCGCAAAGGCGCACTCCTGTTGCTGACATTGCTCTTCATTATTATTGCCGTGGCATATGGGATTTACTGGTTTCTGGTACTGCGTCACTACGAAGAGACCGACGATGCCTACGTGGCAGGGAACCAGGTACAAATTATGGCCCAGGTCTCGGGCAGCGTGACCAAAGTCTGGGCGGACAACACGGACTACGTGCAGAAAGGCGATCCGCTGGTGACGCTCGATCAGACCGATGCCCAGCAGGCGTTTGAGAAAGCCAAAACGCAGCTGGCCGCCAGCGTCCGTCAGACCCGCCAGCAGATGATCAACAGCAAGCAATTGCAGGCGAACATCGACGTCAAAAAAACCGCCCTTGCCCAGGCCCAGGCTGACCTGAACCGCCGCATTCCGCTGGGCGCCGCGAACCTGATCGGCCGCGAAGAGCTGCAGCACGCTCGCGATACCGTCGCCAGCGCGCAGGCCGAACTCGACGTGGCAATCCAGCAATACAACGCCAACCAGGCGATCGTGCTGGGTACCAAACTGGAACAGCAGCCGGCGGTGCTGCAGGCGGCCACCGAAGTGCGTAACGCCTGGCTGGCCCTGCAGCGTACGCAAATCGTCAGCCCGATTAGCGGCTACGTTTCCCGTCGCTCGGTACAGCCTGGGGCGCAGATTGGCACCACCACGCCGCTGATGGCGGTGGTCCCGGCGACCAACCTGTGGATCGACGCCAACTTTAAAGAGACCCAGCTGGCGCACATGCGCATCGGCCAGCCGGCCACCGTGATCAGCGACATCTATGGCGATGACGTGAAATACACCGGCAAAGTGGTCGGCCTGGATATGGGTACCGGCAGCGCCTTCTCCCTGCTGCCGGCGCAGAACGCCACCGGTAACTGGATCAAAGTGGTACAGCGCCTGCCAGTCCGCATCGAGCTGGATGAAAAACAGCTGGCGGAACACCCGCTGCGCATCGGCCTCTCCACGCTGGTGGAAGTCAACACCACCGATCGCGATGGCGAAATGCTGGCCAGCCAGGTGCGAAGCTCCCCGGTCTACGAGAGCAATGCCCGCGAAATCGCGCTTGAGCCGGTCAATAAACTGATCGACGGTATCATCCAGGCCAACGCCGGATAATTCGGGGTGAGCGTAATGCAACAGCAAAAACCGCTCGAAGGCGCGCAACTGGTCATTATGACCATTGCGCTGTCGCTGGCGACGTTCATGCAGGTGCTGGACTCCACTATCGCCAACGTGGCAATTCCGACCATTGCCGGTAACCTTGGCTCGTCGCTGAGCCAGGGAACCTGGGTCATCACCTCGTTCGGGGTGGCCAACGCCATCTCCATCCCCATTACCGGCTGGCTGGCGAAACGCGTCGGCGAGGTGAAGCTCTTCGTCTGGTCGACGGTGGCATTCGCTATCGCCTCCTGGGCCTGCGGGGTGTCGAACAGCCTGACGATGCTGATTTTCTTCCGCGTCATTCAGGGGATCGTCGCCGGTCCGCTGATCCCGCTGTCGCAGAGCCTGTTGCTCAGCAACTACCCGCCGGCGAAGCGGTCGATTGCGCTGGCCCTGTGGTCAATGACCGTGATCGTCGCGCCGATCTGTGGCCCGATTCTCGGCGGCTATATCAGCGATAACTATCACTGGGGCTGGATCTTCTTCATCAACGTGCCGATTGGCGTGGCGGTGGTGATCATGACCCTGCAAACCCTGCGCAACCGTGAAACCCGCACCGAACAACGGCGCATCGACGGCGTGGGTCTCGCCCTGCTGATCATCGGTATCGGTAGCCTGCAGGTGATGCTCGACCGCGGTAAAGAGCTCGACTGGTTCGCTTCCAACGAGATTATCATCCTGACCATCGTGGCGGTGGTGGCGATAAGTTTCCTGATTGTCTGGGAGCTGACCGACGATAACCCGATAGTCGACCTCTCGCTGTTTAAGTCACGCAACTTCACCATCGGCTGTTTGTGTATCAGCCTGGCCTATATGCTCTACTTCGGCGCCATCGTGCTGCTGCCGCAACTGTTGCAGGAGGTCTACGGCTACACCGCCACCTGGGCCGGTCTGGCGTCGGCGCCGGTGGGGGTGATCCCGGTTATTCTGTCGCCAATCATCGGCCGCTTTGCGCATAAGCTCGATATGCGGCGGCTGGTGACCTTCAGCTTTATTATGTATGCGGTGTGCTTCTACTGGCGCGCGTGGACCTTTGAACCGGGTATGGACTTTGGTGCTTCGGCGTGGCCGCAGTTTATCCAGGGCTTCGCGGTAGCCTGCTTCTTCATGCCATTGACCACCATCACCCTCTCCGGCCTGCCGCCGGAGCGGCTGGCGGCGGCGTCGAGCTTGTCGAACTTTACCCGAACGCTTGCCGGTTCCATCGGTACCTCGATCACCACCACCATGTGGACCAACCGTGAGGCGCTGCACCATGCGCAGCTCACCGAGTCGGTGACGCCGTTCAACCCCAACGCCCAGCAGATGTACGATCAGCTGCAGGGCATGGGAATGACCCAGCAGCAGGCTTCCGGCTGGATAGCACAGCAGATAACCAACCAGGGGTTGATTATCTCCGCCAACGAAATCTTCTGGGTTTCGGCGGGGATCTTTATTCTTCTGCTCAGCCTGGTGTGGTTCGCCAGGCCGCCATTCAGCGCCGGCGGCGGCGGTGGGGGCGCACACTAAGTATCAGACTAAGGGACCTGCGGGTCCCTTTTTTATGGCGTCAGATTGTCCAATTCTCGCTAGTTTCTGTCTCGTTTGCGAGAGCCCGCCACCCGACGCTCGGGCAGGATAAAGGCTGACCATTAAGGAGAATACTATGCTGAGCCATCCTGCTGAAAAGTACCGTCCCTATCCGCCGATTGCCCTGCCCGACCGCCGCTGGCCCGACCGGCAAATCAGCCACGCCCCGCGCTGGCTGTCGACCGACCTGCGCGACGGCAACCAGGCGCTGGCGGAGCCCATGGACAGCGCCCGCAAACTGCAGTTCTGGGATCTGCTGCTGGAGTGCGGCTTTAAAGAGATTGAGGTCGCCTTCCCTTCCGCTTCGCAAACCGATTTCAACTTCGTCCGCCAGCTGATCGACGAGCAGCGCATCCCGGAAGATGTCACCATCCAGGTGCTGACCCAGGCGCGGGATCCGTTGATCCTGCGCACCTTTGAGGCGCTGCGCGGCGCCCGCCAGGCCACCGTCCACCTCTACAATGCCACCGCGCCGCTGTTTCGCGAGCTGGTCTTTGGGATGGATAAAGCCGAAGTGATCGCCCTGGCGACCCGTGCCACCCGGCTTATCCGCCAGCAGTGCGAACAACAGCCGGAGACCCGCTGGCAATACGAATACTCACCAGAGACCTTCTGCTTTACCGAACCCGAGTTTGCGCTTGAGATTTGCGAGGCGGTGGCGGACGTCTGGCAGCCCTGCGCCGAACGGCCGATGATCGTCAATCTGCCGGCGACGGTAGAAGTGAACACCCCCAACGTGTATGCCGATCAGATCGAGTATTTTTGCCGCCACTTCTCCCGCCGCGGCGAGGTCTGCATCAGCGTGCACCCGCATAACGACCGCGGGACCGGTGTCGCCAGCGCCGAGCTGGCGGTGATGGCTGGCGCCGATCGGGTGGAAGGCTGCCTGTTTGGCAATGGCGAACGCACTGGCAACGTCTGCCTGGTCACGCTGGCCATGAACCTCTACAGCCAGGGCATCGACCCCCAGCTTCGCTTCGAGCAGATGAACCGGGTGGTGGAGGTGGTGGAAAACTGCAACCAGATCCCCGTTCACCCGCGCCACCCGTGGGCGGGAAGTCTGGCTTACACCGCCTTCTCCGGCTCCCATCAGGATGCAATCAAAAAAGGGTTTGATGCCCGTCATCCTGGTGATCCATGGCAGATGCCCTACCTGCCCATTGACCCACAGGATATCGGCTGTAGCTATGAGGCGGTGATCCGCGTCAACAGCCAGTCGGGGAAAAGCGGCAGCGCCTGGCTTATCGAACAAAATCATGGTCTCAAGCTGCCCCGCGGGCTGCAGCAGGACTTCAGTCAGCATGTACAGCAGGCGACCGATAGCGACGGCAAAGAGATGACCCACCACGCGCTGTGGCAGCTGTTCCGCACGCGCTACGGCCTGCTGGCGCAGCCTGCGCTGACGCTGCTCGATTATCAGAGCGCCAGCCAACAGGATGGTCAGCTTTCGCTGCAGGCGACGCTGCGTCACCACGGCGAAACCCGACGCCTGCAGGGCCAGGGCAACGGCCTGCTGTCGGCCGCCGCCAGCGGCCTCAGCGCACTGCTCAGACAGCCGTTTATGATCAAGGACTACCATGAGCATACCCTTGGCGCGCGCAGCGACAGTCGGTCGGTCGCCTATATCCGCTGCGTTTTTCCGCAAGGTGAAAGCTACTGGGGGGTAGGTATTGATAATGACGTGGCGCGCGCTTCGCTGCAGGCATTGTGCAATGCGATCAGCGTCGCCGATCAGGTCGGAGGGCGAAAATAGTCGCTGGGAGCAACGCCCATCACCCGACGAAACATGGCGCTGAAGGCGCTGTGGCTGCCGTAGCCCAGCTCCAGCGCCACCCGCAGCACGGAGTGACCCTGCGCCAGGCGAGTCAGCGCTTCCATTAGCTTCGCCCGGCGCACCCACTCGCTCCACGTCAGGCTAGTCTGCTGCTGAAAATGGCGGTTAAGGGTTCGCTCGCTCATGCTGCACGCCTTCGCCGCCTGGCCGCTGCTCCAGACATCGCCCGGCGTCTCACGCACCTGCTGACATAGCCGACGCAGCGTGTCGCTTTGTGGTTCCGGCAGGCCAAACGGCAGGATCGCCATCCCGCGGATCTCATCGAGGATCAGCTCATAAATCCGTTCGTCACGGCTGGCGGGGGCATAGCGCTCGGCCAGTCCCAGGGATGAGACGATCAGTTCCCGCAGCAGCGGCGTGATCTGTACGATCTGGCAGCCCGCCGGGAGATCGGCGCGCGCCAGCGGATCGATAAACAGGGTGCGCGCCGCCACGTTGCCGGTCATACGCAGCGCGTGCGGCGTTCCCGCCGGCAGCCAGACGCCGCGCCCGGGCGGCACCACCCAGTAACCTGCCGGCGTCGCGACCCGCACCACGCCGCTTAAAATATGCAGCAGCTGGGCGCAGTCGTGCTGATGCCAGTCTTCCTGGTCACCGTGGGCGTAATCATGGGCAAAAGGCACCAGCGGGCGGTGCTGAAAGGAGAACGTCGTGGTGGTGGTCATGGCGGCGTCAGGAGAGCGGCCCGGCGACAGGCGTCGGGCCGTGGCGGAAGCACTAGATGTGCAGTTCCTGCAGTTTTTCTTTCGGCAGCGCCAGTTCGTCGTTGCTGTTGATGCGCACATCGCGCTCAATGATATGACGAGCGATGTCCTGGGCCTCTTCCAGCGAGTGCATCGTGTAGGTTCCGCACTGGTAAACGTTCAGCTCCGGGATCTGGTTCTGATCTTTTACCTTCAGTACATCGGCCATCGCCGCTTTCCAGGCGTCAGCGACGCGCTGCTCATCTGGCGTACCAATCAGGCTCATATAGAACCCGGTGCGGCAGCCCATCGGCGAAATGTCGATAATTTCCACGCCATTCCCGTTCAGGTGATCGCGCATAAAGCCCGCGAACAGGTGCTCCAGAGTGTGGATACCGCGCTCCGGCATCACTTCCTGGTTCGGCACGCAGAAGCGCAGATCGAAAACGGTGATTTCATCGCCATGCGGCGTGTTCATTTTCTTCGCGACACGCACCGCTGGGGCTTCCATTCGGGTATGGTCGACTGTGAAACTATCTAACAACGGCATTCGTCACCTCCGGGAGTGATTTTTTTTAAAATAAAATGAACTCTTTGTTCAGCCGCGAGTCTCAGTATATGAAAGACGCGCATTTATTATCATCATCATCCCTGAATCAGAGATGAAAGTTTGGCCACATTGATGTGGCCTTTTTCTTTTGTATCGTCAGCGGCTACGCGTGTCGTGCCAGCAGCGCTTCAAACGGCTCACTGTCTTCCGCTTCCACTTTCTTCTGCCGCGCCACCGATGCCTCGCGCTCGGCGATGAAATCGGCTTCGCTCAGGATCTCCAGCGGCTCTTCACGCAGCTGCGTCCGATAGCGATCCGCCAATGCACGGCCAGTGCCGCCAATCCCTTCTTCAATCATAGAACGCAGAATGCGGGCTGAGAAGGTTAATTCCGGATCGTCAAAGCAGGCCAGCAGCTCGTCGCAGACCTGCTGATATGCCTGGCCACCGTGGATACTGTCAAGGGTCTGCGCCACGCGGCGTAAATCGCGGAACAGATCTTTGCCCACCTCAGCCAACGGGAACTGCGCGCTTTCGCAGCCAATCCCCAGCGTTAAGCCCGGCTTACGCCCTTCCAGAATCACCCGATTCCAGTTGGTGCGGGTGCACAGCAGCTCATCGCTGCTCATCTCCGGCGCGTCGGCCAGCGCGCACCAGACCATAAACAGATCGAGGAAACGCACCTGCTGGGCGTCAACGCCGATCGGCGAGAACGGGTTGATATCCAGCGAACGCACTTCAATGTACTCAATGCCGCCGCGCAGCAGCGCATCGGACGGGGTTTCGCCCCGACGGGTCACGCGTTTCGGACGGATCGGCGCATAGAGTTCGTTTTCAATCTGCAGGATATTGCTGTTGATCTGCAGATACTTGCCGTCTTTCTGCAGCCCGATTTTAGCGTACTCTTCCGACGGCGTTTTAATCGCCCGCTTCAATCCTGCCACATACTCGTGCAGATCGTTAAACGTAATTCCGAGATTGCTTTGCGACTTATTGGTATAACCGAGGTCGCTGAGGCGCAGCGAGGTGGCGTACGGCAGGTAGTACATACCGTTACCCGCTTCCTCAAAAGGCAGCGTCGTCGGTTTCCCTTGCAGGAACGAAGAGCAAATCGCCGGCGAAGCGCCGAACAGATAAGGGATCACCCAGCCAAAGCGATAGTAGTTACGAATCGAGCGGAAATAGCCCGCCGAGATAGCTTCTTTACCGCTTTCGACGTCTTCCACGCCGCACTTCGCCTGCCAGAACGCCATCGGCAGCGAGAAGTTATAGTGCACGCCGGAGATAGTCTGCATCAGCGCGCCATAGCGGTTCTTCAGCCCCTCGCGATACAGCGTTTTCAGACGCCCCACGTTTGAGGTGCCGTACTGCGCCAGCTCAATATCCTGACCGGGAGCGATATAGCATGGCATACTCAGCGGCCACATCCGCTCGTCGCCCAGCTGACGCGCGGTATAGCGATGGACATCGCGCATAAAGGTCAGCATATGCTCAATATCGCCATCTACCGGCGTAATGAACTCGAGTAAAGCTTCGGCAAAATCGGTGGTAATCCATTTATGCGTCAGCGCTGAGCCTAACGCCAGAGGGTGACCGGTCGTTGCAAGGGTGCCGTCGGCGTTAACGCGCAGCGTTTCCCGCTCCAGACCACGTTGAATACCTTGCAGAGCCTGCGGATGTTTTTCCAGCCAGGCCAGCGCCTGTGATACGTCCGGGATCAATTTGACCTCCCGCCTGTCGAAATCGTTTGAATAAGCATAATTGTAATGGATGAACTATCAGTCCAATTAGTGCCACCACGTCATGCCCTGAAGCGTCGCTGCCGCAATAACGATATAGCGCAGCGCCTTACCAAGGCATAAGAAAAAGAGTACCGGTCCCCAGGAAATGCGCATCCATCCCGCCAGCAAACACAGTAAATCACCGACAACCGGCGCCCAGCTCAGTAAGAGCGTGACCGCGCCGTAGCGCTTAAGCCAGCCGGCCGCCCGCTCCTGCCAGCGCGAGGTTTTGCGCAGCGGAAACAAGCGCCCCAGAATAACGTTAGTTACCCCTCCAAGGCTATTGCCGATTGTTGCTATTAATACTAACCACCATGGATGACTGACCCCTGCAAGTAGCATAGCCACCAGCACAACCTCCGAATTACCGGGAAGCAGCGTGGCGCTTAAAAAGCTACTGGCAAACAGCGAGGTGAGTGACAGCGCGTCGCTCACAGCAAACGCACGTCAACAGCGTCCATGCCTGCGCGCTTCGCCGCCTGCAGACCAAAGTCGGCATCTTCGAAGACCACGCATTTTTCCGGCGCGACGCCCATGCGCTCGGCGCACAGCAGGAAGGTATCGGGCGCGGGTTTATGGTTGACCACATGATCGGCCGCCACCACCGCGGTGAAGTAATGACGCAGGCCCAGGTGCGCCAGCAGTGCCTCGGCGACGGCGCTTTCGCTGCCGGTACCCACCGACATCGGGCGACGGCCATGCCACGCCTTGACCACCTCAATCAGCGGCAATGGGCGTACGCTGTCCAGCAGCATCGCCTTAACCGCCTGGGTTTTTTCCTGCGCCAGGCGATGTGGATCGAGATCCGCCTGGTTGAGTTCAATAATCGCCTGGGCAATCCGCCAGGTTGGTGAGCCATTGAGCGCGACCATCGCCTGTTCGTCGAAACGCATACCGTAGCGGCCCAACACCTCGTTCCATGCCTGACGATGCGTCGGCTCGGTATCGAGAATGGTGCCATCCATATCAAAGATCAGTCCTGCGTAACCTTCGTACATTGTCTTCTCACCAACCGGTTAATGAATGGTTACTCTATCGCAAAAGCCCGTCGTTGTCGCGGCCAGCGGCTTAAACGACAAAGGCGCCCTCAGGCGCCTTCAGGCATAAAACCAGAAAGCCGGTCTTATTTAATACGCAGATCGTTCTCGACCATTCGCACGCCCTGCACCCGACGGGTGACTTCTACCGCACGTTTAGCGCTATCAGCAGAGGAGACAAACCCGCTCAACTGCACGCGGCCTTTAAAGGTCTGGACGCTGATTTCTGAGGACTTGATTTCTTTATCATTAAAGAGCGCCGTTTTCACCTTAGTGGTCACCACGGTATCGTCAATGTAACCGCCGGTGCTTTCTTTGGTGGACGAACCGGCACAGCCAGTAAGGGCCGTCGCCACCAGCAGCGTCGCGCAAAAAGCAGGTATTGCTTTGAACCATTTCATGGATTTCTCTCCTTGCATTTATCTCAGCCTGATAACGCTGATATACAAGGATAAATTATAGTGGAAAGCGCGGCTTGCCAATAAAAAAAGTCAGGATGAAATCGGTGATGGAAAACGAGGTAATCGGAATGGAGAGAGAAGAGTGAGGATGGTGTATTCGAAAGGGTGCTGGCGATAATTTCGCAGACCGTAAAACAACATCGTCGCTGTTATTA
Source organism: Klebsiella sp. A-Nf5 (assembly GCF_002810545.1). Lineage (NCBI taxonomy): Bacteria > Pseudomonadati > Pseudomonadota > Gammaproteobacteria > Enterobacterales > Enterobacteriaceae > Klebsiella > Klebsiella sp. A-Nf5. The sequence goes on along the minus strand of NZ_PIOG01000026.1, from coordinate 138,806 downwards.
AGGAGAATATGGTGCATCCGGGAGGATGACTCGGCTACGCCTCGCCCTTCGGGCCGTTGCTTACGCAACGTTATCCCCCCTGGTGCTGGCGATGATTTCGCAGACCATAAAACAACATCGTCGCTGTTATTAAGGAGAATATGGTGCATCCGGGAGGATTCGAACCTCCGACCGCTCGGTTCGTAGCCGAGTACTCTATCCAGCTGAGCTACGGATGCATCGGGAAAGCTATTTTACTGCGGGGTGACTCTCCTGGCACTTACGATGGTTTCGCAAACCAGATAACAACAATGTTGCTGTTACTAAGGAGAATATGGTGCATCCGGGAGGATTCGAACCTCCGACCGCTCGGTTCGTAGCCGAGTACTCTATCCAGCTGAGCTACGGATGCATCGGGATTACTGCTGTAATTCTGATATCAAATTTCGCGATTTGCCATTCTTATCAAAGAATGGTGCATCCGGGAGGATTCGAACCTCCGACCGCTCGGTTCGTAGCCGAGTACTCTATCCAGCTGAGCTACGGATGCATCGGGAAACTTGCTTTACTACGCGTCAGTGTCACAACTAACACATGCCACACTGAGTATGATGGCCTAATCGGTAGAGTGACTCGATTATGCCTCGCACTGCGGGCCGCTGCTTTCACAGCGTTCTTCTCTCTTAATTCAGAAAGAAGATGGTGCATCCGGGAGGATTCGAACCTCCGACCGCTCGGTTCGTAGCCGAGTACTCTATCCAGCTGAGCTACGGATGCAAAATGGCGGTGAGGCGGGGATTCGAACCCCGGATGCAGCTTTTGACCGCATACTCCCTTAGCAGGGGAGCGCCTTCAGCCTCTCGGCCACCTCACCACACACACGCCTCTTTCGAGTGCTTTGAAGAACTTGTTTCTGCTCTTCGTCGCTGCGATGGCGCACATATTACTTTCTGGTACTTATAAGTCAAACACTTTTTCGAGACCTTTTTTCGTTTGCACACTTCGCACGCAATTCGCGTGCAAAAACGGCAAAAAGGGCAATTTATCAACAGGAAATCAGACCTGGCGCTGACATAACGCCAAACAGCCAAAGCGGCAAAGGGTAATGAAAACCGATATTGCGCAGGGGGAAAAAGTGAAAAAGGCAAAAATAACGGCGGGAAGGGATGCGCCTCACTGAACAGCGAGGCGCGGAAACCTTAGTAACTGGACTGCTGGGATTTTTCAGCCTGAATACGCTGGTAGATCTCTTCACGGTGAACAGATACTTCTTTAGGGGCGTTTACGCCAATACGAACCTGGTTACCCTTCACCCCTAAAACTGTCACAGTGACCTCATCTCCAATCATGAGGGTCTCACCAACTCGACGAGTCAGAATCAGCATTCTTTGCTCCTTGAAAGATTAAAAGAGTCGGGTCTCTCGTATCCCGGCATTATCCATCATATAACGCCAAAAAGTAAGCGATGACAAATACCTTGCGGTATAAGCAGTCATGGCATCACATTCTGTTAAACCTAAGTTTAGCCGATATACACAATTTCAACCCGACTTTATCGTTATCAGTACTTATGACGCAAGGTGCCGTTCCCCCGAGGTTACGGCACCTATACCCGTCATACTTCACGTTGCATGTGTGTTGGCTTTCCTCACTCACCCCAGTCACTTACTTGAGTAAGCTCCTGGGGATTCGCTACGTCGCCGCCTTCCTGCAACCCGAATTATTTAGGGTATAGGCGTTTATAGTTATTACAGTTTTGCGCTGACCCAGCCTTTCACACTGGCTAACGCTGCAGGGAGAGCAGACGCATCGGTACCACCGGCCTGCGCCATATCCGGACGACCGCCCCCTTTACCGCCCACCTGCTGAGCGACCATACCAACCAGCTCCCCTGCTTTCACGCGATCTGTCACATCCTTAGACACACCGGCAATCAGGGAAACTTTACCGTCTGCAACCGTAGCCAACACCACAACCGTCGAACCCAGCTGGTTCTTCAGATCGTCAACCATGGTACGCAGCATCTTCGGCTCCACGCCGGCCAGCTCGCTGACCAGCAGCTTAACGCCGTTAATCTCTTCCGCTTTGCTGGAGAGGTTTGCGCTCTCCTGCGCCGCAGCCTGCTCTTTCAGCTGCTGCAGCTCTTTTTCCAGTTGACGGGTACGCTCCAGCGCGGCGCGAACTTTCTCGCCGAGATTGTGGCTGTCACCCTTCAACAGCTGTGCGATATCGCTGAGCTGATCGCTCTGCGCGTGCAGCATGGCTATCGCGCCTTCGCCGGTTACCGCTTCGATACGGCGCACGCCAGCGGCGGTACCGGACTCAGAGGTGATGCGGAACAGGCCGATATCACCGGTACGCGCCGCGTGAGTCCCGCCGCACAGTTCGGTGGAGAAGTCGCCCATCTGCAGCACGCGGACGCGATCATCGTATTTCTCGCCGAACAGCGCCATGGCGCCGGATGCGCGCGCGGCATCGATATCCATGATATTGGTTTCGATAGCCAGGTTACGACGGATCTGCGCGTTCACCAGATCTTCGACTGCACGAATTTCTTCCGGCTTCATCGCTTCGAAATGCGAGAAGTCAAAGCGCAGCGCTTTATCGTTAACCAGCGATCCTTTCTGCGCCACATGGGTGCCGAGCACCTGACGCAGCGCCGCGTGCATCAGATGCGTCGCGGAGTGGTTCAGACGAATACGCTGACGGCGAGCCTCATCCACATCGGCCTGCACCGCGTCACCCACTTTCAGGGAGCCGCTGGCGACTTTACCGATATGACCAATGGCCTGGCCGTACTTCTGCGTGTCGCTGACGGCGAAGGAGAAACCCGCGCCTTTCAGTTCGCCTTTATCGCCCACCTGGCCGCCGGATTCTGCATAGAACGGGGTCTGATCGAGGATCACCACCGCTTCCTGGCCGGCGCTGACGCTATCCACCGCTTTACCGTCGATAAACAGCGCGGTGACTTTGCCGTTCAGCTCCAGATGGTCGTAACCTTTAAATTCAGAGGCGCCATCAACGCGGATCATCGCGTTATAGTCAGCGCCGAAACCGCTGGACTCGCGCGCGCGGCGGCGCTGCTCTTCCATGGCGGCTTCAAAGCCGGCTTCGTCAACTTTAATGTTGCGTTCGCGGCACACGTCCGCCGTCAGGTCGACCGGGAAGCCGTAGGTGTCGTACAGACGGAAGGCCGTTTCGCCATCCAGCGTGTCGCCTTTCAGCTTCGACAGCTCCTCATCCAGCAGCGCCAGTCCGCGCTCCAGAGTGCGGGCAAACTGCTCTTCTTCGGTTTTCAGCACCTGCTCAACCTGAGCCTGCTGCTGTTTCAGTTCTTCACCTGCGGAACCCATCACGGCGATCAGCGGGGCAACCAGTTTCCAGAAGAAGGTGTCCTTCGCGCCCAGCATGTTGCCGTGACGGATCGCACGGCGAATGATGCGACGCAGCACGTAGCCGCGGTTTTCATTCGATGGGATCACGCCGTCAGCGATCAGGAACGCACAGGAGCGAATGTGGTCGGCAATCACGCGCAGCGACTTGTTCGTCAGGTCGGTCGCGCCGGTGACTTTCGCCACGCTGGCGATCAGATCGCGGAACAGGTCGATATCATAGTTGGAGTTAACGTGCTGCAGCACGGCGGCAATACGCTCCAGCCCCATACCGGTATCAACGGACGGCTTCGGCAGCGGCTCCATGGTACCGTCAGCCTGACGGTTGAACTGCATGAAGACGATGTTCCAGATCTCGATGTAACGGTCGCCGTCTTCTTCCGGGCTTCCCGGAGGGCCACCCCAGATGTGATCGCCATGGTCAAAGAAGATTTCGGTGCACGGACCGCACGGACCCGTGTCGCCCATCTGCCAGAAGTTATCAGAAGCAAACGCCGCGCCTTTGTTGTCGCCGATGCGGATAATCCGCTCGCGCGGAACGCCCACTTCGTTAGCCCAGATGTCGAACGCTTCGTCATCGGTCTCGTAAACGGTAACCCACAGCTTCTCTTTCGGCAGGGCGAACCAGTTTTCACCGGTCAGCAGTTCCCATGCGTATTTGATGGCATCCTGCTTGAAATAATCGCCGAAGCTGAAGTTGCCCAGCATTTCAAAGAAGGTGTGGTGACGCGCGGTGTAACCGACGTTTTCCAGATCGTTGTGTTTACCACCCGCACGCACGCAACGCTGCGCGGTGGTCGCGCGCGAATAATTACGTTTGTCGAGGCCAAGGAAGACATCCTTGAACTGGTTCATCCCGGCGTTGGTAAACAGCAGGGTTGGATCGTTGTGCGGCACCAGGGAGCTGCTGGCAACTACCTGATGTCCCTTACTATGGAAAAAGTCGAGAAACGCCTGACGGATCTCAGCGGTGCTCTTGCTCATAATTATCCTGAAATCAAGCTACACGTCATCCTTCAAGTCGCCTCTGTCCTGGCTGCGCTTGCTCTCCCGGCACCGAACTGACGTGCGTTCCAGAAGATGTTCTCTCTTGCCGCCCTGATGCAGCTTGAATGATTTTGTGTATAAGGAATAATCGCCCTGGACGCTGTCTGTACTGTCACAACCAGCGGCCCGACGGAATAAAGTGGGAATAAGATAAGTTTTCTTTACGGCGAAGTAAAATCCCCGATGGGTCAATCTGCAAAATTTCGCCAGATTTCCTGGATATCTTCCATCAGGTAGCCGCGGTAGAGCAGGAATCGCTGAACTTTCACTTTTTCAGTAAAGGCGGAAGGTAACGGTTCGCCGTATTTACGCTGCGCCTGCTCCCTGGCAAGACTCACCCAGTCGATATCGCATTCGCGCATCGCCTGTTCAACGTCCTGGCGGGCAATCCCTTTCTGGCTGAGCTCCTGGCGAATACGCGCCGGGCCATAGCCTTTGCGGCTCCGGCTGGCGATGAACTGGCCGACAAAACGATTATCGTCGAGATAGCGGTTTTCAATACACCAGGCAACCACCTGCTCCAGCTCTTCGGGGGTGACGTCCAGCGCCTCGGGGCCATTTTTGCTCATTACCGGAGCAGCCAGTTTGCGCCTCAGCTCCTGTTCGCTGTGGTCGCGCATGGCCAGAATGCGAATAGCGCGGTCCAGCAGGCGGGCGTAGCCGGAGCGGCGTGATGAAGGTTCAGTCACAGGCACCTCAATAATCTAAGAAATGCAAAAGGGCCGCATAAGCAGCCCTTTATCACTCTGTTAGACGATATCAGAAATCTTGTTCCGTTTCTTCTGCGTCGTTGCCGTCAACGGCGAAGTCCGGCGTAGAGTCCTGGTTGTTGAGCAGCAGTTCGCGAACTTTCTTCTCAATTTCTTTCGCCGCCGCCGGGTTCTCTTTCAGCCAGGTGATCGCGTTCGCTTTACCCTGACCAATTTTGTCGCCGTTGTAGCTGTACCAGGCGCCCGCTTTCTCAATCAGCTTCTCTTTCACGCCAAGGTCAACCAGCTCGCCGAAGAAGTTGATGCCTTCACCGTAGAGGATCTGGAATTCAGCCTGTTTGAACGGCGCGGCGATTTTGTTTTTCACCACTTTGACGCGGGTTTCGCTGCCGACGACGTTGTCGCCCTCTTTCACCGCGCCGATGCGGCGGATGTCCAGACGCACGGAGGCGTAGAACTTCAGCGCGTTACCGCCGGTGGTGGTTTCCGGGTTACCGAACATTACGCCGATTTTCATACGGATCTGGTTGATAAAGATCAGCAGCGTGTTGGACTGCTTCAGGTTACCCGCCAGCTTACGCATCGCCTGGCTCATCATACGCGCCGCGAGCCCCATGTGAGAATCGCCGATTTCGCCTTCGATTTCCGCTTTCGGCGTCAGCGCCGCCACGGAGTCGACGACGATAACGTCAACCGCGCCAGAGCGCGCCAGCGCGTCACAGATTTCCAGCGCCTGTTCACCGGTGTCCGGCTGAGAACACAGCAGGTTGTCGATATCCACGCCCAGTTTGCGCGCATAGACCGGGTCCAGTGCGTGTTCGGCATCGATGAACGCACAGGTTTTACCTTCACGCTGCGCTGCGGCGATAACCTGCAGCGTCAGGGTGGTTTTACCGGAGGATTCCGGCCCGTAGATCTCGACGATACGGCCCATTGGCAGACCGCCGGCGCCAAGCGCAATATCCAGAGAAAGCGAGCCGGTGGAGATGGTTTCTACGTCCATAGAACGGTCTTCACCCAGGCGCATGATGGAGCCTTTACCGAATTGCTTTTCGATCTGGCCCAGTGCAGCCGCCAACGCTTTCTGTTTGTTTTCGTCGATCGCCATTGTTACTCCTAATCATGCAGGGTGAAGCGTGTTCGCTTCGCCGTTAATATTTGTTCAGTTGAAGCAATTATACTGTATGGTCATACAGTATCAAGTGTTTTGTAGAAATTGTTGCCAGAGCAGATTTAGCGCATAGGCCGTCGCCTGACGACGCACCGCTTCGCGGTCTCCGGCAAAGCATTCCCGCCGCGTCACCCCTTGCCCGCTCACGCTGGCGACACCAAACCACACCGTGCCGACCGGCTTTTCGTCACTGCCGCCATCCGGCCCGGCGACGCCGCTAACTGAGATGGCATAATCCGCGCGCGCCGCGCGCAGCGCACCAATCGCCATCTCGACCACCACCGGCTCGCTCACTGCGCCGTTGTCCCGCAGCGTCGCTTCGCTGACGCCGATCATTTGCGATTTGGCTTCGTTGCTGTAGGTCACAAAGCCGCGTTCAAACCACGCTGAGCTACCGGCAATATCGGTGAGCGCTTTCGCTATCCAGCCGCCGGTGCAGGATTCCGCCGTGGTCACCGTCGCACCGCGCGCCTTCAGCGCCCGGCCCACCTTCTCGCTAAGCTGCATTAATTCTGAATCGGTCATTATCGCCCCGCTTTGGTCTGGATAAAGAGGCCATCAAAGATAGCACTTTCCACAGAGATATGGGGACGAGGTGTGGAATTTACGAGGGGACATCCAAAATGAGTCATCCCGGCGACGCCGGGATGATAAATCGCACGATTACTTCATGCTGGCGGCGATCAGCGCCACGTTATGACGCATCATTTTCACATAGCTATCCGCGACGCCACCCGGTGCGGAGAGCGCCTCCGGATAGAGTTCGCCCCCCGGCTGAGCGCCCGTCGCGTTGGCGATTTGCTTCACCAGCCGCGGGTCAAGCTGGTTCTCCATAAACCAGGTATGCACGCCATCCGCTTTGATTTGCTTAATCAGCGCCGCCACCTGCGCCGCGCTGGCCTCACTCTCTGAAGAGAGTCCCTGCGGCGCGAGGAAGGTCACCTGATAAGCCCGGCCAAAATAGCCGAAGGCGTCATGACTGGTCAGGACCTTGCGCTTTGCCAACGGAATGGCGCTGAACTGCGCTTTCGCCCAGCCGTCGATGTTCGTCAACTGGTCGATATAGCGCTTGCCGCTGCTGGTCAACGCCGCTTTATCTTCCGGGTCGGCTTTCACCAGACCATCGAGGATATTCTGCGCATACAACGCGCCGTTCGCCGCGCTGTTCCAGGCGTGGGGATCGGTCACCGTTTTACCATCCTCATCAAGGGTATGGGTCTTGACGCCTTTCGACGCCACCACCAGCTCGCCCTTGAAACCAGAGGCCTTAATCAGGCGATCCAGCCACCCTTCCAGCCCCAGGCCGTTGACCACCACCACGTCGGCCTTGCTGAGCAGCGCACTATCCTTCGGCGAAGGTTCGAAGGTATGTGGATCGCCGTCCGGGCCGACCAGCGTATCCACATGGACATGCTCGCCGCCGACCTGCTGCACCATATCACCCAGCACCGAAAAACTGCTTACCACGTTCAGCGTTTTTGCCATCGCCCCCTGCGCCATCAGCCCCAATGCCAGCGCCACAACCATTGCACTACGTTTCATCATTTCCTTACCCCATCAATTTGCGCCAGCCGACCAGCAGCCGGCTATGCGTGCCAAAAAACAGTGAAATAAAAAACAGCGCGCTGGCGGTCAGCACGATGGCGGGCCCGGCGGGAAGACCGACCGCCCAGGAGAGACTTAATCCCAGCCAGGCGCAGAGTGCGCCGGAGAGCGCCGCCAGCAGCAGAATGCCCGGCAGCGTTCGCGCCCAGCAGCGCGCGGCAACCGCCGGAAGCATCATCACCCCTACCGCCATCAGCGTGCCGAGCACCTGAAACCCCGCCACCAGGTTAAGCACCAGCAGCGCCAGAAACAGTCCATGCAGCAGCGCGGGAAGTCGGGGGTTATTCACCTGCAGCCAGGCGCTGTCGAACGCCTCGCTGACCAGACCGCGGTAGCACAGCGCAATGCACAGCAGCGTCAGACTGGCGACGCCGCTGACAAACAGCGCCGCATCACGATCGACCGCCAGAATAGAGCCAAACAACAGATGCAGGAGGTCGACGCTGGAGCCGCGTAGCGACACCAGGGTGACGCCCAGGGCCAGCGATCCCAGATAAAATCCGGCAAAGCTGGCGTCCTCTTTTAACGGTGTCCGCCGGCTCACCCACCCGGCCACCAGCGCCACCACGATGCCGGCGATGAAGCCGCCCAGGGTCATGGCCAGCAGCGACATGCCGCTCAGCAGATACCCCACCGCCACCCCGGGGAGAATGGCGTGCGACAGCGCATCGCCCATCAGGCTCATGCGCCGCAGCAGCAGGAAGACGCCCAGCATGGTGGTGCTCAGCGACAGCGCCAGACACACCACGAGAGCCCGGCGCATAAAACCAAATTCAATAAAGGGCTGAAAGAAGGTGTGCCAGATCATGCCGACCTCGCATGACTGAAAGCCGGAAGTACCGCCCGGGTGACGCCCCAGCAGGCGCGTTGGGCGGTCAGCAGCAGCGTCTCGGGGAAAAAGTCGGCCACCCGCTGGTTATCATGCAGCACCGCCAGGATGGTCTGCCCCTGCTGATGCATCTCGAGGATCAATTCCATCAGTTCGCGGCAGGTCGCTTCGTCGATGCCGGTGAAAGGCTCGTCGAGCATCACCAGCGGCGCTTGCTGCACCATCACCCGGGCAAACAGCATGCGCTGAAACTGGCCGCCGGAGAGCGCCTCAATCGGCGATTTCGCCAGACCCGCCAGCCCGACCCGCTCCAGCACCGCGCTGATACGTCGCCGGGTATCGCCGCCCAGACCGCGTAGCAGCGACACGCCGGGCCATGCGCCCTGACTCACCACATCCTGCACATTGAGAGGAAACTGCGACTCGAGGGCATGGCGCTGCGCCAGCCAGCCAATCACCGGCCGTTTCCCCTCCCAGCGCAGGCGGCCACTGACTGGCGGAAGAAACCCGGCGAGCGTTTTTAGCAAGGTTGATTTTCCGCAGCCATTGAGGCCAACGATTGCCGTCAGGCTGCCGGGGCATATCATCCCGCTCAGCGGAGGGGTGATCGCCACCCCGTCATAGCCAGCGACCAGCTGTTCCAGCTCAATCATGGCAGCGCCACCGCCCACCAGGTCGCTAACCATAGCACCACCAGCAGCACGCCTGCGATGGTCGCGCGCGTCACGCCGGAGGCCATAAAAACTGATGTGAACATATTTCACCTCTTTTAATGTTATAACATAACAATACAGAGGCGAAAAAAGAATGTAAATCAGTGTCAGTGGGCAGAAATGTAACAAAGGTCAACAAGAGGCATGCGGGCGGGAAAAAACGGGAGGTTAAGCGCGGCCTCCTCCCCCGGTCGCGCTACGCTTACCGGGGCTACCAACCGGATACCAGACCGTAGCCCGGATAAGGCGCTACGCGCCGCTATCCGGGGAGGCTCGAAATCTGTCAGTAACGTAGCCGCAGTGTTGCCGAAGGGCGACAAGCTGTCATTGAACTCTCCCCCGGTCGCGCTGCGCCTACCGGAGCTACCAACCGGATACCACATCGTAGCCCGGATAAGGCGCTACGCGCCGCTATCCGGGGAGGCGCGGAATCAGTCAGTCGGATGAAAGGATCAGTACCCGCCACGGGCCTGCGAAACCGCCAGGCCCAGCTGCCAGACGGCCATCGCGTAGTGGGTGCTGTGGTTGTAGCGGGTGATGGTGTAGAAGTTCGGCAGCCCGTACCAGTACTCATAGCCGGTGCCGACATCCAGCCGCAGCAGACTGGCCTGCTGATGGTTACCCAGCGGCTGGGTCGGGGTCAGCCCCGCCGCCGCCAGCTGCGAAATGCTGTATTTGGTTTTGAAACCATTCTCCAGCCCCGGCGCCTGGCCCAGCGCCTGCACCGCCACCAGATCGCCGCTCACCCAGCCATGCTGTTTGAAGTAGTTGGCCACGCTGCCGATGGCATCCACCGGGTCCCACAGGTTGATATGGCCGTCACCGTTAAAATCGACCGCATACTGCTTATAGGACGACGGCATAAACTGGCCGTAGCCCATCGCCCCGGCGAAAGAGCCTTTCAGATCCAGCGGGTCGTCGCTTTCGCTGCGCGCCATTAACAGGAAGGTTTCCAGCTCCGATGAGAAGTATTCGGCGCGGCGTGGGTAGCTAAACGACAGGGTCGCCAGTGCATCAAGGATACGGGTTTTGCCCATCACCCGGCCCCAGCGAGTCTCCACGCCGATAATGCCGACGATGATTTCCGGCGGCACGCCATAAACCTGATAAGCGCGGTTCAGCGCATCCTGATACTGGTTCCAGAACACCACGCCGTTCTGCACATTATCCGGGGTAATAAACTGTTTCTTGTAACGCAGCCAGGCGCCGGTCGGCCCGGTCGGCGGCAGGCCGGTCGGCGCCTGACGATCCATCAGCCGCAGGACGTAATCCAGGCGCTTAGCCTGCGACAGGATCTCCTGCAGCTGCTGCCTGTCGAAGCCGTGCTTCGCCACCATCTTATCAATGAACTGCGCCGCCGCCGGGTTGTTGGCGAAGTCGCCGCCCATCTGCATCACGTTATGCTGCGGTTCCAGCAAAAAGCCGCCGGTTCCACTCGCCATCTCCGTTTCCGCGGGGGTCTTGGGTTTGCTGCTGCAGGCAGCGAGGAGCACACAAAGGGGAAGTAAAGCCAGATAGCGACGCTTCAACATGGGAATTCCGTTTAACAAATTCAGCAAGGGATAATTATGGTAAAGCATGCGACGACCAACAAGAAAGCGGCAATCCGTTTGTAGACAAAATAGTCCTTCACCGCCCCCTTCCCGGCATGCTGTCATGCGCCTGATCGTTTCATCCTTTTACCGCCAAACTTTCAAAATAAAATATTTATCTTTCATTTTGCGATCTATTTAACACTTTAAAACCTTTCAAAGTGATTAAAATCAGCCTGCAGTTAGCAAGAAAAATAACACGCTGAAGGAGAGAACAATGATTGACGTCGTTACCCACGGCGCGGAGTGGTTTATCGGCCTGTTTCAGAAAGGCGGCGAGGTATTTACCGGCATGGTGACCGGGATCCTCCCCTTACTGATCAGCCTGCTGGTGATCATGAACGCGCTGATCAACTTTATCGGCCAGCAGCGGATCGAAAAACTGGCGCAGCGCTGCGCCGGAAATCCGATCTCCCGCTATCTGCTGTTGCCCTGCATCGGCACCTTCGTTTTTTGTAACCCAATGACCTTAAGTCTCGGCCGCTTTATGCCAGAGAAGTACAAGCCCAGCTATTACGCGGCGGCGTCCTATAGCTGCCACTCGATGAACGGTCTCTTTCCACATATCAACCCCGGCGAGCTGTTTGTTTATCTCGGCATCGCCAACGGCCTCACCACGCTTGGCCTGCCGCTTGGTCCCCTGGCGGTGAGCTATCTGCTGGTTGGGCTGGTGACCAACTTCTTCCGCGGCTGGGTCACCGACCTGACCACCTCTATTTTCGAGAGAAAAATGGCAATTCAGCTTGCCCGGAAAGTGCATCTGTCAGGAGCGACATCATGACCCGCATTCGTATTGAGAAAGGCACCGGCGGCTGGGGCGGCCCGCTTGAGCTCGACGTCGTCGAAGGCAAAAAGATCGTCTATATCACCGCCGGCACCCGCCCGGCGATCGTTGACCGCATCGCCAGCTTGACTGGCTGGCAGGCGGTGGACGGTTTTAAAGAGGGGGAACCGGCGGAGAGCGACATCGGCATCGCCATTATTGACTGCGGCGGTACCCTGCGCTGCGGGCTCTATCCCAAGCGCCGTATCCCTACGGTGAATATCCATGCCACCGGCAAATCGGGGCCGCTGGCGCAGTATATCGTCGAGGATATTTACGTCTCCGGGGTGAAAGAAGAGAACATCAAACTGTTGGAAGATAGCGGCGAGACGACAGCGCAACCACTCCCTGCCGCAGGCCGCGATTATGACGCCAGCAAGAAGATTACCGAACAGAGCGACGGCCTGCTGGCTAAGGTCGGCATGGGGATGGGATCGGTGGTGGCGGTGCTGTTCCAGGCCGGGCGCGACACCATCGACACGGTGCTGAAAACCATTCTGCCGTTTATGGCCTTCGTCTCGGCGCTGATCGGCATCATCATGGCCTCCGGCATCGGCGACTGGATTGCCCACGGCCTGGCGCCGCTTGCCAGCCATCCGCTGGGGCTGGTGACCCTGGCGCTGATCTGCTCCTTCCCGCTGCTGTCGCCGTTTCTCGGCCCCGGCGCCGTTATCGCCCAGGTCATCGGCGTGCTGATCGGCGTCCAGATCGGCCTTGGCAACATTCCACCGCACCTCGCCCTGCCCGCGCTGTTTGCCATTAACGCCCAGGCCGCCTGTGATTTTATCCCGGTAGGCCTGTCGCTGGCCGAAGCCCGTCAGGATACCGTGCGCGTTGGCGTGCCGTCGGTGCTGGTCAGCCGCTTCCTCACCGGCGCGCCAACGGTGCTGATCGCGTGGTTCGTTTCCGGATTTATTTACCAGTAAGAGGTTCCTGAAGATGACCGTCATTTACCACACCACCATTACCCGCATCGGCGCCTGCGCGACGATGGCGCTGGAAGAGCAGATGCTGATCACCTTCCGCGAGGGCGCCCCGGCGGATATCGAAGAGTATTGCTTTATTCACAACCACGGCGAGCTTGCCGGCCCCCTGGTACCGGGCGCAGAGCTGCAGCTCGGTGACAGGCGTTATCCGGTGACCGCCGTCGGCGAGGTCGCCGAAAAAAACCTGCGTGAGCTTGGCCATATCACCCTGCGCTTCGACGGCCATCGTGAAGCGGAGTTTCCCGGAACCGTTCACGTCGCCGGCCCGGTGCCGGATGCTATCGCGACCGGCTGCGTACTGAAATTTGTTGCTTAGAAGGAGAGAAAGATGAATCAGGTTGCTGTTGTCATTGGTGGCGGACAAACCTTAGGAGAGTTTCTGTGCCGCGGTCTGGCCGCCGAGGGCTACCGCGTGGCGGTGGTCGATATTCAAAGTGAAAAAGCCAGCCGCGTCGCCCAGGAGATCAACGCTGAATATGGCGAAGGCACGGCATACGGCTTCGGCGCCGACGCCACCAGCGAAGCCAGCGTCACTGCCCTGGCTCACGGGGTGGATGAGATTTTCACGCGCGTCGACCTGCTGGTGTACAGCGCCGGGATTGCCAAAGCGGCGTTTATTAGCGACTTCGCGTTGGGGGATTTCGACCGCTCGCTGCAGGTGAACCTGGTGGGCTATTTCCTCTGCGCCCGCGAGTTCTCGCGGCTGATGATCCGCGACGGCATTAAGGGACGCATCATTCAGATCAACTCGAAGTCCGGCAAAGTCGGTAGTAAGCACAACTCCGGCTACAGCGCGGCGAAGTTCGGCGGCGTCGGGCTGACCCAGTCGCTGGCGCTGGATCTGGCGGAGTACGGTATTACCGTCCATTCGCTGATGCTCGGCAATCTGTTGAAATCGCCGATGTTCCAGTCGCTGCTGCCGCAATATGCCACCAAGCTCGGTATCGATGAGAGCGAAGTCGAGCAGTACTACATCGATAAGGTGCCGTTGAAACGCGGCTGCGATTACCAGGATGTGCTGAACGTGTTGATGTTTTACGCCAGCCCACAGGCGTCGTACTGCACGGGTCAGTCAATTAACGTCACCGGCGGCCAGGTGATGTTTTAAAAGGTTCCCGGATGGCGCTGCGCTTATCCGGGCTACAAAACGGAAGGTCGGGTAAGGCGTTAGCCGCCACCCGACAAAAAAACGGTACCCGGGTTGTTCCCGGTACCCCACCTTCAGGAGACATTATGGTTACCGCATTAATCACCGTCGCCGCTATCGCCTGGCTGACTCAGCTGGCTTTCGGCGGCTGGCAAATTCGCCGCTTCAATCGCGCCTTTGATAGCCTTTGCCAGCAGGGCCGCGTTGGCGTCGGCCGTTCCTCCGGGCGCTTTAAACCACGTGCGATTGTCGCTATCGCCGTCGATGAAAACGATCGTATTTGCGACACGCTATTGATGAAGGGACTCACCGTCTTCGCCAGCCCGCAAAAAATCCCCACGCTTACCGGTAAACATCTCAAGGAATTGCAGCCTGATGTGATCTTTCCCAATGATCCGCTCTGTCAGAATGCACTATCATTAGCGCTTAATCCGAAACATGCATAATTTCGTTGTGAAAGTTAATATCTTGCGAAATTATCACTTCGAAACTTAAACGCAGGATACAACGCCTATGAAACCACGTCAGCGCCAGGCAGCCATTCTCGAGCACCTGCAATCACAGGGCAAATGCTCGGTCGAAGAGCTGGCGCAACACTTCGACACCACCGGCACCACTATCCGCAAGGATCTGGTGATACTGGAGAATGCCGGGACCGTCATCCGCACCTACGGCGGCGTAGTGTTGAATAAAGACGAGGCCGACCCGCCTATCGACCACAAGACGCTGATCAACACCCACAAGAAAGCGCAGATTGCCGAGGCCGCCGTGCGCTACATCCACGATGGCGATTCAATCATCCTCGACGCCGGCAGCACCGTGCTGCAGATGGTGCCGCTGCTGAGCCGCTTCAATAACATCACGGTGATGACCAACAGCCTGCATATCGTCAACGCGCTTTCCGAGTTCGATAACGAGCAGACCATCCTGATGCCGGGCGGCACCTTCCGTAAAAAATCGGCTTCATTCCACGGCCAGCTGGCGGAAAACGCTTTCGAACAATTCAGCTTCGACAAACTGTTTATGGGCACCGATGGCATTGATCTGGTGGCAGGCGTTACCACCTTTAACGAGGTGTATACCGTCAGTAAGGCGATGTGCAACGCCGCCCGCGAAGTGATCCTGATGGCCGACTCATCCAAGTTTGGCCGTAAAAGTCCCAATATCGTCTGCGGCCTTGAGCGCATGGATAAATTGATTACCGATGCCGATATTGACCCTGAATTCCAGCGGGCGCTGGAAGCCAAAGGTATTGAAGTCATTATTACTGGAGAACATCATGAGTAACTTTTTGTTAGAGGCCGGACGCCAGACCCTGATGCTTGAGCTGCAGGAGGCGAGCCGCCTGCCGGAACGCCTGGGCGACGACTTCATCCGCGCAGCGGAAACCATCATCCACTGCGAGGGCAAACTGATTGTCTCCGGTATCGGTAAATCCGGCCACATCGGTAAAAAGCTGGCGGCAACCTTCGCCAGCACCGGCACCCCGGCCTTTTTCGTCCATCCGGCGGAAGCCCTGCACGGCGATCTCGGCATGCTCGACAGCCGCGACGTGATGCTGTTTATCTCCTACTCCGGTAGCGCGAAAGAGCTGGATCTCATCGTGCCGCGGCTGGAAGAGAAATCCATTCCGCTGCTGGCGATGACCGGCAAATCCACCTCGCCGCTGGCGCTGGCAGCGAAAGCGGTGCTGGATATCGCCGTGGAGCGCGAGGCCTGTCCGATGCACCTGGCGCCGACCTCCAGCACTGTTAACACGCTGATGCTGGGCGATGCGCTGGCGATGGCGGTGATGCAGGCGCGCGGTTTCAATGAAGAAGATTTCGCCCGTTCCCATCCGGCGGGCGCCCTCGGCGCGCGTCTGCTGAACAAAGTGCATCACCTGATGCGCCGCGACGAAGAAGTGCCGCGTGTTAATACCGAGGCTAACGTCATGGACGCCATGCTTGAACTCAGCCGAACCGGACTTGGCCTGGTGGCGGTCTGCGATGAAGCCAACCGCGTGCAGGGCGTTTTCACCGACGGCGACCTGCGCCGCTGGCTGGTTGCTGGTGGTACGCTCAACGATGGCGTCACTCAAGCGATGACCCGCAACGGCGTGACGCTGCAGGCGGAAAGCCGCGCGGTGGAAGCCAAAGAGCGGCTGATGAAACACAAAATCAGCGCCGCGCCGGTCGTGGATGAAAACGGCCAACTGGTCGGCGCCATCAACCTGCAGAATTTTTACCAGGCAGGGATCCTTTAAGTCCCAGACGTTTCGCCAGCCGATGCAGGTTGGCGACGTCCAGTTCCAGCGCACGGGCGGTCGCCGCCCAGTTGCGCTGGTTCGCCTCCAGCGCGCGGCTAATCGCTTCCCGCTGAAAAGAGTCGGTCGCCTCGCGCAGATTGACGTTTTCCGTCGCCGGCGCCGCTACCGCCGTCTCAGTCGGCAACATCGGCGCCGTCACCGCAAACTGGAAATGCTGCGGCTCCAGCACCACTTCATCGCCGGCCTGGGTGGCCCGCGCCAGCACCACCGCCCGATGAATAGCATGCTCCAGTTCGCGCACGTTGCCCGGCCAGGACCACTGCTGCAGCCTGCCGCGCGCCGCTTCGCTGAGTATCACCCGCGCCAGCCCCATTCGCAGGCGGCACTGCTCGCAGAAATAGCCCGCCAGCAGCACCACATCGCTGTCCCGCTCGCGTAGCGCCGGTACCGACAGCGGAAAGACGCTCAGCCGATGGTACAGGTCGGCGCGAAAGCGCCCTTCCACCACCTCCTGGCGCAGATCGCGGTTCGTCGCCGCCAGCACCCGCACATCGACTCGCAGACTGCGGTCATCGCCGACGCGCTGAATATCGCCATACTGCAGCACGCGCAGCAGCTTCGCCTGCAACGCCAGCGACAGTTCGCCAATTTCATCAAGGAACAGGGTGCCGTTATCCGCCATCTCAAATTTACCGCTACGGTTGCTGATAGCCCCGGTAAATGCCCCTTTCACATGGCCGAACAGCTCGCTCTCCGCCACGCTTTCCGGCAGCGCCGCGCAGTTGAGATAGACCAGCGGGTTGGCCGCCCGCGGAGAGCCCTGATGCACCGCCTTCGCCACCAGCTCTTTACCGGTGCCGGTTTCGCCGCTAATCAGCACGTTTAAATCCGAGGCGGCGACGATATCGATCTCTTTTTTCAGCTGCAGCATAAGCGCCGAGAGGCCGATAATCTCCTGACGCTCAGGCTGCGCGTCATTCACCGGTTGCACCGGCAACACGTTTTGCGCCTCAAGGCGGGCGATGAGCAGCGCGTTATTCAAGGCGCCAGCCACCAGCGCGGCAATCAGCCGCAGCTCTTCATCGCTGAAGCTGTCAAACCGGTCGGCATCCATCCCATCAAGGGTCAGCGCGCCAATCAGCGTCTGCCCGGCAAACAGCGGCAGGCCAACGCAGGCGTGAACCTTCAGGCTCTCCTGGCCGGGGATCAGGCCGTCATAGGGGTCGGGCAGGTCGCTATCCGCCGGGAAGCGCACCACATCCCCAGCGCGCGCAATCGCCTCCAGCCGCGGGTGCCCTTCCAGCGCAAAGCGCCGGCCAAGTACATCCTGCGCCAGGCCATCGATCGCCAGCGGCACAAACTGATGCGCCTCATAGCGCAACAACGCCGAGGCATCGCAGCCGAGGATTTGCCGCAGGGTGGTAATCAGGCGCGAAAAACGGTCGCTGTGACCAATATCGCTTTGTAAATCAATGGCGATTCTCGCCAGCTCGTCGACGGAAAAACTCATTGCCGCTCCATTGTCATTTTGACAACACGCATTGTCATATCGACTATTTTAGCCATTGTCATTTTGACAGCAACCAAAATCAGAAAAAATTAAAAATAGATAATTATCAATGAATTAAAAAGTTGGCATGTAACTTGATATAAGCCAGTCAACTGAATTTAAACACACTGTATTGATTGAGGTTGCTATGTCTATTGCGGTTAAAAATAACATTCTTTGGGTTGGCCAACGTGACTGGGAAGTGCGTAATTTCCACGGTACCGAATATAAAACGCTGCGCGGCAGCAGCTACAACAGCTATCTCATCCGCGAAGAGAAAAACGTGCTGATCGATACCGTCGATCATAAATTCAGCCGCGAGTTCGTACAGAACCTGCGCCGCGAAATCGATCTCGCCGACCTCGACTATATCGTCATTAACCACGCCGAAGAGGACCATGCCGGCGCGCTGACTGAGCTGATGATGCAGATCCCGGATACGCCGATCTACTGCACCGCCAACGCCATCGACTCGATCAACGGCCACCATCATCATCCGGAGTGGAACTTCCACGTGGTGAAAACCGGCGATACTCTCGATATCGGTAATGGTAAACAGCTGATCTTCGTGGAAACACCGATGCTGCACTGGCCTGACAGCATGATGACCTACCTGACCGGCGATGCGGTGCTGTTCAGCAATGACGCCTTCGGCCAGCACTACTGCGACGAACACCTGTTCAACGATGAAGTGGACCAGATTGAACTGTACGAACAGTGCCAACGCTACTACGCCAACATCCTGACGCCCTTCAGCCGCCTGGTGACGCCGAAAATTACTGAAATCCTCGGCTTCAACCTGCCGGTGGAGATGATTGCCACCTCCCACGGCGTGGTCTGGCGCGATAACCCGACGCAAATCGTCGAGAAATACCTCGAGTGGGCGGCGGATTATCAGGAAGATCGCATCACGATTTTCTACGACACCATGTCCAACAACACCCGTATGATGGCGGACGCCATTGCCCAGGGGATCACCGAAGTTGACCCGCGGGTGGCGGTAAAAATCTTCAACGTCGCCCGCAGCGACAAAAACGACATTCTCACCAACGTTTTCCGCTCGAAAGGTGTGCTGGTGGGCACCTCCACCATGAACAACGTGATGATGCCGAAAATCGCCGGGCTGGTGGAAGAGATGACCGGGCTGCGTTTTCGCAATAAACGCGCCAGCGCCTTTGGCTCACACGGCTGGAGCGGCGGCGCGGTAGACCGCTTGTCCACCCGCCTGCAGGATGCCGGCTTTGAGATGTCACTGAGCCTGAAAGCCAAATGGCGCCCGGATATCGACGCACTGGAACTGTGCCGCCAACACGGTCGTGACATCGCCCGCCAGTGGGCCCTCTCTCCGCTGCCGGTTGCTGAAGCAGCGACAACGCCGGAACAACAGGACTGTGCCTGTGCCGCCGCCGCGGCCGCTGACCTCGGTCCCATGATGCAGTGCAGCGTGTGCCAGTGGGTCTATGATCCGGCGAAAGGCGAACCCAACCAGGATGTCCAGCCGGGTACGCCGTGGAGTGAAGTGCCGGACAATTTCCTCTGCCCTGAGTGTTCTCTTGGCAAAGATGTCTTTGACGTTCTGGCGACGGAGGCAAAATGAGTGATGGCATCGTCATCATCGGCTCGGGCTTCGCGGCCCGCCAGCTGGTGAAAAATATCCGTAAGCAGGATACGCAAATCCCGCTGACCCTCATCGCCGCCGATAGCATGGATGAGTACAACAAACCGGACCTCAGCCATGTCATCAGCCGCGGGCAGAACGCCGACGATCTCACCCTGCAAAGCGCGGGCGAGTTCGCCGAGCAGTACACTCTGCGCCTGTTTCCCCACACCTGGGTGAGCGATATCGACGCCGAAAACCGGTTAGTGAAGAGCCAGGATAACCAGTGGCGCTACGACAAACTGGTGCTGGCCACCGGCGCGACGCCGTTTATCCCCCCGGTACCGGGACGCGAGCTGATGCTGACGCTGAACAGCCAGCGCGAATACGGCGCGGCGCAGAGCCAGCTTCGCGACGCCAGGCGGGTGCTGATCGTCGGCGGCGGCCTGATTGGCTGTGAACTGGCGATGGATTTCTGTCGCGCCGGTAAAGCGGTAACGGTGGTCGATAACTCCGCCAGCGTGCTGGCGGCGCTGATGCCGCCGGAGGCCAGCAGCCGCCTGCAGCATCGGCTTACCGAGATGGGCGTACATCTGATGCTGAAATCGCAGCTGGAAGGGCTGGAGCAAACCGCCGACGGCATCTGCGTCAGCCTAGATCGCCAGCGCGCGATAACCGTGGATGCGGTGGTGGCCGCAGCCGGTCTGCGCCCGGAAACGTCGCTGGCGCGCTACGCCGGATTGCAAATTAACCGTGGCGTGGTGGTCAATAGCCAGCTGCAAACCAGCGACACGGCGATTTACGCCCTCGGCGACTGCGCGGAAATCAACGGCATGGTGCTGCCGTTCCTGCAGCCGATTTTACTCAGCGCGCTGTGCCTGAGTAAAAACCTGCTGGCGCAGACGGGCGAGCTCACCTTGCCGCCGATGCTGGTGAAAGTGAAGACCCCGGACCTGCCGCTGCATCTGGCCGGCGACACCCTCCGCGACGATCTGACGTGGAATATCGTGGCCGCCAAAGAGGGGCTGGTGGCGAAAGGCCTGGATGCAGAGAATCAACTGCGTGCCTTTGTGGTCAGCGAAGACAAGATGAAAGAAGCCTTTGCGCTGCTCAGGCAGCTGGTAAGTTGATTGCCGTCCAGGCAGCCCTGTTTTGCCGGGTGGCGCTACGCTTACCCGGCCTACGGAGGCCGCCCGTAAGCTCATATACTGTAGGCCCCCGCCGGGGCAGGGGCGGCGACTGGCCGCCCCCTGTGCGCACCCTGCGCCACGGAAAACAGAGTGCAGAAAAATTAACCGGGAGCGCAGGTTCGGTTAACTCTTAATACGTTGTTTCTGTCTGAGCCGACTCCTGCAGCACCTGCAGAATGTTGGCTGCGGCGGCGGTCCCCATTTTCACGTAAGAGGCATCGCTAACGCCACCCACATGCGGAGACAGAATGACATTATCAATCGCCTGCCAGATATGCGGCGTGGTGAGTGGTTCACTGTGAAAGCTGTCGAGCGCCGCACAACGCAAGGTCCCCGCTTTTAATGCTGCGGCCAGCGCCACATCGTCAATCAACCCGCCGCGCGCAGTATTCACCAGGATAGCGCCCGGCTTACACTGCGCCAGCGTGGCGGCATTGATCATTCCTCTGTTGTGTTGCGTCAAGGGACAATGAAGCGACAGTACATCGGCCTGCATCAGCAGGTCTTTAAGTTCGTCAACACGTTCACATTCCGGCGGAACCGTTTTCGCATAGGGATCGTAAGCCAGAACCTTCATACCAAAGGCATCCGCAATTTTCGCCACACGGCTACCAATGGCGCCGAGGCCGACCAGTCCCAGCGTTCTGCCCTCAAGTTCGAGCGATTTATGCGTTGATTTATCCCAGTGCCCTTCACGCAGGCGGCGGTCAAGAGGAATGACCGACTTGGCACAGGCCAGAATTAACGCCCAGGTGTGTTCGGAAACCGCGGCGGCATTGGCCCCCGTCGCCGCGCGAACCATTATGCCGCGCGCGGTGGCCGCCTCAACGTCAATGACATCAATACCGCTGCCATGTTTGGCAATCACCTTCAATGCCGGGGCGGCATCCATGACGGCGGCCGTGATTTTGCCATAGCGCACCAGTATCGCCTGCGGATTGTGCTGCTGGCACAGGGCTATCAGCTGAGATTCTGTTGGCTGGCGGCCGGCAAAGACAAGCTCGTAATCTTCCAGCATCCCCAGCGCTGCTGCAGCCAAATCGCTGCCGGTAATCAGTATGACATTTTTAGCGCTCATGGCAGTGTCTCCCCTTCGCTCAGCATCCCTGCCTGACGGAGAGCGCTCTCCAGCCAGTGCGGACGAAGGTCGCCGTCGCGGATAGCAACCAGACGTTTTGATTCCATCGCCAGTTTGCCTTTCGCCAGTTCGATGATGGTGCGGACTTCATCGCGCGGGATAACGACCACGCCGTCAATATCTCCTACCACTAAGTCACCTGCCTGCACGGCGGCGCCACCGACTGAAATAGCATGATTGACCCTGCCTGGAATGAACTTGGTGGGGCCGCACGGATTCAGGCCGGCGGCGAAAACCGGAAAGCGTTGTTTACTTAAGGTTTCCGCATCGCGAACGGCGCCGTCGATGATGATCCCTGCGATACCGCTGGCCTGGGCCTGCGTCGCCATGATCTCTCCCAGCAGCGCGCAGGAGAGATCGCCCTTCCCGTCGATGACCAGCACATCGCCAGGTTTGGCGACGGCCATTGCGGCGTGAATAGCCAGGTTATCCCCCGGACGGACCTCTACGGTAATCGCCGGCCCGGCAACCGCCATATGCGGTGCCAGCGGCTTGATGCGGCCATGTAATGTGCCACGGCGTCCGGCCACGTCAGCCAGAATGGCGGCCTGAAATTCGGCGGCCTGGCGGACCTCTTCCGCGTCAACACGCGCAATATCAAAGTTGATGAGTTTCTGTTGTGAAACAGGCATGGTTACTCTCCATTTGTTTTACCAGATACAACTAATGTGTACTATATAAAACAACTATACGAGCATTGCTTCGCTTTTCGCCAGTGTTGCGAAGTTGTTTGTGATGTAAACACGAAGTTACTCACAAAATTCAGGTACAATTTTGTTCGGCAAAAAGGAGAACATGATGGGGAATGAAGGTGTAATTGCCGTTGAAAAGGCGCTGGCTTTACTTGATTGCTTCCGTCCCGGTAATGACAGTCTGACGTTAACGGAGCTGGCCCAGCTTTCGGGATATCACAAAACAACCGTTTATCGCCTGATAAATTCGCTTGAGCGAATGAACTA
The DNA here is from genome assembly GCF_002810545.1 of Klebsiella sp. A-Nf5. Taxonomy (NCBI): domain Bacteria; kingdom Pseudomonadati; phylum Pseudomonadota; class Gammaproteobacteria; order Enterobacterales; family Enterobacteriaceae; genus Klebsiella; species Klebsiella sp. A-Nf5. The sequence continues at coordinate 116,131 of NZ_PIOG01000026.1, read as the reverse complement.
CATCATCCGGCACGACGATGGCACCTATACGCTCGGCCACCGTCTGCTCTTTCTCGGCAAGCTCTATGAGCAATCATTTGAACTTGCCAGAGTCGTACAGCCGGAATTGCAGGCGCTGTCACAGGCCTCCAGCGAAAGCGCGAGCTGGTATGTGATTGAGGGGGGGCAACGCCTGTGTCTGTTCCGCGCCGAAGCCTCCCAGGGATTACGCCACAGCAACCTGCCCGGCAGCCAGTTCCCGCTGGATGGTTCCGCTATCAGCAAAGTTTTACGCCACTGGGGATTGGGTGAATCGTTGCAGGAAGACGAACCGACGCTGCCGTTTTATACCTCCGGCGCGCGCGACCCGCACACCGCGGCCTTCGCAATGCCAGTGTTTGGCGTCCACGATAAGCTGATCGCGGCGCTGGCCCTGACCGGGCCGGCATCGCGTCTGACGGAAGATCGTAAAGAGAGCGGCATCAGCCAGCTCATGCAGGAGACGGCCAACCGCCTGTCGCTCAAGCTAGGCGCCAGCAAGCCATTCTGCGAAAGGTTTTACGGTCTGAAAGAGTAAGATTGGCTAAGAAGGCGGGAAAAATCCCGCCTTTGCTTATTAATGGGTCACCTGTTTTTCCTGCCTGGCAGTCTGCGAGTAACGCCGTCCCATGGCCAGCACCGCAATGCCGCCTGCCAGACACAAGGCGGCCAGCGGCAGCATCGCCAGCGTATGGCTTCCTGTCCGTTCGCTAATAATGCCATAGGCATTCACCATCACCGCGCCGCCAATCAGGTTGGCGATCGCGCCGATGGCCGCCAGCCCGGCGGCAGCTGACGTGCTGCTCATCCAGCCCGATGCCAGCGCCCAGAATGGGCCCTTCGCCGCATAAGCGCCAATCAGTATGGTACTGAGGATCATAATGGTGGCCGGAAGCGACAGATTGATAAACGCCGCGAACACGCCAGCCGCAATCATAAAGAGGGTAAGCGCCGTGTGCCAGCGGCGTTCATTTTTCCGGTCCGAACTGCGTCCCCAGACAATCATCAGCACCGACGCCAGTCCATAGGGGATGGCATTCAGCAGCCCGGTGGTCAGGTTATCAAGATGGAACGACTTCAGCAGCTGTGGAGACCAGACGCTAAGCGTGGTGCCGGCAGATGACGCGCCGGCGTAAATCAGCGCCATGATCCAGATTTGGCGATGCTTCAACAGTTGCCATGTGGTGGTGTGGCCGATCTGTGTCTGCTGTTGGCGCTCCGCCTGAAGCGTGTTTTCCAGCCACGCTTTCTGCCGGTCGTTTAACCAGGCAGCCTGATGCGGGCGGTCGCGCAAAATAAAGAAAGCGGCAATCCCCAGCAGTACCGCCGGCAACCCTTCAATAATGAATAACAGATGCCAGCCGCGCAGCCCTAACCAGCCATCCAACATCAGGATCAGCCCAGAAAGCGGTGAGCCGATAAAGTTAGCCAGCGGAATGGCCACCATAAAAGAGGCAATGATGCGCGCACGGTAGCGTGACGGGATCCACCAGGTAAGATAGAGCACCACGCCAGGAAAAAAGCCCGCTTCGGCAGCACCCAGCAAAAAACGTACGATGTAAAGGGAGGTGGTGTTTTGCACCAGCGCCATACACATCGATACCACTCCCCAACTGATCATAATGCGCGGGATCCACAAGCGGGCCCCCACCTTCTGCATCGCCAGGTTGCTGGGCACCTCAAAGATAAAATAGGCCACAAAATACAAACTGCTGGCGAAGCCAAAAGCCGCCTTACTCAGGCCCAGATCCTCATTCATCTGCAGCGCAGCCATACCAATATTGCCCCGGTCAATAATCGACACCAGGTAGCTGACAACCAGGAAAGGCAGGATGCGCCAGATAACCCGCCGCATGGTCTCTTTTTCCAGCGCGTCGTTATCGGTCGCGCGGTTCGGTAATTGATCGGTCATGGTTTCCTCGCAGGGTTTCATTATGTTTATCAGGAAAACGATGTAGTGACGAAATAAGTGACTTCAGCCTGATGCGCCCGTTTTGCCGCGCCCGGAGATGAGGATGGTCTGCCTGGGTTGTCATGTTGCTTCACCAGGTAACACAAGCCACACGTTTCTGGCCGCAAGGTGCGGCGCGGTAACGATCTCCATGAACATCTCGCTTTGTTGCACTCTGTACAACCAAGTTTTATTTTACAAAACTACTATAACGAGGCTGTCGGGTTTTTATCCAGTTAACGAGTGGTTTAAATTATGTAAATAAGAGGTGAATCACAGATACTTCGGGTCGTTAAAACGAGGGAAAATGAAGATTTGATAAAAAATAATAATTTTTCAATGAGTTAAGTAATTGAGATTATTGACGCAGAGCGATGCCTCGCCAGGACCTGGGTCAGCCTGCGCAGAGCAGCGCCGCCGGGCAGGTCGGGTAGCCCGGCTAAGCGCAGCGCAAGCCGGGAAAATATCCAGGCTAACGCGCCAGATTGTCGTAGCCGCGCCAGCGGTAGTTAAGCACCGACAGCGCCCAACAGGCGACAAACAACCCGACCACCACAAATCCGGCATCGCCAAGGTTATCGTTTAACATCCCCACCCAGCGCCATATCCCGCCACTGAGCGCAAACTTATCCATCAGCAGACCCAGCGCCTCCAGGCCGCCAATAAACAGCGCCACTACCACCGAGGTGCCGGTGATGGTCATATTGTAATAAAGCTTGCGCTGCGGTTTGCTGAATGCCCAGCCGTAGGCGCCGACCATCAGCACGTTATCGAGGGTATCCACCAGCGCCATACCGCTGGCGAACAGCGCCGGGAAGACCATAATCGACCAGACGGAAATCCCGCTCGACGCGCCGGCGGCGGAGATACCCAGCACACCGATTTCGGTAGCGGTGTCAAAACCGAGGCCGAACAGGAAGCCGACCAGGTACATCTGCCAGCTGCGGCTGACCAGACGGAAGGTTTTGCCAAACAGCCAGCTCATCACCCCGCCGCCGCTGACGATTTCGTCGCTCACTTTCTCACCGCGCTTCCACGCCCGAAAGCTGCGCCACACGCTGCGTAAAATCACCAGGTTGATAAAGGCCATCGCCAGTAAAAACAGGGCCGACACGGCGGTGCCGATGACGCTACCGGTGTCGTGCAGCCAGCTCATCTGCGCGCTGAAGGCCGTGGCGGTCGCGGCAATCGCCGCCGAGGCCAATACCACAATCGATGAGTGGCCCAGCGAGAACCAGGCCCCGACGGCGAAAGGCCGCCGCCCCTGCTGCATCATCTTACGGGTCACGTTATCAATCGCCGCGATATGGTCGGCATCGACCGCGTGGCGCAGGCCGTAGCCCCAGGCCAGCAGGCTGGCGGCCATCAGCGCGCCGCTGTCGCCAAAGGCCTGCAGCGCCCAGCACCAGGCCAGTAAGTTTGCCGCGATCAACCCCAGCACCAGTCCCGCAGCGCGCGGCTGCTGGCGTAAAACTGTCATTATCATTGTTGTGTTCCTTGAGCCTGCCCGCGGGCGGCGGCGATCACCGCCTGACCATATGCGATTGCGCCGTCGCCGGCCGGCAACTGCTGCGCAAACAGCAGAGTAAAATCCGCCAGATAAAAGGTCAATCGCGCCGCCAGCAGGCGGTTATGCAGCACCCCGCCGCTGCAGACCATCGTGTCGATGCCGCGGGCGGTGGCGCAGTCGCGGGCCATCGCCGCCAGCCCACAGGCCAGGGCGTCATGGAAGGCCCAGGCTTTCTGCGCCGGGGTCGCCTGCCAGTTCAGCCACTGTCGCCAGAAGGTCGCCATGTCCAGCGCGTCGTCGCGCCACGGCAGCGTAACCGGGTGGCTGACGCCGGGGCAACTGGCGGCCAGCGCCTCCAGCCGACAGGCCGCTTCGCCTTCATAGCTCAGACTCTCCGGCGCGCAATCCAGCGCGCAGGCGACGGCGTCAAACAGCCGTCCGCAGGACGAGGCGCGCGGCGCGTTAATGCCGCGATCGATGGCCTGCGCCAGCAGCGGCCAGTTGCGCTGGCGCAGGGGGGAGGTCTGCGGATAATCCTGCCAGTCAGGGACAAAGGCCAGACAGTGGGCCAGCAGATTTCGCCACGGCTGGCGCGCCGCCAGGTCACCGCCCGGCAGCGCGACGGCCGGCAACCCGCCAAGATGTTCGCACTGGCGATAGTTAACCCGCAGGCACTCCCCGCCCCACAGCGCGCCGTTCTCCCCCATGCCGATGCCGTCGAGGGTCAGGGCGATAACGTCGCCGCCGTCAAGCGGCCAGCGGTGCTCGGCCAGGCACGCCGCGGCATGAGCATGGTGATGCAGCACTGTCTCCACCGGCAGCGACAGGGACGCCGCCCACTGCGTTGAGCGATAGCCGGGATGGGCATCAACCACCACCCGCTGCGGCACAAACGCGTAAATGCTTTGCATCAGTTGCAGGGTGCTGCGCCACTGCTGTTCAACGCCTTCCTCGCCAAGATCGCCAAAGTGCTGGCTCAGCACCGCTTCGCTGCCGCGCGCCAGGCAGAAGGTATTTTTCATATCCGCGCCGAGAGCCAGCAGCGGCGGGATGTCTCGTAGCCCCGGCGGCAGCGGCAGCGCATCCGGGACGTAGCCCCGGGCGCGGCGCAGCATTTCACCGCTTGACCGCACCAGCGAATCATCCAGCCGCTGCACGATGTCGCGATTATGCAAAAGAAAGCCGTCGGCAATGTCGGCTAAATCGTTGAGCGCCTGAGCATTACTTAACGCCGGCGGACGGCCGCTAAGGTTGCCGGAGGTCATGACGATGGGGCGCGCCAGAGCCTGCAGAAGCAAATGCTGCAGCGGATTAGACGGCAGCATCACCCCAACTTCCGCAAGCCCTGGCGCAATCTCGTCACACAGGCCTGAGACCTGCGCTTTAGCAATCAGTACGATGGGCGCCGCCGGGGAGCCCATCAGCGCCGCGGCGTCGTCGGGTAAGCCCGTCGCTGACGGCAACATCACCGCCAGCGGTTTCGCCGGACGGTGTTTCCTCGCCCGCAGCGTGGCAACGGCAGCGGGATTACCGGCATCGCAGGCCAAATGAAAGCCGCCGATACCTTTTATCGCCACGATGTCGCCTGCCGCCAGCCGCGTGATGGCCGCCTGCAGCGCCGCCTCGCTGTTCAGCGTTTCCCCCTCTGCCCGCCATTCCAGGCGCGGCCCGCAGTCGGGGCAGGCCACCGGCTGGGCGTGAAAACGGCGATCCGCAGGATTGCGGAATTCCGCCTCACAAGGGGAACAGAGCGGGAACGGCGCCATTGCGGTGAAAGGCCGGTCGTAGGGCATGGCGCGGATAATGGTCAACCGCGGCCCGCAGTGGGTGCAGTTGATAAAGGGGTAGCGGTAGCGGCGCGCCCGGGGATCATTCATCTCCGCAAGGCACGCCGGACAGGTCGCCGCATCGGGCACGATCTGGGTGCGCATGCGTCCCGCCCCGCTCTCGCGGATGGTGAAATCCTGCGGCGTGGCCGTCCAGCAATAAGGGGTGCAGTCGGTGCTGTCGATACGCGCCAGCGGCGGGCAGTGGTCAGCCAGGGCGGCAGTAAAACCATCGTCGCCCCCGGCCAGCCGCACGAGGACGCCGTCACCGTCATTACAGACATCGCCGCAGCGGGCCTGCCTCCGGGCCAGCTGCCAGACAAAGGGGCGGAACCCCACCCCCTGCACTTTACCGCGAATGCGGATTTGCACCCCGTTCATGCCACGACTTACCAGGCCAGCGCCGTACGGCGACGTTTCTCGATATTCATCTGCTCCAGCTTGTTGCGGTCAACGCACACCAGGGCGTGCGTCGGGCAGACTTCCATGCAGGCCGGGCCGCTCTCGCGGTGGAAGCAGAGGTCGCACTTGTTGGCTTCGGCTTTTTCCGCCACGACGTTCAGTCCGGCACCGCTATGGCGGATCACCGGGCGCACCACCACCTCCATCGCCCCGTACGGGCAGGCAACAACGCAGGTTTTGCAGCCGATGCAGCGCTCCTGCATCACATGGACAAAGCCTTTATCGCGGCTGATGGCGCCGTTCGGGCAGACGTTGGCGCAGGGGGCGTCTTCACACTGACGGCAGGCGGTCGCCGTGGAGACATTGACCCCTTTGATCACGTGAATACGCGGTTGAAAGGTGTGAGGCGTCAGGGCGGCGCAATCCTGATGTTCCTGATGGGACACCACGCAGGCCACTTCGCAAGTGCGACAGCCGATACATTTGCTCGCATCGGCGATAATGAAACGGTTCATCCATTTCTCCAGCAGTAAGAAGGTTAGGCGCCGGAGTATGCATAATACGTTCCAGTTTTTATATTATTGATAGTTAAGAGAATTAAATCGAATATTTGCTGTCATCGTCAGTAGTGACGATGACAGCTGACGACGTCAGGCACAGGGACCCGCCACCAGTGAATCACGCTCAATTAGCGCCCCGGGGAAGCTCTGCTGAAAGTTGAATTCCCCACCATCCAGCATAAATATCAGCCGATTGATGCTCTCTTTAATCATCTCCGTCACCGGTACCCGAACGCTGGCGAGCGACGGCACCATATACGGTGCCAGCACAATATCGTCAAACCCCACCACCGAGACCTGATCCGGTACCTTTACGCCCAGCTGGTGAAGCTGCTTCATCGCCCCGATAGCCATATCGTCATTGCTCGCCACCAGCGCGCTGTAGGTCACCCCGCGCTGACGCAGGCTCTCCACCGCCGCCGCGCCGGTTTCCGGCGTCCAGCGCCCCTCCGCGATGAGCGCCTCGTTCAGGGCGATGCCGTGGCCAGCCAGCGCGTCTTTGTAGCCGGCAAGGCGTTCGACGCCGGTGGGTGAGTCAAGGGAGCCGGTAATAAAAGCGATATCGCGATGGCCAAGCGCGATCAGCCGCTCCACCACCCGCATCGCCGAGGCTTTTTGATCGGACCAGACGCAGTGGCTGGCGTGGCGGCGCAGGCGGCGGTTAAGCACCATGATCGGCTGCGAGTGGTTCTCAACGATCTCGTCCATCTCGTCAACGGTGAGAAAGCGCGGGTAGATGATGATCGCATCGCAGCGCAGGTCCAGCAGGTACTGGATCGCCTCCCGCTCCTCTTGCGCGCTGTGCTTGCCGTCGGCCAGGATCAGCTGTCGTCCCTTGTCCTCTGTCATCCGCGCCACGTGATACAGCAGCTCGCTGAAATAGACGCCATGATACAGGGTGTTGGTCACCACCAGGCCCAGGGTTTGCGTCGTTTTGGTCGCCAGGTTGCGCGCCAGCAGATTAGGCCGATAGCCGCTCTCCGCCACTGCCTTAAACACCCGGTCTTTGGTCTCCTGACTGACATAGCCGTTGCCCGACAGTACCCGCGAAACGGTTGCCTTCGATACCCCCGCGCGCTTTGCGACCTCCAGCATCGTTGCCATGTGATTCTTCCTGTTGCAAAAGTTGCAGGCAGTGTACTGCACGTTTCCCGCTTTTACAGCATTCCCCTGTTCACCACCGCGATCCGGCTCACGGCGACGCTTCGCGATCAAAATCACAAAATTGAGATCATCTTTTTTTATTTCTTGTGCAATCAAATGAAACTCACCATGATTTTGTGGAACCGGTTTCCTATATAAACATGGTATCGCCCGGCGATGCGGCGCGGTAGCAGATCAGTACCCTATTGATAAACAGGATAAAATCCGATGTCGAAAAATTATGCAGCCCTGGCGCAACAGATAGTCGCGGCAATCGGCGGAGTCGATAACGTCGCCGCCGTGACCCACTGCATGACCCGTCTGCGCTTCGTGGTCAAAGACGACGAAAAGGTCGATAGCCCCACCCTGAAAGGCCTGACCGGGGTACTTGGCGTTGTGCGCAGCGATAACCAGTGCCAGGTGATCATCGGCAATACCGTTTCCCAGGCCTACCGCGAGGTGGTGAATCTGCTGCCTGGCGACCTGCGTCCGGCTGAGCCGCAGGGCAAAGCGCCGCTGACCCTGAAACGCATCGGCGCCGGGATCCTGGACGCGCTGATCGGTACCATGTCGCCGCTGATCCCGGCGATTATCGGCGGATCGATGGTCAAGCTGCTGGCGATGATCCTCGAGATGAGCGGCGCGTTGCCGAAAGGCTCGCCGACGCTGACCCTCCTGACGCTTATCGGCGATGGCGCATTTTTCTTCCTGCCGCTGATGGTGGCCGCCTCCGCGGCGGTGAAATTCAAAACCAATATGTCGCTGGCTATCGCCATCGCCGGGGTGCTGGTGCATCCCGGGTTTATCGAATTGATGGCCAAAGCCGCCCAGGGCGAACACGTTGAATTTGCCTTTATTCCGGTTACCGCGGTGAAATACACCTACACGGTGATCCCGGCGCTGGTGATGACCTGGTGCCTGTCGTATATCGAGCGCTGGGTGGATCGCATTACCCCGGCGGTGACGAAAAACTTCCTTAAGCCGATGCTGATCGTGCTGATCGCCGCCCCGCTGGCGATCCTGCTGATTGGCCCGCTGGGCATCTGGATCGGTAGCGCCATTTCCGCGCTGGTGTATACGATCCACAGCTATCTCGGCTGGCTGTCGGTGGCGATCATGGGCGGGCTGTGGCCACTGCTGGTGATGACCGGGATGCACCGCGTCTTTACGCCAACCATCATTCAGACCATCGCCGAAACCGGCAAAGAGGGCATGGTGATGCCATCGGAGATCGGCGCCAACCTGTCGCTGGGCGGATCGTCGCTGGCGGTGGCGTGGAAAACCAAAAACCCGGAGCTGCGCCAGACGGCGCTGGCCGCCGCGGCATCGGCGATTCTGGCCGGGATTTCCGAACCGGCGCTGTATGGCGTGGCGGTGCGCCTGAAGCGCCCGCTGATCGCCAGCTTAATCAGCGGCTTTATCTGCGGCGCGGTGGCGGGAATCGCCGGTCTGGCCAGCCATTCGATGGCGGCGCCTGGGCTGTTTACCAGCGTGCAGTTTTTCGATCCAGCCAATCCGATGACTATCGTCTGGGTATTTGGCGTGATGGCGCTGTCGGTGGTGCTGTCGTTTGCCCTGACGCTGATCCTCGGCTTTGAAGATATTCCCGTTGAACAGGCCGCTGCCGACGCCAGAGCGCGCCAGGCCCGGGCCCAGGCATCCCACGCCTGAACACACAATTAATAATGAGGTAATGCATGGCGAGTTTCCCACAGGGATTTTTATGGGGCGGCGCACTGGCCGCCAACCAGTCTGAAGGCGCTTATTTTGAAGGCGGCAAGGGGCTGACCACCGTGGATACCCTTCCCCACGGCGCCCACCGCCTGCCGGTAAAATTAGGCCTGGAGAAGCGCTTTACGCTGCGTGAAGACGAGTTTTACCCCAGCCATGAGGCGATCGATTTTTACCATCGCTATAAAGAAGATATTGCCCTGATGGCCGAGATGGGGTTCAGCGTCTTCCGCACCTCCATCGCCTGGAGCCGCCTGTTCCCGCACGGCGACGAGCAACAGCCGAATCCGCAGGGCATCGCCTTCTACCGCTCACTGTTTGAGGAATGCAAAAAGCACGGTATTGAGCCGCTGGTCACGCTGTGTCATTTCGACGTGCCGATGCACCTGGTGATGGAGTACGGCTCCTGGCGTAACCGCAAAATGGTGGATTTTTTCAGCCACTACGCCCGCACCTGTTTTGAGGCCTTTGACGGGCTGGTGAAGTACTGGCTGACCTTCAATGAAATCAATATCATGCTGCACAGCCCCTACTCCGGCGCCGGGCTGGTGTTTGAAGAGGGAGAAAATCAGGAGCAGGTGAAGTACCAGGCCGCGCATCACGAGCTGGTGGCCAGCGCGCTGGCGACAAAAATCGCCCATGAGATTAACCCGCAGAACCAGGTCGGCTGCATGCTGGCGGGCGGCAATTTCTATCCTTACTCCTGCAAGCCGGAAGATGTGTGGATGGCGCTGGAGAAGGACCGCGAAAATCTGTTCTTTATCGACGTCCAGGCGCGCGGCGCCTATCCGGTGTGGGCCGCGCGGGTGTTCCGGGAAAAAGGGGTCACGATTGCGAAACAGCCGGGCGATGACGAGATCCTAAAAAACACCGTCGATTTCGTCTCCTTTAGCTACTACGCGTCGCGCTGCGCCTCGGCGGAGATGAACGCCAGCAACACCAATGCCGCCAACATCGTCAAGTCGCTGAAGAACCCGCACATCCCGGCCAGCGAGTGGGGCTGGGGCATCGACCCGCTGGGCCTGCGCATCACCATGAACATGATGTATGACCGCTATCAGAAACCACTGTTCCTGGTGGAAAACGGGCTTGGCGCTCGCGATGAGATCGACGCCAATGGCGACATCAATGACGACTATCGCATCAGCTACCTGCGCGAGCACATCAGGGCCATGCGCGACGCTATCGGCGACGGCATTCCGGTGCTGGGCTACACCAGCTGGGGCTGCATCGATCTGGTCTCAGCGTCAACCGGCGAGATGAGCAAGCGCTACGGCTTTGTCTATGTCGATCGCGACGATGCCGGCAACGGCACGCTGGCGCGTAAGCGTAAAAAGTCATTCTTCTGGTACCAGAAGGTGATAGCCAGCAACGGCGCCGATCTCGACTAAGCCCCCTCGCCCACACGCGCCCATTTCCCGCGATAAACGGGGATGGGCGTCTGCTTTCTGTTGCATCCATTACATGCTTTTTTCTCGAGCCTGATTCCAGTTTCTGGTTTGCCTCCTGTTCACAATAACTGGTATTTTATACAGTACTTTTACAGGGGTATTTTCAGCAAGGAGCACATCATGAGCGCACAGCACCCTACCGCAGCCAGAGGGATAGCCAGGGCCATTCGCCAGTTAACCGTGGGATATGTCAGAAAACGCCATGAGGACCGCAAAACACGGGAGACACGGCGCTACACCCGCCACGCAGCCCTGAGCCTGAACGGCGACTGGCTGGAGCAGGCGGGGTTTCCGGTCGGCACGCAGGTCAGAGTCTCGGTGTCGCCCGGGAAATTAGTGATAGAGAATCTTGAGCTGGCGCCGCCGGGAACGGGGCTCCCGGCCGGTCAGTCGTGCGCCGGCGGAGAGCCCGGTTCGCCGCTGGGTTAATCGTCTTCAGCCTCCAGCCGGGCAAAGCCGCCCTGGCCCTGCCAGCCTGCCAGCTGCTGGTACACCCGAGCAACGGCCTCTTTTACCGGCTGGGTCATCGGATAATAAAAACCGACGATATCTGGCTGAATGCCGAGGAAGATCACCTCGCCGACGTCCTCTTTCAGCTGATCGACCAGATAGTTGAGCGGCATGTTATGGGTGGTCATCATAAACATCTCGGCGATATCGTCGGGATCGATGACGCGAATGTCGCCGGGGTTGAGGCCCATATCGGTGGCATCGACAATCAGCAGGCGTTCGGGGCGTAATTCGCGGATCGCCACGATGTCGTTTTCCGGCGCGCTGCCGCCGTCGATGACCACCCACTGGCCGGCCGGGTTCGCCGCGCACATCTCCGCCAGCAGCGGGCCGGCGCCGTCGTCGCCCATCATACTGTTGCCGACACAGAGTAAAACGTCAGTCACGTAATCTCCTCACCATCAGGTAGATGGCGCTCTCCTGGTGAATATCATGCAGCATGCTGAGCATCGTTTTGCTCCACGCCTGCTGCTGCGGGGTCTGCGCGGACTGCGCTTTATCAAAGGCGTTGGCCAGCATCGCCACATGGCTGCTGTCGATGACGATTTCGCCATACTTCGGCACGCCCTCCATTTTGCGCCGCGCGGCGCTCCCGGCTTCAAGGGTGGCGATCCATGCCAGATACGCGTCCCACGGGCAGCTTAACGCCGCCTCCAGACAGTCGATGACGCCGAGGTGGTGGCCAATCGCCAGGCTGTAATAGACCACCTGCTGCGCCTGATCCGGCGTGGCGTCGTTCTCATCAATAAATTTACGGCTCAGCTGACTGAACACCACCGTCTCGCTCATCGGATACGCGCCCCCTCGACCACCTGGTTGAGATGGGTGACGATCTCGGTCAGACGCGGATCTTTCTCCGCCTCCAGCCAGCGCAGCACCTGACTGTCGCCCTGGCCAAGCAGACGCATATAGTCGTCAGCAATCTGCCGGCCATAGCGATAGCCCGCCAGACGCCGCGCTTCGCGATCGATGCGCACCCGCAGGGGTTGCACCATATCGGCATGCAGCAGCTCGGTCGGCTGTTCGTCGAGTTCGCCTGGCAGACGAGCATGGATTTTCTGCTCCAGCAGGCCGAGCGCCATGGCGAAGCCGTACAGGGTGGCGGCGGGCGTCGGCGGGCAGCCCGGAATATAGACATCGACCGGTACGATTTTATCGGTACCGCCCCAGACACAGTACAGGTCGTGGAAGATGCCGCCGCTGTTGCCGCAGGCGCCGTAGGAGATACAGATCTTCGGATCCGGCGCCGACTGCCAGGCGCGCAGCGCCGGGGAGCGCATGGCGCGGGTCACCGCCCCGGTAAACAGCAGGATATCGGCATGGCGCGGCGAAGGCACCACTTTAATCCCGAAGCGTTCAGCGTCGAACAGCGGCGAAAGGGTGGCGAAGATTTCAATTTCGCAACCGTTGCAGCCGCCGCAGTCGACGCGGTAGACGTAGGCCGAACGTTTAATTTTCTTCAGCAGCGAGGCCTTCATGCTGGCGATGGATTCATCCACCGTCATCGGCACGGGAATGCCGTTTTCATCGCGCGGGCCAAGTAAAGTACTCATCAGCTGGCCTCCCTCATATGGCGGGTTAGTTCAATACGATCGGACGGCACCAGGCATTTCTGGCGCTTGCATTCCGGGCAGGTTTCGAAGCTTTCACGGTGCAGCTCGGCGCGGGTATCGCCGTTATGCTTGAGCAGCGCGATGGCGTAGTCGATCTCCTTCTGCACCGCGAACGGACGCTGGCACTCCCTGCAGTGGCAGATAGCAAAGCGCGACTGCTGGAGGAAATCCTCTTTCTTCCACACCGCCAGCTCATACTCCGGCGACAGCTTAATCGCCGCCGTCGGGCACACCTCTTCACAGCGGCCGCAGAAGATGCAGCGCCCGAGGTTGAACTGCCACGCCAGCTGGTTAGTGGCCAGATCGGTCTCGACCGTCAGGGCGTTCGACGGGCAGGCATTCACGCAGGCCGCGCAGCCGATACACTGCTGCGGATTGTGCTCCGGCTTGCCGCGGAAGTTTTTGTCCACCGGCATCGGCTCCAGCGGGTAGGCGTGCGTCGCGGTGCCGGTCTTAATAACTTTTTTAATAAAGGTAAACATGGCGATTCCTTATTTCAGCGGCGAGTTTTTACGCTCGATGCTGTAGCGCTCCAGCTCTTTGTACGGCACCACTTTGCTCTTCTTCTTACGTACATCGACAACGGTCATGCGGTCGGTACAGGAGTAGCACGGGTCGAGGCTGCCGATGATCAGCGGCGCATCGGAAACGGTGTTGCCGCGCAGCATATAGCGCAGGGTCGGCCAGTTGGCGTAGGTCGCCGCCCGGCAGCGCCAGCGGTACAGTTTCTGGTTGTCGCCGGTCATGCTCCAGTGGATATCGTCGCCGCGCGGCGCCTCGGAGAAGCCCAGTGCGAAGCGGTGCGGAATATAGGTGAACCCTTCCACCATCAGCGGGCCGCCCGGCAGGTTATCGAGACCGAAATCAATCATATTCAGCGCGGTATAAACCTCGTTGATCCGCACCTTGAGGCGAGATATCACGTCGCAGCCCTGCTCGCTGTGGACTTCCATCGGCAGCAGGCCATAACCGACAAACGGGTGGTCGGCGCGGGTGTCGCGGGCGTGGCCGCTGGCGCGCACCATCGGGCCGACGTTACTAAAGTCGCGGGCGATTTCCGGATCCAGACGGCCAATACCGACGGTACGCTGTTCCATATTCGGCGTGCTGAGCAGCATATCCACCAGCTCCTGCACGTCTCGGCGCATCTGCTGCGCCAGCTGACGGGTCTGGATCATGTCCTCTTTCAGCAGGTCGCGGCGGATCCCGCCGATCAGGTTCAGGCCGTAGGTTTTACGTGCGCCGGTGAGAATTTCCGCCATCTTCATTGAGGTTTCGCGCACGCGGAAGAACTGCATAAAGCCAGAGTCAAAGCCGGTAAAGTGGCAGGCCAGACCGAGGTTCAGCAGGTGCGAGTGCAGGCGTTCCACCTCCAGCAGAATGGCGCGGATCATCTGCGCCCGCTCCGGCACCACGATGCCCATCGCATTCTCTACCGAGGTGGTGTAAGCGGTACTGTGGGCGAAGCCGCAGATGCCGCACACCCGGTCCGACAGGAAGGTCACTTCGTTATAACCCATGCGGGTTTCCGCCAGCTTTTCCATCCCGCGATGGACGTAGAACAGGCGGTAGTCGGCGTCGATAATGTTCTCGCCGTCAACGAACAGGCGGAAATGGCCAGGTTCATCTGAGGTGACATGCAGCGGGCCGATCGGCACCACGTTGTTTTTCTTGCTGCCGAGCTCGTTAATGAACTCGTAGGTTTCCGCGTCGGTGGTCGGCGCCGGACGCTGGCGATAGTCCATGCTGTCTTTGCGCAGCGGATAGAGTTCGTCCGGCCAGTCGTCCGGTAGCACCAGACGACGTTCGTCCGGCAGGCCGACCGGCACCAGGCCGTACATATCGCGCACTTCGCGCTCGCCCCACACCGCCGCCGGGACGCGCGGCGTCACCGACGGGTATTCCGGTTTGTTGGCATCCACTTCCACGCGCACGGTGATCCAGCATTTGGTGCCCTGCTCCATCGACAGCACGTAATAGACCGCGTAGTGGCCGTTCAGCTTACGTTCATCGTTGCCGAACAGCACCGACAGCCAGCCGCCCTGCTGGTAGTAGAGAAACTCCACCACTTCCGGCAGGTAGTTGACCTTCACGGTGAGGGTTAACTGGTCTTTGGTCTGCCAGGCTTCGTCCAGCACCACGCCCGGAAAGGCCTGGTGCAGCGCCGCAAGATAGTGTTGACCGATTTTTTCTTCAGACATGCTCAAACTCTCTTAATCACGCCACCAGCAAGGAGACGAAAGCTAAAAAGGCAAAACCAAACCCGGCCCAGGTGACGCGGGAGGTGGCACAAAAACGCAGACGCGCCATGCTGTTTTCAAACAACGCGATAATCAGCACCCCGATCACCAGCTTGACGACGGCGACCACCAGCGCCAACAGCAGGCCGCCGACGCTGAAGCTGGTCATCTGGCCCCACGGGAAAAAGACCCCGACAAACATCTGCAGCACCACCAGCTGTTTGAGGCTGATGCCCCACTTCAGGATGCCAAAGCCGCTGCCGCTGTATTCCGATAGCGGGCCCTCCTGCAGCTCCTGCTCCGCTTCCGCCAGATCGAACGGCAGTTTGCCCATCTCAATAAAGGTGGCGAAGGCGCAGGCGCACAGCGCCAGAATCAGTGGAATGCTGCGCGCCGCCGGCCAGTGGTAAAGGGTATCGGTGATGGTGCTGATATGGGTCGAGCCGGCGACCTGCGCCGCCACCCACAGGCCCAGCAGCAGGATCGGCTCCACCAGCACGCCGAGCATCGCTTCGCGACTACTGCCCAGCGCGGTAAACGGGCTGCCGGTGTCCAGACCAGAAATGGCAAAGAAGAAACGGGCGATGGCGAACAGGTAGATCAGGGTGATGAGATCCCCGAGCACCGGCAGCGGAGAGTCCACCGTCACCACCGGCAGCGCGGTGGCGATGGTCAGCATCACGCCGACCATGACGTACGGCGTCAGGCGGAACACCCAGCCCGAGGCGTCAGGACCGACGCTCTGACGGCCCAGCAGTTTCAGGATATCGCGATACTCCTGCAGTACCCCCGGTCCGCGGCGGTTATGCAGCCGCGCGCGGGCGACGCGAACGATCCCGGACAACAGCGGCGCGACGGCAAACAGCACCAGCGCCTGTAGCAATGCAATTAACAAACTCATTCTCAGGCTCCTCGCGAAATGACAATCACCACCAGCACCGCCAGCTCAACCAGCGCGATCCCGCGCAGCAGCGCTGGCGCCGAGGCCGATTGCCAGCCCGGCACCAGACGCACCGGGTTTAGCCAGTGGCGCAGCTTCAGCAGCGGCGCAAAGGCTTCTTTCACCGGCATGGCGAAGCCGTGGGCCGTCACCACCATCGACTGCTCATGGTCATAACCGCAGACCCACGCCGCGCCGCGCGAGCGCGCCGCCAGGCGATCGCCTTTAAAGAAGATCATCAGCAGGAACGGCAGCAGCGGGCAGGCGATAAGCAGCAGCGCGATCATCGGCTGCGATACCACGCTCGACACCTGGGCCTGCACCGGGAAGGCGCCGCTCACCAGCGGCAGCAGCCACGGTGCGGCGATGCCGCCAACGAGGCAGAAGACCGCCGCCAGCACCACGCTCAGGGTCATCAGCCAGGGAGCGCAGGTGGCGTTTTCCGCCTCTTTCGTCCGCGGCGCGCCGAGGAAGGTCACGCCATAGACTTTCGCCATACACATCACCGCCAGTGCGCCGGTGATCGCCAGGCCGACGGCCAGCAGCGGCCCCAGCAGACGGCCAATAAACAGATCGCCGGTGCTCATTTTGAAGAAGGACTGATAGATAACCCACTCGCCGGCGAAGCCGTTCAACGGCGGCAGGGCCGCCATTGCCATCAGCCCCACCAGCATGGCGAGGGAGATCAACGGCATTTTTTTACCGATGCCGCCCAGCTTCTCGATATCGCGATGGCCGGTGCGGAACCACACCGCCCCGGCGCCAAGAAATAGCGTGGTTTTGAACAGGCTGTGGTTAATCAGGTGATACATACCGCCGATAAAGCCCAGCACCATCAGCGTGCTGTTGCGGGTCGCCACGCCGGTGACGAAGGCGCCCAGACCCAGCAGGATAATGCCGATGTTCTCCAGGGTGTGATAGGCCAGCAGACGCTGAATGTTATGCTCCATCAGGGCATACAGCCCGCCGATGAAGGCGGTGATCATCCCCAGCGCCAGCAGCATGACGCCCCACCACAGCGGCGGCACGCCGCCGGCCAGCGAGACGGTCAGCATGCCGTACAGACCGACCTTCATTACCACGGTGGAAAACAGCGCGGCGGCCGGCGCACTGGCCCCGGCGTGAGCCTGCGGCGCCCAGCCGTGCAGCGGGATCGCCCCGGCCAGCAGGGCGAACCCCACCAGCCCCGGCAGCCAGAGCAGCGGGTTCTGCATCATATCCACCGCCTGGAGGTTGATCTGCGCCAGCTCAAGGGTGCCGTAGGTCGACCATACCAGCCAGCAGGTCCAGGCCATCAGCAATGTGCCGAGACGGCCCAGGGCAAACCACAGCTTACCGGAGGCGGCGCAGCCGGTGAGAAACGCCGCGCAGAGCGCCATGATCTCCGCCATCACCACCAGCGAACCGATATTGGTCACCACCACCGCGCAGGTGGCGGCGGCCAACAGCAGGTTGACCAGCAGGCCGTTGGCCTTCACCTGCGGATGGCGATGCCAGCTAATGTTAAACAGCGACACCGGCAGCGCCGACAGGCCGATGGCCAGCAGCCACAGCGCATTGACACCGCCCACCCGCATCGTCAGATGCAGAAACTGCAGCATGCCGCCGTGGATCCGTTCCGGCATCAATAGCACTGCGCCGCCGGCAACCACCAGCATGGCGCTGGCCACTGCGCCGCCGATCCCGGCAATGGCGCCGCTGAGCGGTTTATGCATGGCAAACACAAAGGCCAGCACGGCGCTGGCGGCGTACCACGTCACCGCCTGATTGACTAATCCCATTACACTCATTCCCTCTCCCCCTGTTGCGCCTGGAACAGCGACAAGTCGCCAAGGTCGGTATTAAAGGTCAGTTGGCGTTTACGCTTGCTGGCCTGGGCGATATCACGGCTATCCACCAACAGCAGCGCGTTGGTCGGGCAGGTCCGCACGCAGGCCGGGCCCTGCTCATCGAAGTGGCAGAGGTCGCATTTCACGGCAATGGCGCGCACGCCGGGCACCCAGTCGAGCAGCGAGCTGACGCGGGCCGGCGCCGGCGGCGCAGGGGGGGCCAGCCGGGTATTGGCATTCGCCGGTATATCCAGCGGGCGGCTGCCGGAAAATTCAATGGCGCCGAACGGGCAGGCAATGCCGCACAGTTTGCAGCTTACGCACAGGCTCTCGTTGAGCTGGACGGCGCCATCGACGCGCTGGATGGCGTTAACCGGGCAGACGGCGGCGCAGGGGGCATCTTCGCAGTGGTGGCACATCTGCGGTGCCGATTCTTTTTCATTACGCATCACCTGCAGCCGCGGCATAGCCTGCAGGCCGTGCTGGCGATGCGTCTCAGAGCAGGCGGCTTCGCAGGTGCGGCAGCCAATACAGACAGTGGAGTCAGCAATTACAAAACGGTTCACCGGGTCATCCTCGGGTGAAAGTCATTTTTGACGAAATCAGGTTGCGCAGGTGTCATTTTCGACACGTGTCGACACCTCGCGATCAGTGGGTCAGGGCCAGATGGCTTAAATCCACCGGTTGGTCTTGCTCCATGGCGTCATACAGACGGTCATAGACGGTGGCGATAATCGCCAGATAGTGCTCCAGCACCTGGTCGCGGGAGCGGTTGCTGATCCGTCCGTCCACCGTGCCATCCGCCGCCAGCGTGGCCTGAGCAATCAGGTACTTATCACCGCCGCCTTTGTTTTCGACGTAGTATTCGATGGTGTGGCTGTTAAAGCCTTCCGCCAGCGCGACAAACACCTGAAAATGGCCGAACAGCACGAAGCACAGCTCTTTATCCGGCGCGCAGCTCATCGCATGATGCAGGCGGGCCTTCGACAGGGTGATCCCCTGAACCAGCGAGTTACAGTAGATGTGCCACTGCTCCTGCTGCTGCCGGTGACGGTCGGCGATGTAATCCGCCTTTTCACTTATTTCCCAAATAGTCATATCGGTTTCTCCGTTGCATGAGATGCACCCTCTAAGCATTTTTCATGCCACTTTTTATTTAATTGATTTAACTATGTTTTTGTATTCATCCCTGCCGACGCGACATGTCGATGACAGCCCCGGGGCGTCGACATCGACATTGACGGCCACGACGATTTCATCCTGGCATCGTTATTGCATATAAGGCGCATTGCGATACGGAGGCGACTATGCACGAAATCACCCTCAGCCAGCGGGCGCTGGAAATTATTGAACAACAGGCGCAGCAGGCCGGCGCGCGACGGGTGACCGGCGTGTGGCTCAAGGTCGGCGCATTTTCCTGCGTGGAAGCCAGCGCCCTGACCTTCTGCTTTGAGCTGGTCTGCCGGGGCACGCTGGCGGAGGGGTGCGAACTGCATATCGCCGAACAACAGGCTGAATGCTGGTGCGAACGCTGCCAGCAGTACGTCCATCTTGTCTCGCAGCACGTCCGCCGCTGCCCGCTCTGCAATAACGACCAGCTACAGATCGTGGCGGACAACGGCTTACAGATTCAGCGTTTAGAACTGGAGTAAACTATGTGTACAACATGCGGCTGTGGCGAAGGCAACCTCTATATTGAAGGAGACGAACGAAACCCGCATTCCGCGTTCCGCAGCGCCCCCTTCGCGCCCGCCCCACGCCAGACGATGACCATCACCGGTGTCAAAACCGATCACTTCGCCCCCACCCGCACGCCAGAGGGCGACCTGCATTACGGCCATGGCGAGGCTGGGACTCACGCCCCGGGGCAGAGCCAGCGGCGGATGCTGGAAGTGGAGATCGACGTGCTGGATAAAAACAACCGTCTGGCGGCGCGCAACCGCGCACGCTTTGCGGCGAAACAGCAGCTGGTGCTGAATCTGGTTTCCAGCCCCGGCTCCGGCAAAACCACCCTGCTGACCGAAACCCTCACCCGGCTGAAAGGACGTGCCGACTGCGCGGTGATTGAAGGTGACCAGCAAACGGTCAATGACGCCGCCCGCATTCGCGCCACCGGCACCCCGGCGATTCAGGTCAATACCGGGAAAGGCTGCCATCTCGACGCCCAGATGATCGCCGACGCCGCCCCGCGCCTGCCGCTGGCTGACCACGGCATTCTGTTTATCGAAAACGTCGGCAACCTGGTCTGCCCGGCCAGCTTTGATCTCGGCGAACGCCATAAGGTGGCGGTGCTGTCGGTCACCGAAGGCGAAGACAAGCCGCTGAAATATCCACATATGTTTGCCGCCGCCAGCCTGATGCTGCTCAACAAAGTCGACCTGCTGCCGTATCTCAATTTCGACGTTGAGAAGTGCCTGGCCTGCGCCCGCGAGGTCAATCCGCATATTGAAATTATCCTCCTCTCGGCCACCAGCGGCGAAGGCATGGAGCAGTGGCTCACCTGGCTGGAGACGCAGCGATGTGCATAGGCATTCCGGGACAAATTTGCGCCATCGACGGCGTGCTGGCGAAGGTGGAAGTCTGTGGCATTCAGCGCGACGTCGACCTGACGCTGGTGGGCGCCGTTGACGAGCAGGGTCAGACGCGTCTCGGCCAGTGGGTGCTGGTGCACGTTGGGTTCGCCATGAGCGTGATCAATGAAGCCGAAGCGCGCGACACTCTCGAGGCGCTGCAAAATATGTTTGACGTGGAGCCGGACGTCGGCGCCCTGCTGTACGGCGAGGAGCGATAATGCGTTACGTTGACGAATACCGCGCCCCCGAGCAGGTCATGCAGCTGGTGGCCCATCTTCAGCAGCGTGCCCATCTGCTGCCGCACACCGCCGCGCGACCGCTGCGCATTATGGAGGTCTGCGGCGGCCATACCCATGCCATTTTTAAGTTCGGTCTCGACCAGCTGTTGCCGGAGAATATTGAATTTATTCATGGGCCCGGCTGCCCGGTATGCGTCCTGCCGATGGGGCGTATCGACGCCTGCATTGAGATCGCCAGCCGCCCGGGGGTGATCTTCTGTACCTTCGGCGACGCCATGCGCGTGCCAGGTAAAAACGGCTCGCTGCTGCAGGCGAAATCCCGCGGCGCCGATGTCCGCATCGTTTACTCGCCGATGGACGCCCTGCGGCTGGCGCAGCAAAACCCGCAGCGTGAGGTGGTCTTTTTCGGCCTCGGTTTCGAAACCACCATGCCCGCCACCGCCCTCACCCTGCGTCAGGCGCGGGAGCGCAACGTCGATAACTTCTACTTTTTCTGCCAGCACATCACCCTGCTGCCGACCCTGCGCAGCCTGCTGGATCAGCCGGACAACGGTATCGACGCCTTTCTCGCCCCGGGCCACGTCAGTATGGTGATCGGCACCGAGGCCTACGGCTTTATTGCCAGCGACTATCATCGTCCTTTAGTGGTCGCTGGTTTCGAACCGCTTGATCTACTGCAAGGCGCGGTGATGCTGGTTGAGCAGACAATAGCGCAGCGCAGCGACGTGGAAAATCAGTACCGTCGCGTGGTGCCGGATGCCGGCAACCCGCTGGCGCAGGCGGCGATGGCCGACGTCTTTCGCCTGGATGGCGACAGCGAATGGCGCGGCCTGGGGGTCATCAGCGACTCCGGCGTGCAGCTTACGCCAGCCTATCAGCGCTTCGATGCCGAGGCGCATTTCCGCCCGGCGCCGCAGCGCGTGTGCGACGACCCCCGCGCCCGCTGCGGCGAGGTGCTGACCGGCCGCTGTAAACCGCACCAGTGCCCGCTCTTCGCCAGCACCTGCAATCCGCAAAGCGCCTTTGGCGCGCTGATGGTCTCCTCAGAAGGGGCCTGCGCCGCCTGGTATCAATATCGCAGTCAGGAAAATGAAGCATGAAAAGCGTCCAGTTAGCCCACGGTAGCGGCGGTCAGGCAATGCAGCAGCTGATCGGCGACCTGTTTATGCAGGCCTTCGCCAACCCCTGGCTGGCGGAGCAGGAGGATCAGGCGCGCCTCGATCTGGCGGCGCTCGCCGCCCAGGGGGACCGACTCGCCTTCTCCACCGACAGCTACGTGATTGACCCGCTGTTCTTTCCCGGCGGCAATATCGGCAAGCTGGCCGTCTGCGGTACCGCCAACGATGTGGCGGTCAGCGGCGCCATCCCCCGCTATCTTTCCTGCGGCTTTATTCTCGAAGAGGGGCTGGAGATGGCCACCCTGGAAGCGGTGGTCGCCAGCATGGCCGACACCGCCCGGGCGGCAGGGATCGCCATCGTCACCGGCGACACTAAAGTGGTGCCGCGCGGCGCGGCGGATAAGCTGTTTATTAACACCGCCGGCATCGGCGCCATCCCGGCGGACGTTCGCTGGGGGACGCAGCAGATTAGCGCCGGTGATGTGCTGCTGGTCAGCGGCACGCTGGGGGATCATGGCGCCACCATCCTTAACCTGCGCGAGCAGATGGGGCTGGACGGCGCGCTGTCCAGCGATTGCGCGGTGCTGACGCCGCTTATCCAGACCCTGCGGCCACTGAGTGGAGTGAAAGCTCTGCGCGACGCCACCCGCGGCGGGGTCAATGCCGTCGCCCATGAGTTCGCCGCCGCCAGCGGCTGCGGCATCGAACTGCAGGAGGCAACGCTGCCGGTCAACGATACGGTGCGCGGCGTCTGCGAACTGCTTGGGCTGGACGCCCTGAACTTCGCCAATGAAGGCAAACTGGTGCTCGCCGTCGCCCGCGAGGCCGCGGAAAACGTGCTAGCGCATTTGCGGTCTCACCCACTGGGACGCGATGCGGCGATAATCGGCGAAGTGGTCGACCGCCCGGGCGTGCGTTCCGTTGGGCTGTACGGCGTGAAGCGGACGCTCGATCTTCCCCACGCCGAGCCGCTGCCGAGAATTTGTTAACGACGGCGTCGGGTCCCGGATAGCGGCTGGCGCCTTATCCGGGCTACAAAACTGCGCGCACGTAGCCCGGCTAAGCGCAGCGCGAGCCGGGGTTAAAGCGGCAATAACCGCTTTATTAACATACTATTATTTGTACCATCATTTTCTTATGCGCCACGTTGTCGGCGCGTTTTGGACGTAAGCAATGTCGTATACACCGATGAGCGATCTCGGCCAGCAGGGGCTGTTCGATATCACCCGGCTTTTATTACAGCAGCCCGATCTGGCCGCGCTGAGCGAAACTCTCACCCGCCTGGTGCAACAGTCAGCGCTCGCCGACGAGGCGGCCATCATCCTGTGGAACGCGGGTAACCACCGCGCGGCCAGGTATGCCTGCGATGAAGCCGGCCATCCGGTGAGCTACGAGGACGAAACCGTGCTCGCCCACGGTCCGGTGCGCCGCTTACTCTCCCGGCCGGATGCCCTGCATTGCGACCACGAGACCTTTGCCGACACCTGGCCGCAGCTTATCCGCAGCGGGCTCTATCGTCCGTTCGGGTACTACTCGCTGCTGCCGCTGGCGGCTGATGGGCGGATCTTCGGCGGCTGTGAATTTCTGCGCCGTGACAACCGGCCGTGGAGCGAGAAAGAGTTCCAGCGGCTGCATACCTTCACGCAGATCGTCGCCGTCGTCACCGAGCAAATTCAGAACCGGGTCAGCAATAACGTCGATTACGATCTGCTGTGCCACGAGCGCGACAACTTTCGCATCCTGGTGGCGATCACCAACGCGGTGCTCTCACGCCTGGATATCGACGAGCTGGTCAGCGAGGTGGCGAAAGAGATCCATCGCTACTTCCGGATCGACGCCATCAGCGTGGTGCTGCGCAGCGACCGCAAAGGGAAGCTCAACATCTATTCCACGCATTATCTTGACGCCAGCCATCCGGTCCACGACCAGAGCGAGGTGGATGAAGCCGGTACCCTCACCGAGCGCGTATTCAAAAGCAAAGAGATGCTGCTGCTCAACCTGCACGAGCATGACACCCTCGCGCCGTATGAGAAAATGCTCTTCGAGATGTGGGGCAATAAGATCCAGACCCTGTGCCTGCTGCCGCTGATGTCCGGCAATACCCTGCTCGGGGTGCTAAAGCTGGCGCAGTGCGACGAACAGGTCTTCACCACCACCAATCTCAAGCTACTGCGGCAGATCGCCGAGCGGGTGTCGATCGCTATCGATAACGCCCTCGCCTACCGCGAAATTCAGCGCCTGAAAGAGCGGCTGGTGGATGAGAACCTCGCCCTCACCGAGCAGCTCAATAATGTCGAAAGCGAATTCGGCGAGATCATCGGCCGCAGCGAGGCGATGAACAATGTGCTCAAGCAGGTCGAGATGGTGGCGCACAGCGACAGCACCGTGCTGATCCTCGGTGAAACCGGCACCGGTAAAGAGCTTATCGCCCGCGCCATCCACAACCTCAGCGGGCGTAACGGTCGACGGATGGTGAAGATGAACTGCGCCGCGATGCCCGCCGGGCTGCTGGAGAGCGATCTGTTCGGCCACGAACGCGGGGCGTTCACCGGGGCCAGCGCCCAGCGTATCGGCCGCTTCGAGCTGGCGGACAAAAGCTCCCTGTTCCTTGATGAAGTGGGCGATATGCCGCTGGAGCTGCAGCCTAAACTGCTGCGCGTCCTCCAGGAGCAGGAGTTCGAACGTCTGGGGAGCAACAAGCTGATCCAGACCGACGTCCGGCTGATCGCTGCTACCAACCGCGATCTCAAGCAGATGGTTATCGACAGGGAATTCCGCAGCGATCTCTACTATCGGCTCAACGTATTCCCCATCCACCTGCCGCCGCTGCGCGAACGTCCCGACGATATCCCGCTGCTGGTGAAGGCCTTTACCTTTAAAATCGCCCGCCGCATGGGGCGCAACATCGACAGCATTCCGGCGGAAACCCTGCGCACCCTGACGCGGATGGAGTGGCCGGGCAACGTGCGCGAGCTGGAAAACGTCATTGAACGGGCGGTGTTACTCACCCGCGGCAACGTGCTGCAGCTCTCCCTGCCGGAGCTGGATATCGTGGAAGCCCCGCGGACGCCGGCGGTCCTGCCTGAGGAAGGTGAGGATGAATATCAGTTGATCGTCCGGGTGCTGAAGGAAAGCAACGGCGTGGTGGCCGGGCCGAAAGGCGCCGCCCAGCGGCTGGGGCTGAAGCGCACCACGCTCCTGTCGCGCATGAAGCGGCTGGGTATTAATAAAGACGAACTGGTGTAATCTCGCGTGCTCCCCCTTTCCGCGCCGGTGAGAGGGAGCGCTGGCGCAGCGCGCTATTTATCGCTGGTAAAACCGTTGCTGGTCGCCAGTTCGGCAAACCACAGCGCATTGCGTTTTATCTGTCGCTCGCCGGTCTCCAGATCCAGTCGCCAGAAGCCGTAGCGTCGTTTGAAGGCATTGATCCACGACCAGTTGTCGATAAACGTCCACTGGTGTACGCCAAAGCAGTTCGCGCCGTCGGCAATGGCGCGGTGCAGCTGCACCAGATGCTCCTCCATCAGCTGGATGCGGAAATTATCGTCTATCACCCCGTCCGCCCCGGGCTCTCCCTCTGATTGTCGATCCATCGCGATGCCGATTTCCGCGAGATACCACTTAATGTTGCCGTAGTTATCGCGAATATTGGCGGCAATGTCATAGATCGCCTGCGGCAGGATCTCGTTGTTATCACGATAGGGGTTAAAGCGGCCCTGCGGGTTCACCGCGTTTTCGAAATAGTATTCCGGGGTGAAATAATCGAGATCATATTCGCCCTCACGCGCTTTTACCCGCCGCGGCACGTAATAGTTCACCCCAAGAAAATCGATATCCGCGCTGAGGATCAACGCCACGTCGTCTTTGCTGGTCGTCGGCAGGCAGTCGTGGGCGGCGAGGATCTCGCACAGCGCTTTGGGGAATTCATGTTTTACCAGCGGGTCAAGGAAGCTGCGGTTAAAAAACAGGTCGGCATACCCGGCGGCTTTTTTATCCGCGTCGCTGTCGGTGAGGGTATAGCTCGGGGTCAGGTTGAGCACCACGCCGATCTCGCCCACCAGCGCCAGTTCACGATAAGCCGTTACCGCTTTGGCGTGCGCCAGCATAATGTTAAACGCCACCTGCGCCGCCAGCCGGCCATCTTTCTTACACGGATAGTGGAAGTCGTACAGGTAGCCCCCCTCAACCGGCACAATCGGCTCGTTGAAGGTTATCCAGTATTTAACCTTATGGCCAAACAGGCTAAAGGCGGTACGGGCAAAGCGGGCAAACAGCTCGGCCACGTGCGCCGATTCAAAGCCGCCGTACTGTTTCTGCAGCGCTTCCGGCATATCAAAGTGGTAGAGATTGATCATCGGCTCAATGCCGTTGGCGATCATCTCATCGAGATAGGCGTGATAAAAACGCACCGCGTCCGGGTCCGGCGCACCGGTTTCCAAATCAGCGATCAGTCGTGACCACTGAATTGAGGTGCGAAACGAGTTGAAGCCGGTCTGTTTCATTAGCGCCACGTCCTGCGGATACTGATGATAAGTATCACATACGGTTTGCGGCCCTACCTGCTGATAAAATCGCTCCGGTTGTTCGGCAAACCAGCTATCCCAGATGGAACGATGGCGCTTATTGGTGACCCCTTCCGTTTGCGGGCCGGACGCCGCCGCTCCCCACAGAAACCCTTGCGGAAACTGATACTGCTGCATAACCTCTCCTTCGAAAAAAGGCTGCGCCCGTCTGGCGCAGCCTGAACGTACTACTCAGCGACCACTTCGATCGATTTAATGAACATATAGCCCCAGTCGCCGGCGAAGCGGCCGAAGTCAACCTGATTGGTCCCCGCGTTAAGCGTCACCGGTATCCGTAGCTGCTGGCCCTGCTCATCCGTCTGCGGGAAGGCCACGGCCTGCGGGGCGCCCCCGTTGACGACAAACGAGTTCTGCTTACCGCCCCATTTACCGTTGAAGGTCACATTAAGCAGGAACTGACCGCTCCACGGCGCCTGCACCTGCCAGCTGATCTTATCCCCCTCGCTGGCGAATGGGCCGAGGAAGCCGTCCTCGCCAACTGTCAGCGCGTCTTTTTCACTCTTCATTACCGTCAGGCGCCCCTCAGCCACGCCATAGACTTCGCCGTGATAACGACAGAAATCCGCCGGCGCTTTCCCCGCCGCCTCGCCCACCGTCACGGTCACGGTCACGGTTTTGCTGCTTTTCAGCAGCCCATCGTCCGCCGTGAACGTCAGCGCATAGGTACCTGGCGCCGTAAACCAGGCCCGGGTTTGAGCCCGATCGGCATGGCAAAAATGCACCTGGCCATCGCCGGCGTGCTGCCAGCCCACCTTAACCTCTCGCGACGGCAGGCCATCGTCCTGCCAGCTGGCCGTAAGCTCGACGCCCCGGTCCTGCGTGGTGGTTAGGGCCGGTTCCAGCGTGACAACCGGCGGCTGATTCTCCTCGCTATGCTGCACGCTAATCACATTGGAAGGAGCCGAATGACCGCTCTCGTTTTTCGCCGTCACCCGGTAGTAATACGTATGCCCGAGCTGAAGCTGACGATAATCGTCGCGGAACAGAACCATGGTTTCCGGATTCCATTCGTTAACGCCATCGGAGATATCCCGGCCCACCACCGTCCACGGCCCGGTCGGCGAGGCGGCGCGTTCGACATCGTAGCTGCGTCCCACCGCGGCTCCCATCCAGTTGATCGCGAAGGGCGAGGTGGTCTCGCGCAGCAAAGGCGCGTCCGGCTTCGGCAGCGGCGCCATCGTCTGCTGCCCGGCCATCTGCGCCGCGGCCGTGCGCACCAGATCGACCACCGCCTGCTCCTGGTTCGCTTCGCCTTCTTTGGCAAACCCCGGCAGGTGGTAACTGTAGTGCCCGGTCGACTCCTTATGCCAGTAGAAGCCGCCGTCGTGACGATGGCCGCGGAAGCCCCAGATAAGCCCGCCGGCGGCTTGCGCCCCGTTGACGTCGCTGTGAACGATCGACTGCATAATGGCGTTCAGTTGATCCGCCGGCAGCAGGCCAAACTCGCCGACGAGATAGACTTTTTGCCCGCCGACGGCGCGCAGATCCTGCGTCACCTGCCCGGGATGGTTATTATCGGCATTGGTGTAATAGTGATTGCTGACGATATCTACATTGGGGTCGGTCAGCGCAAAGGAATTGATTTTCTTATAGGTACCATCTACCACCAGCTGATGAGGGGCCCATTTTTTAATCCACGCCGCGGTCTGATGCAGGAAATCGGCGTTGGTATCCTCCAGCTCGTTACCGGTTTCCCAGGCCATGATCGCCTTTTCATCATAATAGGCGCGGCCGGTGACAGTATTTGTCCGGGTGATAACCTGGCGGATCACATCCAGATAGGCTTTGAAGGTCTTGCTATCGGTCCGATAAAAGTCTTCCGCTTTTTCATGGTAGAACGCCGCCAGCTGCTCGCGCCCGCCCCACCACCACCAGTGGTCGATAAACGGCAGGATCAGACGCAATCCCTGTTTATCCGCTTCGGCAATCATGTTGTCATACACCCGCATGGCTTTCTCATTCAGCCGCGGCATGCCGTCCGCCGTTTCCGGCGCCAGAATATGGGTCTCGCGCCCGCAGGCTTTATCAAATTCCTGCTGCACCGACAGCACGTAGACGCGCTGGGCTTTCGCCCCGGTTTGCACCATCGCCTGGATCCAGTTTTGCTGCTCCTGCGCCGTTGGCCATTTAAAATATTGTCCCCAGCCGCGCGGGTCTGCTCTGCAGGGGCCGCGGGCGTCGTCTTCAATGCGGTGCAGCTCCGGCGCGTGGATCCCGGCGAAACGAAACACCTTGTCGCCGTCCTTGAGGGTGGCGCCGTCGCGAGTGATAAAGTGCGTAAAGTGCGAGCGCTCGGCGGCCAGCGCCCCGCCGGCCCCCAGCGCGGACAGCAGCCCCATGAGCAGCAGGTTTTTCATCGGCTTCATCGTTGTCTCTCCTTAGAACCAGACCTCGGCCTGTACGCCGAAGTTAACGGTGTCGGTAGAGCCACTGCGGGAATACCCGCCGGCGGTGATGGTATTGGTATCCCAGTTGTAGTTGCCGTCTAACGCATCGGAGACACCTTTATCCCACTTCGCGTAGGTGACGAAGAAGCGCAGCTGCGGGCGTGCCCAGAAACCGGAGTCAAAGGTCAGGGTTGGCGCAACGGTGACTTTGGTCAGGCCGCCTTTACCTTTGCCGTTTACCCCTTTGTAGTTTTTGTCATCCAGGTATTCGTAGCCCAGCTCGTACTGCATGGCAAAGTTGCGGGTGATCTGATGATAAGGGCGGATACCGGCGACCCACATCGAGCGTCCCCAGCCATGGTCATCTTCCGTCCACCAGCGGTAGTTTTTATCTTTCTGCCAGAAAGCGAAGGTCGAGATCTCCAGATCGCCCATCGAGGCCACGCTATCCAGCACCACTCGCCAGGACTGGGTGTTTTCCAGGTTGGCCCAGCCCCAGCCGTTTTTACCCAGCGAGTCACCCGCCGCCAGCCCTTTCCCGTACTGCAATGCAAGGCGGGAGTAGCCTCCGGTCAGGCCATAGAAACCGTCAAAGTTATAAATACCGGTCACGCCATAGCCCTTCTCGGCGGAAGTCGGGTGGTTTTCGTTACGGTTCATATGGTGGCCGATCAGCTCCAGATCGAAGCCTGTCCCCGCGATCTTTTTCAGCCACAGGTTGAGGGAATAGTCATCCGGGTAGCCCTGATCTCCCTTATCCACCGGGTAGGCTTTGGTTTCATCGGTGGGTGAAAAGGCGTACACCCCGGCGTCGAAGCGGGCGAAGCCGAGATCCATGTTGTCGAAGCCGCCGCCGGTGCCGTTGTACTGAATGTACTCCCAGTCGAACTGATGGCTGGAGGTGTTGGAGCTGCTGTAGCGCTTACCGGCCCAGAAGGTCATCTCCGGCGCAAAATCCAGATTGCTCAGCTCGGCGAACCCTTCGCGAAACTGTACGTCATGGCCATCGTCATCCTGACAGTTCCAGTCGGAGGTGCATTTCGACTGATGAGTGAGGTTGGCCTGCACTTTCGCCACCACGCCGCTGTCCGCCGTCAGCGTCACGGTGGGGATCAGTTCGATCTTGGTGTCTTCTTCGTTGCCCAGTCGCCACTTACCGTCCGGCATCAGGCCGACGGAGTCCGCGCGGTTGCCATCGGAGTTCGCCAGGATCCCGGAGCGGATATAGCCATGCAGCGCAAAATCATACTTCGGATCGGCGCAGGCCAGGCTGCTGGCCCCTGCCAGCGAGAGGAGAGCCAGAGGTATTGAATGTTTCAGCTTTATCATTATTTTTTTCCCACGTTATGTTTGTTAACACGAACCGATAACGGAGGGGAAATTTACGGATCAAAAATGGAAATGTACATCCGTTAATGGAAAGCGCTTTCCATAATTGCCTATCTGGTTCACAAAATTCGCTCCGCGACGAATATATTCGTGAGACTGATCACATAAAATAACAAGAATGCCGCCGGGAGCCGGCAGCAGAGCGGAAGGAGGAGCAGGTGAATGAGTGCCGCCGGGGGATAAGCCGCCGACGGCGAGGGGGTCAGCGTTCGGTTTCCGCGAGCTGGCGTTCGTACACTTTGAAGAAGGGGCGATAGAGCATCCAGGCGTTAAACATCGCGAACAGGCTCATGCACAAATTTTTCCAGCTACCGTTCGCCGACCATGCTGCCCCCAGCGGGGAAGGCATCGACCATGGCAGCATCGCCACCGCGCGGTCGAGGATACCAAGCTGAGTTAAATACCATGCGATACAGGCATTTATCAGCGGAACAAAGAGAAACGGCAGTAAAAAAACCGGGTTCATGATCACCGGAAAACCAAACAGTATTGGCTCGTTGATATTAAACAGCGACGGCAGCAGGCCAATTTTTGCCACGCTTTTCAGCTGCCGCGAGCGGCTGCGCATCGCCATCAGCACCAGCGGCAAAGTGGAGCCAATACCGCCGATCAGCAGGTAAAAATCCCAGAATCCCTGCAGATAAATATGCGGCAGCGTTGGCGAACCCGCCGCCAGCGCCTGCTGATTTTCAAACAGATAGGTCATCCAGAAGGGGTTCATGATCCCGGTGATGATCAGCGCGCCGTGGATACCGATAAACCAGAGTAAGTTACAGATAAATAAAGAGATCAGCACCGCCATCAGCGTGTCGGACGCCAGCACCAGCGGCCGCACTGCTTCGCTAATTAACTCCGGTACGATGCGTCCGGTGGTCTGTAGCAGTATGGCATTCATCACGCTTATCGACAGCATCACCACCAGCAGCGGGATCAGCAGTTGAAAGCCATTGCGGGTCATCAGCGGCACTTCATCAGGCAAGCGAATACACCAGCCTTTTTTGTAGAAAAAGCGAATTATCTCAATGGAATAGGTGCTGGATATCAGGGCGGTAAATATCCCCATGCCGCCGAGATAAACATTGCTCACCGCAGTCTCGCGAAAGCCGATAAACAGCAGAAAAGCCAGGCACCCGGTTAAACCGCAGAGCCGTTCCGGCAGACGGTACTGCTTGGCGAGACTGGCGCTGGCGCCGAAGGCCACAATCAGCGCCACCAGGCCAATGGTTAGCTGAAAGGTCGGCAGCAGGATAGGCCGCAGTAGCAAATAGACCTGGCCGAAACGCGAGGCGCCGTCGATGGAAACGGGCGGAAACAAAATGGGCACCAACAGGCTGCCAACAATCACAAAGGGCATCGCCAGCGCAAAGCTATCGCGCATCGCCGTAATGTGGTTGTTGCGCGTCAGAACATTCGCCAGCGGCGCCAGCCGCTGCTCGATGATGTCCACGGCCACATTCATTAACTGAATGTTCATACTCCTACCTTTGCGAATGGTTGTCTCGCCGGGATGATCGCCCACAACACCGGAAAGTGAAAGCCTGCCATAGGTGATCATGGTCACAATTAATAAATCCACAAACGGAAAGCGATTTCCGTAATGCATCCATTTTGACTATAGTCCGCACATCCAACCTCATCAGGAGCGGTACTTATGAAAAAAATAATGTTGTGTTGTTCGGCAGGCATGTCCACCAGCCTGCTGATGAAAAAAATGATTGCCGAAGCCGAACAGCGGGGTCTGCCGGTAGAGATCAATGCCTATGGCGTAGCGGAGTTCGCCGAACAGGTTGGCCATTATCAGGTGGTGCTGCTGGGGCCGCAGGTGAAATACATGCAGCAGGATCTGCAAAAACAGGCGGATAAATACGGTATCCGCGTCGAACCCATCAATATGATGGACTACGGCATGCAAAAAGGCGCCGCGGTCCTTGATTTCGCCCTTTCCCTCATCGAAAACAAGAACTAAGGAAAGATCATGAGCTCTCTGTACGCTAAATTGATCGATGTGATCGAACGGCAGATCACGCCGCTGGCCGGCGCGATCGGCCAGCAAAAATACGTGACCTCGATCCGCGACGGCTTTATTACCGCCCTGCCCTTTATGATCGTCGGCTCATTTTTGCTGGTATTTATCTTCCCGCCGTTTTCTCCGGATACGACGTGGGGCTTTGCCCGCGCCTGGCTGAAATTTTCGCTCGATCATCGCGAAGCGCTGATGCTGCCGTTCAACTTCAGCATGGGGGTGATGACCCTGTTTATCGCCGTCGGGATCGCCGCCAGCCTCGCCAAGCACCATCACCTGGACTCATTGACCGCCGGGATGCTGTCGCTGATGTCGTTTCTGCTGGTAGCCGCGCCGCTGAAAGATGGCCAGATCTCTACGGCCTACTTCTCCGGTCAGGGGATCTTCACCGCCATTCTGGTGGCCATCTATTCCACCGAGCTGTACGCCTTCCTCAAGCGGCATAACATCACCATTCGCCTGCCGCCGGAAGTGCCTGCCGGTGTGGCGCGTTCGTTTGAAATCCTGATCCCGGTGCTGGCGATCATTCTGACCCTGCATCCGCTGAACCTGTTTATCGAGGCTCAGCTGGGGATGATCATTCCGGAAGCGATCATGTCGCTGGTCAAACCGCTGGTCGCCGCCTCCGATACGCTGCCGGCGATCCTGCTGTCAGTGCTGGTCTGTCAGGTGCTGTGGTTCGCCGGGATCCACGGCGCGCTGATCGTCACCGGGATCATGAACCCGTTCTGGATGGCCAACCTGTCGGTCAATCAGGCGGCCATGGCGGCAGGTACCGCTATCCCGCACATCTATGTCCAGGGCTTCTGGGATCACTATCTGCTGATCGGCGGCGTCGGCTCCACCCTGCCGCTGGCGCTGATGCTGTTGCGCAGCAAGGCCGTGCATCTGCGGACGATTGGCCGGATGGGGGTCGTGCCGGGGGTATTCAATATTAACGAACCGATCCTCTTCGGCGCGCCGATCATCATGAACCCACTGTTTTTCCTGCCGTTCGTGCTGGTGCCGATGGTCAACGCGACCCTGGCGTACTTTGCGCTGAAGCTGGATCTCGTCAGCCGCGTAGTATCGATGACGCCGTGGACAACGCCGGCCCCCATCGGCGCCTCATGGGCGGCGAACTGGAGCTTTAGCCCGGTGATCCTGTGCCTCATCTGTATGGCCACCGCCATGGTGATGTACCTGCCATTTCTCAAAGCTTACGAAAAACAGCTGCTGGCCCAGGAGCGTGAAAACGCCGTCGGCCAGGCTGACAACGCGGCGCAAACCGCTTAACGCTAACGATTCAGAGGATAATCATGGAATTAGAAGAACAGGTGATGGGGATCATCATCAACGCCGGTCAGTCACGCAGCCTGTGCTACGAAGCGCTGCAGGCCGCCAAAGCGGGTGATTTCGCCACCGCCGACGCCAAAATGCAGGAAGCGGCTCACTATTCCCGCGAGGCGCACCTTGTGCAGACCCAGCTTATCGAAGCTGACGAAGGCGAGGGAAAAACCAAAATGACGCTGGTAATGGTCCATGCTCAGGATCACCTGATGACCTCCATTCTGGCGAAAGAGCTGATTGCCGAACTGATAGCGATTTACCGCGCGCAACCGCTTCACGCCTAGCGCGTTCCCCGGCCAGGCGCGCTGGCCGGGCCTGATTCCCCGAGGTCACTATGTTACATCTTGGAATAGATATTGGCGGCACCAAAATGGAAGCCGTTCTGCTGGATCCGGCGGGCGAATGCGTCCAGCGCCTGCGTCGGCCGACCCACAAAGAGAGCTATGACGCCTTTATGCGTCAGCTGCTGACCCTGATTGCCGACATTCGCGCGGTCAGCCCGCAGCCATTCACCCTGGGGATCGGCCTGCCCGGGGCTATCGATCCGCAAAGCGGGCGCATTAAAAACTGCAACTGCCTGGTGCTCAACGGCCACGATCTGCGCCGGGATATCATGCAGCAGCTTGGCCAGCCGGTGTGGATGGCAAACGATGCCGACTGCTTCACCCTTTCGGAGGCGGTGGATGGCGCCGGCGCCGGGGCCTCCACCGTCTTCGGGGTGATTATCGGTACCGGCTGCGGCGGCGGGATCGCCGTTCATCAACAGCTGCTCAGCGGCCCCAACGCTATCGCCGGGGAGTGGGGGCATAATCCGCTGCCGGGCTATACTCCTGAGCGCGATGGTCCGCCGCAGCCCTGCTACTGCGGCAAAACGAACTGCATCGAAAGCTTTCTCTCCGGCACCGGCTTCGCCCGCCGCTATGGGGAACAAGCCCGTGCGGAAGCCATTGTCGCCGCGGCGCAAAACGGCGATCCGCGCGCGCTGGCCCACTGGCGACACTTTATCGATGCCTTTGCCCGTAGCCTGGCGTCGGTGATCAATATTCTCGACCCGCAGGTGATTGTGCTGGGCGGCGGTCTGTCCAACGTCAGCCAGATCTATCGCGATCTGCCTGCCGCCATCGTGCCGTGGATCTTCTCCGACACCTGCCGCACGCAGATCAAACCGGCCCGCTTCGGCGACGCCAGCGGCGTGCGCGGCGCGGCCTGGCTGCCCCGTCTGCCCGGCGCCGCGGACGGGCAGCGGTAGACACTTTTTTCAGCAGGTATGTTAAGCTAGGCGAAAATGTTCAGACAGAAAAAGCCATGCCAACGATTGATGATGTTTCAAGATTAGCGAATGTCTCAAGAGCGACGGTTTCCCGCGTGCTGACCGGCACCCGGGGCGTGCGCGAAGAGAGCCGGGAAGCTGTGCTGCGAGCCGTTGAAGAACTCAACTATCGCCCGAGCTTTGCCGCGCAAAACCTCGCCAGTCAGACATCCAGCCACGTTGGTCTGGTGATTTCCGCGCAGGACGAAAGCCACGGCGCGCGTCTGCTGCCGCTGCTCTCTCAGGCGCTGAAAGGGCTGAATAAAAGCCTGCTGGTCCAGTATGTCAGCGATCCGGTAGAGCAGGCGGCGGTGATCGACGATCTGCAGCGCCAGTGCGTGGCGGTGGTGGTGCTGGGCGCCGTTGCCGCCGACGCGCCGCGCAACGTTATCGCCTTTGACCGCTTCGGCGTCGCCGGGAGCAACAGCCAGGGCTATGACTTCGCCTTCGCTACCGAAAGCGCCTGTCGCTATGTGATTGGCAAGGGACACCGCAACATCGCCCTGCTGGTGGACAGCGATAGCGACGATGCCAGCCGTCAGATGCTGGAAGGCTACCGCAACGTCCTGCAAAACTACTCCATTCCTTTTAACCGCCAGCTGGTGCTGACGGCCAACGATGACGTCGAGCAGGCGCTGCTGACCTTAATTAACAGCTTCAGTAAATACTCAGTCATTATCGTTAAACGCGACCGCTACGCGGCTGAGGCGATGCGTCTGTTACGCGAATTCACCATCGCCGTCCCGCAGGAGGTCTCCCTGCTGAGCCTTGAGGACTCCCCGCTCGCCTCGCTGCTCTACCCGCCGCTGACCTGCATCTCCTGGCCACTGGAGGCGCTGCTGGATAACTGTATTCAGCGTATTCGCAGCCTGATTGACGACCGGCCAACCTTCACCGCCGAGGGCCGCTCGCTGGCTGGCCGCCTGATCCCGCGCCAGTCGGTCGCCGATATCTCTTGATCTTCGCCCGGTTCGCGCCGGGCCAGCCTTGCCTCCCCCTTTCTTGTCGCTTTCGTTTCCCGGCTCATTATTACCCACGCATGCAAATAAGAATTATTTTCATTTGTAAATAGCTTGTGCTATATAACATAGCAATGGCTATAAACGCTGGGAAATTAACCACACCATTGCGAGGGATCCTATGCAACACCTGACACCGCTGAAATCATTGCTGCTGGCCAGCGCGCTGGCTCTGCTGGCCGCGACGCCGGCCACCGCGCAGGAGAAATTCAGGGTTATCACTACTTTCACGATTATCGCCGATATGGCGCAGAACGTGGCCGGCGACGCCGCCGTTGTCAGCTCCATCACCAAACCGGGCGCGGAGATCCACGATTACCAGCCCACGCCGGGCGATATCAAACGCGCGCAGGGAGCACAGCTGATCCTCAGCAATGGGCTTAATCTCGAACGGTGGTTTGCCCGTTTTTATCAGCACTTACAGGGCGTTCCGGAGGTAGTGGTCAGCGAAGGGATCCAGCCGATGGGCATCAGCGCGGGCCCCTATAGTGGGAAGCCCAATCCCCATGCCTGGATGTCGGCAGATAACGCCCTGATCTATGTCGATAACATTCGCGATGCGCTGGTGAAGTATGATCCGCCTCACGCCGACACCTATCGCCGTAACGCCGAGGCCTATAAGGAGAAGATCCGCCAGACGATGGCGCCGCTGCAGGCCAGACTGGCGCAACTACCGGCGGATAAGCGCTGGCTGGTCACCAGCGAGGGGGCCTTCTCCTATCTGGCCCGCGACTATGGACTTCGCGAACTGTATCTGTGGCCGATCAATGCTGACCAGCAGGGCACTCCGCAACAAGTGCGCAAAGTTATCGACACCATGAAGAAAGAACGCATCCCGACTATCTTCAGCGAAAGCACCATCTCCGATAAACCGGCGCGTCAGGTGGCGCGCGAAGCCGGGGCCCACTACGGCGGCGTACTCTATGTCGATTCGCTGAGCGCCGCCGACGGCCCGGTGCCGACCTGGCTCGACCTGCTGCGCGTCACCACCGAAACCATCGTCAACGGTATCCAGGACGGGATGAGGAAGCAGCCATGAATGCAGCGCAAGCGGGACTGTATGTCGACCAGCTCACCGTCACCTGGCGCAACGGCCACACCGCCCTGCGCGACGCCTCGTTCAGCGTACCACGCGGCTCCATTGCCGCACTGGTGGGCGTTAACGGCTCGGGTAAATCCACACTGTTTAAAGCGCTGATGGGCTTTGTGCGCGTCGGCCACGGCGAGATCGCCATACTCGGCCAGCCGGTCAACCGCGCGCTGCGCCAGAACCTGGTCGCTTATGTCCCGCAGTCGGAAGAGGTGGACTGGTCCTTCCCGGTGCTGGTAGAGGATGTGGTGATGATGGGCCGTTACGGCCATATGGGCTGGCTGCGGCGGGCAAAGCCGCGCGATCGCGACATTGTCGATGCCGCGCTGGCCCGCGTGGGCATGAGCGAGTTCCGCCATCGGCAGATTGGCGAGCTCTCCGGCGGGCAGAAAAAGCGCGTCTTCCTTGCCCGCGCTATCGCTCAGCAGGGCCAGGTGATCCTGCTGGATGAGCCTTTCACCGGCGTCGATGTGCAGACCGAAGCGCGGATCATCAGCCTGCTGCGCGAACTCCGCGATGAGGGCTGTACCATGCTGGTCTCCACCCACAACCTCGGGTCAGTGAGCGAATTTTGTGATTACACGGTGATGGTGAAAGGCACCGTGCTGGCCAGCGGCCCGACAGAAACCACCTTCACCGCCGAGAATCTGGAGCGGGCTTTCAGCGGCGTGCTGCGCCACGTCGCGCTGACCGGCGGGGAAGCGCAGATTATCACCGATGACGAGCGGCCGTTTATCAGCCGGCGCGCGGCGGGAGGCCCACGATGAGCTGGCTGCTGGAGCCGTTTGGCTATCACTATATGCTCAATGCGATGTGGGTGTCGGCGCTGGTGGGCGGCGTCTGCGCGTTTCTCTCCTGCTACCTGATGCTGAAGGGCTGGTCGTTGATTGGCGACGCCCTCTCCCACTCGATTGTGCCCGGCGTCGCCGGGGCCTATATGCTCGGCCTGCCTTTCGCGCTCGGCGCGTTTCTCTCCGGCGGCCTGGCGGCGGGCAGCATGCTGTTTTTGCAGCAGCGCTCGCGGCTGAAAGAGGATGCCATTATCGGCCTGATCTTCTCCTCCTTCTTCGGGATCGGGCTGTTTATGGTGTCGCTGAATCCGACGTCGGTGAATATTCAGACTATTATTCTCGGCAATATTCTGGCCATCGCCCCGGAGGATATTATCCAGCTGGCGGCGATCGGCTTTATCTCAATGGCGATCCTGCTGCTGAAGTGGAAAGATCTGATGGTGACCTTCTTCGATGAAAACCACGCCCGCTCGATTGGCCTGAACACCCGCGGCCTGAAGCTGCTGTTCTTTACCCTGCTGGCCGCCTGCACCGTGGCGGCGCTGCAGACCGTCGGCGCCTTTCTGGTCATCTGCCTGGTGGTGACTCCCGGGGCCACTGCGTGGCTGTTAACCGACCGCTTTCCGCGCCTGCTGGCCATCGCCGTGGCTATCGGCAGCCTGACCAGTTTCTTCGGCGCCTGGCTCAGCTACTATCTCGACGGTGCCACCGGCGGCATTATCGTGGTCGCGCAAACGCTGTTGTTCCTTATCACCTTTATCTTCGCGCCGAAGCACGGCCTGCTGGCTAACCGCCGCCGCGCCAGGGAGGCCGCATGCTGAACCTGTTCCTGGCCCCGTTCCAGTTTCCTTTTATGGTCAATGCGATAGCGGTATCGATCATCGTGGCCGTGCCCTGCGCGCTACTGTCGGTGTTTCTGGTGCTCAAAGGCTGGGCGCTGATGGGCGACGCCATGAGCCACGCGGTCTTTCCGGGCGTGGTGCTGGCCTACATTATCGGCATCCCCTTCGCCATCGGCGCGTTTATCGCCGGGCTGCTGTGCGCCGTGACGACCGGTTTTCTCGACGATAACAGCCGACTCAAGCGCGATACCATCATGGGGATTGTCTTCTCCGGCATGTTTGGCGCCGGACTGGTGCTGTACGTGGCGATCCAGTCCGATGTTCATCTCGACCATATCCTGTTCGGCGATATGCTGGGAATATCCCTTCGCGATATTGGTCAGACGGCGGCTATTGCGCTGGTGATTGCGCTGATTATCGGTCTCAAATGGCGGGATTTTTTGCTGCACGCCTTTGACCCGACGCAGGCCAAAGCCAGCGGCCTGCGCGGCGGACTGTTGCACTACGGCCTGCTGTGTATGATCGCCCTGACCATCGTCGCGACGCTGCAGTCGGTGGGGATTATTCTGTCGATTTCGCTGCTGATTGCTCCAGGGGCGATCGCGCTCCTGCTGGTGCGGCGCTTTATCCACGCCCTGCTGCTGGCGGTAGCGGTGGCCATCGGCTGCTCGGCGGGAGGGGTGTGGCTGGCGTTTTATCTCGATAGCGCGCCGGCGCCGACTATCGTGGTGCTGTTTTCCGCGCTGTTCGTGGTCGCCTTTGTGGCAAGCACGATCCGGGATAGTCAGAAACAGAGGGCTTCAGCAACCATCCCCGGTGGCGGCTAACGCCTTACCGGGGCTACAAAAGCACGACTTGTCGCCCGGCTGCGCGCCGC
Organism: Klebsiella sp. A-Nf5; assembly: GCF_002810545.1. NCBI lineage: Bacteria > Pseudomonadati > Pseudomonadota > Gammaproteobacteria > Enterobacterales > Enterobacteriaceae > Klebsiella > Klebsiella sp. A-Nf5. Next base: position 76,838 of record NZ_PIOG01000026.1, on the reverse strand, counting down.
GCTGACCCGGGAAAGGCCGCTATTTTTTCGGTCGGTATTTTTCCGGCAGCGCCGGCACCGGCCGCCTGTCGTCCAGCAGATGGCGAATAGTCAGGATCGGGTGGCGCCAGAGCATCCGCGGCCCGGCCCAGCGCATAATCTGCTTCATCTCTTCGCGCTTCGCCGGCTGGTAGCAGTGCACCGGACACTGCTTGCAGGCCGGTTTATTCTCGCCAAACACACACTTATCAAGGCGCTTGTCGGCGTAGACGTTCAGCGCCTGATAGTGATCATTATTGGCCAGCGCCTCGGGACAGCGCCGCTGGTAGAGGGCAATCATCCGCTGAATCGTCAGTTTTTCCCGTTCGATGCGTTTACCCACTATCAAATTCCTTCCCACAAAAAAAGATGCATAAATAATACACCTTTAAATAAGACCTCGCAGCTCATTTCCCCTGGCGATTATGTCGGGTTAGCTGGTTTATCCACATGCCTCAACGCTTTATCCGGGAAGCAGACATCGCGCACCCGGCGTTTCAGCTCGGCCGCATCCGGAAAACCGCCATCCTGCTTGCGCTCCCAGATCTGCTGGCCGTCGATATCGATCGTGAAGATCCCGCCGGTCCCCGGCACCAGCGTCACCGAGGCGATATCGGTGCTGAAGGTATGTAACAGCTCCTGCGCCATCCAGCTGGCGCGCAGCATCCAGTTGCACTGGGAACAGTAGGTGATGGTGATGGCCGCTTTTGAGTTCATCGTCGTCTCGCTAAGTCTGAAAGGGCAAATTGTAAACAAAGTGCAGTTTAAATGAAAAACACATGATTATTTTGTTGCAAACGATAATACCTATCATTACCATTCGCAATCAACAAATGGAGTAAGACCCCATCCGCAACGGAAAAGACGGAGCAACCTGCAACTCTGGAAGTAACGCGTGAGCCGATACTAATAACGATCAAGGCGTGGCGACTATGTACAAATCGACTCCGTCAGCAGCATGGTGTAAAAAACGCCTGCTGGTGACCTCTTTGCTTGCAGCAATTTATCAGACTTCTGCCATCGCAGCAGACACTTCCGCCGTTAGCGGCGAGGCGGTGGATGACACCTCGGAACAAATGACCGTCACCGCCCCCGCACCGGTGCAGAAAGCCGGTAGCGAACACAGCATCAGCGCCCAGGAGCTGGAGGATAAAGGCGCTAACGATTTTGGCTCTATCATGCGCTATGAGCCGCTCATCAGCGCCACCGGGGCCAGCGGCGGCTCCGGCAACGGCAAAAGCGGCTTCGACCGCGGAGGCTACACCGGCTACAACATCCGCGGCATGGAGAGCAACCGCGTCGGCATCGACGTGGACGGTATAGCCCAACCCAACGCCACCGGCCGCGGCTACGTCGGCCGCGCCGGGCTCAACACCTTCGGCATCGGCCGCGATTATATCGACCCGTATATGTACGGCAGCGTGGATATCCAGTCCGGCGCCACCTCGACGGAAACGGCCAACAGCGCTATCGGGGGGAATGTCTCCTTCCGCCCGAAATCGGCGGATGATTACCTGCGCCCGGGCAAGACCAGCGCCTTCGGCTACCGCAGCGGTTACGACTCTGCGGATCGCAGCTGGCACAACGGGGTGACCGTCGCCGGCGGCGATGAGTTCCTGCGCGGCATTTTGGTCTACAGCCGCCGTGACGGTCAGGAAACCGAAAACAACAGCGGCACCGTCGACGCCTACCCGGCGAACTGGCACTCCGATGCTTTTCTGGCCTCCGGGATCTGGCAGCCTAACGATGAACACAAACTGACCAGCACCTTCGACTATTACCATAAAACCAACCACACCCACTACGATACCTGGGACTCCAGCGGCAACAGCACCATCGGCACCGCCAACCAGACCAGCCAGACCCGGCGCTGGGGCCTGAGCCTGAAGGATGACTGGACGCCGATGAACGACTACCTCGACAGCGTCTCCACGAAAATCTACTACCAGCATACCGAAGCCCATGACTGGACTTATATGCCGGACAGCGTCACCCGCAGAATGCAGACGGTGAACTCCAACTATGACACCGACACCTGGGGCCTGCAGACCGCGCTGGCGAAAACCCTGGGCCGCCACGATCTGAGCGCCGGCTTCAACGCCAGCACGACCAAAACTCAGCGGCCGTTTAGCCAGTCGCCGATCCCCAGCGTTTACAGCGAGATCATGCAGCCGGAGGCAGACAGCCGCAGCTACACTCTCGGCGGCTTTGTCCAGGATAAGATCAACTTCGACCTTGATAGCCACAACTTCGCCATTATTCCCGGCGTGCGCGTGGTGCATCAATCGACTAAGCCGGAAAATCTGTCCGACCTTGCCGCCAACAGCAGCGTGCTGAGCGAATCGTCGGTGGCGAATCTGTACGGCAAAAACAGCGATACCCAGGTCCTGCCATCGTTGACCTTCCAGTACGACCTCACCCCACGCCTGATGACCTACCTGCAGTACCAGCGCGGCGCGCAGTTCCCCAACGCCAGCCAGCTGTATGGCTCCTGGAACCTCGGCTCCAGCTACGCCGGTAGCCAACAGTATGCCCTGATCGGCAATACCGATCTGAAGACGGAAACCAGCGATAATCTCGAGTGGGGGCTGAAGGGCGAAGTCACCGAAGGCATCACCGTGCGCACGGCGCTGTTCTACAACAGCTATAAGAACTTTATCGCCTATACCCGCTATACCCGCGCCAATAATCCGGGCCAGTTCACGAATGTGCCGTCGAACATCTACACCATTTATCAGGCGGAAAACCGCGATAAAGCCTATATCTACGGCGGTGAGATCAGCACCAAATTTAACTTTGGCACCTGGTTTGAGCAGGTGAACGGCCTGAGCACCACCCTCGCCCTCGGCTATAGCGAAGGGAAATCGAAATCCAGCTACAGCGGTGATAAATACGTCGACCTCGACAGCGTGGCGCCGATGAAAGCCATCGTCGGCGTGGCATGGGACGATCCGGCGAAACGCTACGGCACCGCCCTGACGGCGACCTTTGTCAAAGGGAAACAGGCGACCACCACCAACCGCGAAAGCTACAGCAACAGCGGGTCCGCCATCACCGATGCCAGCAGCGACTATATGCGCGTGCCGGGCTACGGCATGCTGGACTGGACCGCGTACTGGCAGGTGGCAAAAAACGTGCGCCTCAATGGCGGGGTCTACAACCTCACCGATCGTAAATACTGGGATTACCTGAGCAGCCGCAATATCGAGACCGGCACCAACCAGGACGCCAACGATAAAGCGCTGGCGGTGATGCCGGGCCGCACCTGGCAGCTGGGCGTCAACGTCGACTTCTGATTGCCCGAATAATAACGCACCTGCCCCCGGCCCACCGGCCGGGGATATTCATCGTCGAGAAGGATATGATTATGCCAAATGCACACCCCGACCTGTGGCAGCGCTACCAGGCCACCAAAGCGGGCAGTACCGCTAAATATGCCCGCGATATCGCCGCGGAAATGGGGATCAGCGAAGCCGAGCTGACCGCCGCCCGCCTCGGCCACGATGCCGTGCGCCTGAGCGATGACGCCCGGGCGCTGATTGCCGCCCTGGAGCGCGTCGGCGAAACCAAATGCATCTGCCGCAACGAGTATGCCGTGCATGAGCAGGTGGGCCAGTTCACGCACCAGCACCTCAGCGGCCACGCCGGGCTGGTGCTGAACCCGCGCGCGCTCGATCTGCGCCTGTTCCTCAGCCAGTGGGCCAGCGCCTTCCATCTGAACGATAATGGTCGTCAGAGCATCCAGTTTTTCGACCACCATGGCGACGCCCTGCTGAAAGTCTATGCGACCACGCAGACCGACATGGCGGCCTGGGACACCCTGATCGAGGAACATCGGGTGGCGGCGCCGGCACCGCTGGCCCTGCGCCCGCTGGAGCCGGTGAAATATGCCGACACCGCCGACGGTGCCGCGCTGGAGAACGACTGGCGCGCGATGACCGACGTTCACCAGTTCTTTGGTCTGCTGTGTAAATATCAGCTTTCCCGCCAGCAGGCCTTCCGTCTGGTGAGCGACGACCTCGCCTGCCGCGTGGATCGCCATGCGCTACCGTCGCTGCTGGAGACGGTGCGCCAGGAGGGCAATGAAATCATGATCTTCGTCGGCAATCGCGGCTGCGTGCAGATCTTCACCGGCGCCCTGGAAAAGCTGGCCCCCATGCGCGGCTGGCTAAATATCTTCAATACCACTTTTACCCTGCATCTGCGCGAAGAGAGCCTCGATGAAGTGTGGGTGACCCGCAAGCCGACCTCGGACGGACACGTCACCAGCGTCGAACTGTTCGCCAAAGACGGCACCCAGATTGCCCAGCTCTATGGCCAGCGCAGCGAGGGCCACCCCGAGCAGGCGCAATGGCGCCAGCAGGTAGATCGTCTGACCCGTGAAGGACTGCCCGCATGATGCGCTGGTTACTGCTCTTCATCGCTTTCCCGCTGCTGAGCCACGCTGCCGTTGAGCGGCTCGTCACCCTCGGCGGAGATGTCACTGAGATCGTCTATGCCCTTGACGCGGAACAGAGCCTGGTGGCGCGGGACAGCACCAGCAGCTGGCCTCCGGCGGCGCAAAAGCTGCCGGACGTCGGCTACCTGCGGCAGCTGAACGCCGAGGGGATCCTCGCGTTACGCCCGCAGCTGGTGTTAGCGAGCGCCCAGGCGCAGCCCTCGCTGGTCTTACACAAAGTACAGGAGAGCGGGGTAAAGGTGGTTAACGTACCGGGCGGCGAAAGTCTGTCCGCGATCGATAACAAAGTGGCCGTCATTGCCGAAGCGTTAGGCAAAACGACGGCGGGCGACGCGCTGCGCCAGCAGCTTCAGCAGCAGATCGCCGCCATTCCAACGCAGCCGGTTGCTAAGCGGGTGCTGTTTATTCTCAGCCACGGCGGAATGAATACCCTGGTGGCCGGACAGCACACCGCGGCCGATGGCGCCATTCGCGCCGCCGGGCTGCAGAACGCGATGCAGGGCTTCGACCACTATCGCGCCATGTCGCAGGAAGGAGTCGCCGCCAGCCAGGCGGATCTGGTGGTGATCTCCGCCGATGGTCTCAAAGGGATGGGCGGTGAAGCCGGGCTGTGGAAACTGCCCGGCCTGGCACAGACCCCGGCGGGGCGTCATAAACAGCTGCTGACGATCGACGACATGGCCCTGCTCGGCTTCGGGCCGCGCACACCGCGGGCGATAATCACGCTGCGAAACAAAGCGGAGCAGTTGCCCTGATGCGCCCTGCCCTCACCCGCCGTTTGCTGTTGATGACGCTGCTGCTGGTCTCCCTGACGCTGTTTGCCACCACCCTCGGCGCCATGCGCTTGCCGCTGGTCAACCTGCTGCCTTCCGGGGATGAGATGCTGCGCCACATCTGGCTGACCATCCGTCTGCCGCGGGTGCTGCTGGCCCTGCTGGTGGGCGCGGCGCTGGCCCTCTCCGGTTGCGTGATGCAGGGGCTGTTTCGCAACCCGCTTGCCGACCCGGGCCTGCTGGGCATCAGCAGCGGCGCCGCGCTGGCGGTGGCCAGCTGGCTGGTGCTTCCGTTCTCCGCTACGGGGCTGATCGCTCTGTATATGCCAATGCTGGCGGCGTTTATTGGCAGCCTGGCGGTGATGGTGGTGATTTTCATCCTCAGCCGGGCGGAGGAGGGTTCGCTGTCGCGCCTGCTGCTGGTGGGGATCGCCATCAACGCGCTGTGCGGCGCGCTGGTCGGCGTCCTGTCCTGGCTGAGCAATGACGCCCAGCTGCGCCAGCTGTCGCTGTGGGGAATGGGCAGTCTGGGCCAGGCCGAATGGCCGACGCTGCTGGTGGCCGCGACCTTGATTATCCCGGCGGCGCTGGCGGTATGGTGGATAGCGTCCCGCCTCAATCTGCTGCAGCTTGGCGATGAAGAGGCGCACTATCTCGGGGTCAACGTGCAGGCGCTACAGCGCTGGCTGCTGCTGTGCAGCGCGGTGCTGGTGGCCGCCGCGGTGGCCATCAGCGGAGTCATCGGCTTTATCGGCCTGGTGGTGCCGCACCTGATGCGCCTGTGGCTGGGACCGGACCATCGCGGACTGATCCCCGGCTCGCTGCTGGCCGGCGCGATCCTGCTTCTGCTGGCCGACACCCTGGCCCGCACCGTGGCGGCGCCGGCGGAGATACCGGTCGGTCTGCTCACCAGCCTGCTGGGCGCCCCCTGGTTTCTGTGGCTGGTCTTTTGTCGGGAGAACCAGGCATGAATAACGAATACTGCGCGCAGGGGCTGGCGCTTCGCCTCGGCCAGCGGCAGATCATCGACAACGTCTCCGTCACACTGCGCGGCGGCGAGATGATGGCGCTTATCGGGCCGAACGGCGCCGGGAAATCCACTCTGCTGCGGCTGTTGACCGGCTATCTGACCCCGGACAGCGGCACCCGCCGCCTTGCAGGCAAGCCGCTGGAGGCCTGGTCCCCCGAGGCGCTGTCGCGCCGGCGGGCGGTCATGCTGCAGCGAACGGCCCTGCAGGCCGACTGGACGGTGGAAACGGTCATTGCCATGGGACGCGCACCGTGGGGCGCGACGGCAGATCCGGCGGTGCTGGCGGCGGTGATGGCCGTCACCGGCTGCGATGGCCTTGCCGGTCGCCGCTATCCCGGCCTCTCCGGCGGCGAGCAGCAGCGGGTGCAGCTGGCCCGCTGTCTGGCGCAGCTGTGGCGCGACGGCGCGCCGCAGGGCTGGCTGTTTCTTGATGAGCCCACCTCGGCGCTGGATCTTTACTATCAGCAGCACCTGCTGCGTTTGCTCAAACGGCTCACCGCCGGCGGGCAACTGCATGTCTGCGTGGTGCTGCATGACCTTAACCTCGCCGCCCTGTGGGCCGACCGCATTCTGCTGCTCCACCAGGGAAATCTCGTCGCCCAGGGCACGCCGCAGGAGGTGATCCAGCAGCCGGTTATCCATCGCTGGTACGGGGCGGATGTCCGCCTCGTCCAGCACCCGGACAACGCGGCCCCCCAGGTTTATCTGGCGCCATAACCCCCGCGCGGCGCAACTGGAATCCGGATCGCGCCGCGCTTACGCTTTCTGGCAATAATTGCCTGCATTATATTATTGAGGGTCATTTATATTTAAAATCTATACCAATGGCGTAATAACCCAATGAAATATTTACGACAGCTATTTTTAAATATAAACCGTCATTACAGAGAAGATATTTCCCGTATTAATCCAAAAACGACACATTGATTATTTACTGCGCTTAATCAACTCGATACACTGTTTTCTTACTAATGATAATAGAGGGAAGAAGAAGCATGGCTATTCCAGGTAATATGTGGATATACGACGACGGTGGGGCACTAATCAAAGGTGGTTGTGATGTTGCAGACAGGGAGTTCAGCATCGAATTTAAAGGGTTTCATCACAATCTCTCCATTCCCACTGATAATGCCACTGGCAAGCCTACCGGCACTCGTCAGCACTCACCAATGATCATCGTTAAAGAATTCGACTATTCCAGTCCATACCTCTACAAAGCAGTAGCTACTGGTCAGAACCTGAAATCTGCTGAAATCAAATGGTATAAAATCAGCGATGCTGGTCAAGAAGTGGAATACTTCAATATGCTACTTGAAGGCGTCCGAATCGTATCAATATCTCCTACAATGGCTTCCCCAGAAGACAAGAACAACAACCATCTTGAATCTGTCGAACTTAGATATGAGAAGATCACCTGGAAACATTGTGACGGAAATATAATTTTCACCGATGCCTGGAATGAAAGACAAACAGCATAATAGATGAGCAAATGGATACGACAGAAGAACTAAATGGAACCTATTTCTATCACGGACAATCCAATCTTTCGGCTGGTGAACTTTTTGATGTCATTTTTCTTGAACAATTTTGTGACGAACTTGGCATTGGTATTGAATCTGGTGCCGCTATCCTCGCCGGGCAACCTTGGCTAAAAACCAGAACAAAGCCAGGAGAGGCAATAAAAGGAACAAGTGTTGTTTCTAAATATGGAAGGATGCTTCTGAGAAATGCAAAAACTCCATTTGGTATTAGGGTTCCTACACCCGTTGGTGTAAGAATGAGAAAAACGAATAGTCTTGCTGCTGTTATCGCCCGTTATGTTCCGTGGTTAGGTTGGATAGGACTTGTAAACTCAATTTATCAAGTTTCAAGAAAAACTCAGGAAAAATACAACCTAATAGCTCGCCCCAAAGACCGTATACAATGGACATCCTTTTAATGAAAAGCATTCAAGATCAGGTTTTAGACTTGTTTAAAGATGAGATCTCAACCCGTTTAGATAAAAATTGGAAAGAAATCCCATTGGAACTTGATTATGACTTATTTGATGCTCCCGGCGACGATCTGCATGACGCTTTAAATAAATTTGAACAAAAATTTAATGTTGATCTTTCCAGTGTTAAATGGTCGTGTTATTTCCCTTGGGAGAATACTCCAATGCTAACTCGGTGGTTTAAAGTAAAACTAGAAGATGTAGAAAAAACGCGTAAACCTTTAACTATCAAAATGTTTGCCGAATCAGCAAAAGCAGGTAAATGGCTTTACGACTAGCAACCACAAGCCGTTGTCGTAACGAGGTCTACGGCCAGAAGGCAGAACAACATCGACGGCGAACGTAATGTATGAAGACGATCGCGTGGCGGCGGTTCAATTACTGTGACGGTACCCCGCCCCCTCTGCAACTGGAATCCGGATCGCGCCGCGTGCTTTCGTCGGTTTCCCTCACCTGCCCATCTCCGTTATTATGTCTCATCCATGTGATAACGACGACAACTACAAAATCGCAGCCATTTCAAATCAGGGATCTGGATAACACCCCATGAGCACAATTGACAATCTCGACGCCCACACGCCCATGATGCAGCAGTATCTCAAGCTGAAGGCGCAACATCCTGACATTCTACTGTTTTACCGGATGGGGGATTTTTACGAGCTGTTTTATGACGATGCGAAACGCGCGTCACAGCTGCTCGATATCTCGCTGACCAAGCGCGGTGCCTCCGCGGGCGAACCTATTCCGATGGCCGGCATCCCCCACCACGCCGTGGAGAACTACCTCGCCAAACTGGTCAATCAGGGCGAGTCGGTGGCCATTTGCGAGCAGATTGGCGACCCGGCCACCACCAAGGGACCGGTCGAGCGTAAAGTGGTGCGTATCGTTACGCCGGGCACCATCAGCGATGAAGCGCTGCTGCAGGAGCGCCAGGACAACCTGCTGGCCGCTATCTGGCAGGACAGCAAAGGCTTTGGCTACGCGACGCTGGATATCAGCTCCGGGCGCTTTCGCCTGAGTGAACCGGCCGACCGTGAAACCATGGCGGCAGAGCTGCAGCGTACTAATCCGGCGGAACTGCTGTATGCGGAAGATTTTGCCGAATCGTCGCTGATCGAGGGCCGCCGCGGTCTGCGCCGTCGCCCGCTGTGGGAATTTGAAATCGACACCGCGCGCCAGCAGCTTAACCTGCAGTTCGGCACCCGCGATCTGGTCGGCTTCGGCGTGGAAAACGCCCCACGCGGCCTGTGCGCCGCCGGCTGCCTGCTGCAGTATGTCAAAGACACTCAGCGCACCTCGCTGCCGCACATCCGTTCCATCACCATGGAACGCCAGCAGGACAGCATCATTATGGATGCCGCCACCCGCCGTAACCTCGAGATCACCCAGAATCTGGCCGGCGGCACCGACAACACCCTGGCCTCGGTACTCGACTGTACGGTGACGCCGATGGGCAGCCGGATGCTCAAGCGCTGGCTGCATATGCCGGTCCGCGATACCGCCGTGCTGGTGGAGCGCCAGCAGACCATCGGCGCGCTACAGGAGCGCTATACCGAGCTGCAGCCGGTGCTGCGCCAGGTCGGCGATCTGGAACGTATTCTGGCGCGTCTGGCGCTGCGTACCGCCCGTCCACGCGATTTAGCCCGCATGCGTCATGCCCTGCAGCAGTTGCCGCTGCTGCGTGAGCTGCTGGCCGACGTTGACCGTCAGCCGGTGCAAAAATTGCGCGAGAAAATGGGCGAGTTCACCGAACTGCGCGAACTGCTGGAGCGCGCGGTGATTGACGCGCCGCCGGTGCTGGTCCGTGACGGCGGAGTCATCGCCCCGGGCTATAGCGAAGAGCTGGACGAGTGGCGTGCGCTGGCCGATGGCGCCACCGATTATCTCGATAAACTGGAGATCCGCGAGCGCGAGCGGCTGGGCCTCGATACCCTGAAAGTCGGCTACAACGCCGTCCACGGCTACTACATCCAGATCAGCCGCGGCCAGAGCCACCTCGCGCCGATCCACTACGTGCGCCGCCAGACGCTGAAGAACGCCGAACGCTACATTATTCCTGAGCTGAAGGAATACGAAGATAAGGTGCTGACCTCCAAGGGCAAAGCGCTGGCACTGGAAAAACAGCTTTATGACGAACTGTTCGACCTGCTGCTGCCGCATCTCGCCGACCTGCAAACCAGCGCCAGCGCGCTGGCCGAGCTGGACGTGCTGGTCAACCTGGCGGAGCGCGCGGAAACCCTGAACTACTGCTGCCCGACCTTTAGCGATAAGCCAGGTATTCGCATCAGCGAAGGCCGCCATCCGGTGGTCGAGCAGGTGCTGAAAGAGCCGTTTATCGCCAACCCGCTGCAGCTAGCGCCGCAGCGGCGGATGCTGATCATCACCGGGCCGAACATGGGCGGTAAAAGTACCTATATGCGCCAGACCGCGCTGATTGCGCTGCTGGCCTATATCGGCAGCTACGTCCCGGCGCAGAAGGTGGAGATCGGACCCATCGATCGCATCTTTACCCGCGTCGGCGCGGCGGATGACCTGGCCAGCGGCCGCTCGACCTTTATGGTGGAGATGACGGAAACCGCCAATATTCTGCACAACGCCACCGAACACAGCCTGGTGCTGATGGATGAGATTGGCCGCGGCACGTCCACCTACGACGGGCTATCGCTGGCGTGGGCCTGTGCGGAAAATCTGGCCAACAAAATCAAGGCGCTGACGCTGTTCGCCACCCACTACTTCGAGCTCACTCAGCTGCCGGAGAAAATGGAAGGCGTCGCCAACGTCCACCTCGACGCGCTGGAGCACGGCGATACCATCGCCTTTATGCACAGCGTGCAGGACGGCGCGGCCAGCAAGAGCTATGGCCTGGCGGTCGCCGCGCTGGCCGGGGTGCCGAAAGAGGTGATCAAGCGCGCGCGGCAGAAACTGCGCGAGCTGGAGAGCATCTCGCCCAACGCGGCGGCGACCCAGGTCGACGGCACGCAGATGTCGCTGCTCGCCGCCCCGGAAGAGACCTCGCCTGCGGTTGAAGCACTGGAGAATCTTGATCCCGACTCCCTGACCCCGCGTCAGGCGCTGGAGTGGATCTACCGTCTGAAAAGCCTGGTTTAGCCACCCATTAAGGTGAAAAACGGCAGCGCCGCTCAGCGCTGCCGTTTTAACAAACTAAAAATGGGTGCTAGAGGATGCGTCCTGACAACCCATACGCGGGGTTGCCCCCGCGTGGATGCTACTTCTTCGATTCGTAAGCGAGAACAGCTTTAAACTCAATATTACGCTCTTTAATACTCAGCTCGCATAGTGAGCTGTGCACCAACAGCGTAAATCCCAGTACCGTAATACAGAGTACGATGATTGCCACAAGGGCATATTTTGTCAGCATATCTTGCCTCCCTGCAAAGAAGAGACTAACATCTGAATTGTCGATGTTCATTCGCTAGCCTCAGTTGATAGAAATATCTCCTGGGGCTTTCGTCTGTCTGGGGTCCTGGTAATGCTCAAGGCCAGACAGCCTCAAGCACCCGCCGCTATTCTATACTCGTCAGGGCGTGAAATTTATCTGCAAGGAATTAATCAGACGGATTTTATAATAATCTGGAAGCAGGCTCGCAAAGTCATCCCAGCATATTAACCCCTCACGTAATTTTTTAATTTAATGAAAAAATAGCTTCCATAATTGTACTAAATATAAAAAAGGCCCGACTTAGCGGGCCCGTTTTATTAACGCTTATCTTCCGGCAATAACGGCGGTACGTGTGGTACCTGCGGCGCCTCATCAATATCTTTCTGCGTCATCCGGAACGCTTCCGGATAGTGTTCGCGACTGGTGCGGCGCAGCGGCTCGGTATTTCGCCAGGTATAAAGACAGTGCTGGCACTGATACACGGTCCAGACCCCTTTCACCGGCGACGTCGCCATCACTTCAATCTTTTCATCGGCGCAACGTGGACAAATCATCTTTTTCTCCTTATTTACGGTTGGCCAGCATAGCGGTCAGTTTTTCAGCCCAGGCTTTGGTTTCCGGCAGATCCTGCACCGGCTGGCTGTAGTGGCCGCGAAGGTCCGGCGCAACCGGGGTGGTGGCGTCGATAATCAGTTTGTCGGTGATGCCCGCCGGGCTGGAGCCTGGGTCAAGTTCAAGGACCGACATGTTCGGCAACTGCACCAGGTCACCCGCCGGGTTAACCTTCGAGGAGAGCGCCCACATCACCTGCGGCAGGTTGAACGGGTCAACATCTTCATCAACCATGATCACCATCTTCACATAGCCGAGGCCGTGCGGAGTAGTCATCGCCCGCAGGCCCACCGCGCGGGCAAAACCGCCATAGCGTTTTTTGGTGGAGATGATCGCCAGCAGACCATGGGTGTACATGGCGTTGACCGCCTGCACTTCCGGAAACTCGGCCTTCAGCTGCTGATACAGCGGCACACAGGTCGCCGGCCCCATCAGATAGTCAATTTCGGTCCACGGCATACCGAGATAGAGCGATTCAAAAATCGGTTTGCTGCGATACGAGACTTTGTCGATACGCACTACCGTCATGTTACGACCACCGGAGTAGTGACCGGTAAACTCACCGAACGGCCCCTCGATCTCACGCTTACGCCCTTCAATGACCCCTTCGAGGATCACTTCCGACCCCCAGGGTACATCAAAGCCGGTCAGCGGCGCGGTAGCGATGGGATACGGGCTCTCGCGCAGCGCGCCAGCCATTTCATATTCCGACTGATCGTATTTCAGCGGCGTGGCGCCCATCAGGGTAATAATCGGGTCGTTACCGAGGGTGATGGCAATCGGCAGATCTTCCCCACGCTCTTCCGCTTTATGCAGATGCAGCGCGATATCATGCATCGGCACCGGCTGCAGGCCGAGCTTGCGCTTGCCTTTCACTTCCATGCGGTAGATACCGACGTTTTGCTTACCGAAGTTGTCAGGATCACGCGGGTCGCGTGATACGACACAGGCTTTGTCGAGGTAGAAACCGCCGTCACCATCGTTGAGGCGGAACAGCGGCAGAATATCGAACAGGTTGATATCGTCGCCATCAACGGTGTTTTCCGCCCACGCCGGGTTGGCGCGGCGCTCTGGCGTCACCGGGAATTTATCCCAGCGGCGAATGAATTCATCAATCTGCTTTTTCACCGGCGTGTTAGGCGGCAGGCCCAGCGAGATGGCATGGTTCTGCCACGAACCGATGGTGTTCATCGTCACGCGGGCGTCAGTAAAGCCACGAATATTATCGAACCACAGTGCCGGGGCGCCGTCGCCGATGCGTCCGGTCGCATTGGCGGCCGCCGCCAGATCGGGCTCGGCGTTTACCTCTTCACTGATTTTTAGCAGTTGTCCCTGGTCATCCAGCGCCTGCAAAAAGCTGCGCAAATCATCAAAAGCCATTATTCGATCTCCTGTGCAAATTGTTCTGCCGTGCGTAAGCCGCTCCAGCGGCGCGCTTTGTGATAGTCGAGGCCAAACTGATCCAGCACCCGGGTGACGATATGATTGGTGATATCGTCAACCGTCTCCGGGTGGTTGTAGTAAGCCGGCATCGGCGGCACCATCGCCACGCCCATGCGCGACAGCGCCAGCATGTTCTCCAGATGGATCGTGCTCAGCGGCATTTCCCGCGGGACTAGCACCAGCTTGCGCCCCTCTTTGAGCACCACGTCCGCCGCGCGGCCCACCAGCCCTTCGGCATAACCCGCGCGAATGCCTGCCAGCGTTTTCATACTGCAGGGAATAACGATCATGCCGTCGGTACGAAATGAACCGGATGAAATGGTGGCGGCCTGGTCAGCCGGGCTGTGGGAAAAGTCCGCCAACGCGGCCACTTCGCGCGCTGTCCAGGGCGTTTCCAGCTCGATGGTGGTTTTGGCCCATTTCGACATCACCAGGTGGGTTTCCACCTCCGGCATATCACGTAGCGCCTGCAGCAATGCCACCCCAAGCGGAGCCCCGGTGGCCCCCGTCATCCCAATAATCAGTTTCATTCCAGACCTCACTCAAATTGTTCGTACACGAACTTTATATTTAAATTATCCTCTCCGGACGGCGATGACAAGATCGTTCGTATACGTGCGCATTTTTAATCAAAAACGCAGAAAGGGTATAAAATGGCGTACGAACGGCTATCATAGAGGTGACAGTTTTGTTACGGAGTATTCATGGAGTTACGAAACGAAGCATTTCACCTGCTGCGCCAGCTTTTTCAACAACATACCGCCCGCTGGCAGCAAGCGTTACCGGATCTGACTAAACCTCAGTACGCGGTGATGCGCTCGGTAGCGGAGCAGCCGGGTATCGAGCAGGTCGTGCTGATTGAAGCGGCGGTCAGTACCAAGGCCACGCTGGCGGAGATGCTCAGCCGGATGGAGGCGCGCGGCCTGGTGCGCCGTGAGCACGATCCCGCCGATAAACGCCGCCGTTTTGTCTATCTGACCGAACAAGGCGAGGCGTTGCTTAATCGTTCGATTCCGCAGGGCAATGAGATCGATGACGAGTTTCTCGGCCGCCTGAGCGATGACGAACGCGAACAGTTCTCCCGGCTGGTGCGCAAAATGATGGCGCCCTGAGCGGTCAATTAAACGACCTTCTCACGCAGGAAATCGATAAACGCCCGCACCCGGGTCGGCATATGCTGCGCATCGGGATAAAGGGCATACACGCCTTGCTGTGGGAAATGGTATTCCGGCAGGAGCGGCACCAGCTCCCGCTGCGCCACTTTTTTGGCTACCAGCCATGCCGGCAGCAAGGCGATGCCGCACCCGGCCAGAGCAAAGCTCATCAGCGCCGTAGCGCTGTCGGCTGAAAAGCGCGGCGCGCTGGCAATGGCGAAATCCACCTCTGTCTGTTGATCCGTTCGCAGCTGCCAGCGCAGCGGCGCCGACAGACGCTCATGAATAATCCAGTCGGCTTGCGCCAGATCGGACAGCGTCTGCACCGGATGGCTTGCCAGCCAGGCCGGAGAGGCGACGGGCAGGATCGCGAAACTGGCTATCCGCGTCGCCCGGTAGCGGGAATCGGCCAGCGTACCGAGGCGTATCGCCACATCAAATCGTTCTGAAATGAGGTCCGCATGATGGGAGGACGAAACGTGGCGCACCCGCAGCGCCGGGTGACGACGGGCAAACGCGGCCAGCGCCGGAATGATGACCTGCGCGCCATACTCCGGCGTGGTGGTGATCCGCAGCTCTCCACTTAAGCCGGTATGGCTGGCCCGCACCTCATCCTGCAGATTTTCCGCCGCTTTCAGCAGCGCCACCCCGCGCTGATAGAACAGCGCCCCGGCGTCGGTGAGGCGCAGACGACGCGTTGAGCGCAGCAGCAGGGTCACCCCCAGTTCATTTTCCAGCTGCCGTACGTTAAAACTGACCACCGCCTTGGTCTGCCCCAGCGCCGCAGCGGCCAGGGTGAAGCTGCCGGCATCCACCACGGCGATAAACATGGTCACACGCTGAAGATTAAGCATTGTCGTCCGGATGATTGTCAAAAATATTCAGACAGTATATCCCGATTCACCCCATTTATCCCCCGCAGAACCGGGTTTACAGTAGCCGCCTGTCTGAGGGAGTGAACCATGACCTATCGCCACCGCGTTGCCACCGTTTTTCTGTTCGGCTTTTTTCTCGATTTAATCAATATGTTTATCGCCAGCATCGCCTTCCCGGCCATCAGCCGCGCGCTGACGGTTTCCGTCTCTCAGCTGGCGTGGGTCAGCAATGCTTATATTCTCGGTCTGACGGTCGTCGTACCGTTCAGTGCCTGGCTTAGTCAGCGCTGGGGGGCGAAACGACTGTTTTTACTCTCGCTGGGGCTGTTCAGCCTCGGCGCGCTGGCGGCAGGGCTTGCCAGCAGTCTCGGCGAGCTGATTTTCTGGCGGACGCTGCAGGGGATGGGCGGCGGGCTGTTAATCCCCCTTGGCCAGGCATTGACGTGGCCGCTGTTTCAGCCGCATGAGCGGGCGAAACTGTCGGCGGCGGTGATGCTGGTCGGCCTGCTGGCACCAGCCTGCTCGCCGGCAATCGGCGGCCTGTTAGTCCAGGCCTTCAGCTGGCGCTGGGTCTTTTTCGCCAGCCTGCCTGTGGCTCTGCTAACCTTTGTGCTGGCGGTGCGATGGCTGAACGACAGCCCCGGCCCGGTTCGCCCAACTCGCTTTCTTCCGCTGTCGTTGCTGGCCGATCCTCTGCTGCGCTTCGCGATGCTGATCTACCTCTGCGTACCGGGGATGTTTATTGGCGTCAACGTGGTCGGGATGTTCTACCTGCAACGCGTCACCGGGATGGCGCCGGGGGCCATCGGTGCCCTGATGGTGCCCTGGTCGCTGGCCTCGTTCGCCGCCATCACGTTTACCGGCAGATATTTCAACCGCTTCGGGCCACGACCGCTGGTGATGGTTGGCTGCTTGCTACAGGCGGCGGGGATCCTGCTGCTGCTGAAGATCGATGCGCACAGCCCGCTGGCGCTGTTGATTCTGGCCTTTACGCTGATGGGCGGAGGAGGCAGCTTATGCAGCAGCACCGCGCAAAGCAGCGCCTTCCTGCATACGCCTGCCGAAGAGATGCCTGACGCCAGCGCGCTGTGGAATCTGAACCGCCAGCTCAGCTTCTTTGCCGGCAGCGCGCTGCTCGCCCTGCTGCTGAGGGGATTTCCGCCGGCCTACGCCTGGCAAATCGTGTTTATTAGCGCCGCCGCCATCACCCTGTTGCCGCTGCTGTTTTGCCTGCGGCTGAATAATCGGGCGATTATCCATCGCCTGCACACCACTCTGGAGAAGTCATGAACCCTTATCTGCAGGAAGTCCTCGACGCCCATATCCTTATCGAACGCTGGTTAAGCCAGGGGGAAGGAAGCGCTGAGGCACTGATGACACGTTTTGCCGCCGAATTCACCATGATCCCTCCGGGCGGCGAGAAGATGGACTACCCGGCGGTGAGCCGTTTTTTCCACCATGCGGGCGCAACCCGTCCGGGATTACACATCGTGGTGGACCAGGCGAAAATCATTAGCGAGTGGCACGACGGCGCCGCAGTGCTATACCGTGAAAGCCAAACGCTGGCGGATGGCAGTGAGAACGTACGCTGGTCGACGGCGATTTTTCAGCAAGCGGAAGGGAAAATTATCTGGCGTCATCTGCAGGAAACCCGCCTCGGCTAGCGCAAAGAAAAAGGCCCCGACTGTCGAGGGGGCCTTTTTGAGAGAAAAGATCTTATTCGCGGAAGAGCGCTTCGATATTCAGCCCCTGCCCCTGCAGAATTTCCCGCAGGCGACGCAGACCTTCCACCTGGATCTGCCGCACACGCTCGCGGGTGAGGCCAATTTCACGGCCCACATCTTCCAGCGTGGCTGCTTCATAACCCAGCAGACCGAAACGACGCGCCAGAACTTCACGCTGCTTGGCGTTCAGTTCGAACAGCCATTTGACGATGCTTTGCTTCATATCATCGTCCTGCGTGGTGTCTTCCGGGCCGTTCTCTTTCTCATCGGCCAGAATATCCAGCAGCGCTTTTTCTGAATCGCCACCCAGCGGAGTATCCACGGAGGTGATGCGCTCGTTCAGACGCAGCATACGGCTGACGTCATCGACCGGTTTGTCCAGCTGTTCGGCAATCTCTTCCGCACTCGGCTCGTGGTCCAGCTTATGGGACAACTCGCGCGCGGTACGCAGATAGACGTTCAGCTCTTTAACAATATGGATCGGCAAACGGATCGTACGGGTTTGGTTCATGATCGCCCGTTCAATGGTCTGGCGGATCCACCAGGTCGCATAGGTCGAAAAACGGAACCCACGTTCCGGGTCAAACTTCTCAACGGCGCGGATCAGGCCGAGGTTACCTTCTTCAATCAGATCCAGCAGCGCCAGACCACGATTGCTGTAACGACGGGCAATCTTCACCACCAGACGCAGGTTGCTTTCAATCATGCGACGGCGTGAAGCGACATCACCACGCAGTGCGCGACGCGCGAAATAGACTTCCTCTTCCGCGGTCAGCAGTGGGGAATAACCAATCTCTCCAAGATAAAGCTGAGTGGCGTCAAGTACGCGTTGTGTTGCGCCTTGCGACAGTAGCTCTTCCTCAGCCAGATCGCTATCACTGGGTTCCTCTTCTACTAAGGCCTTCTCGTCGAAAACCTCAATTCCGTTCTCATCAAATTCCGCGTCTTCATTTAAATCATGAACTTTCAGCGTATTCTGACTCATAAAGGTGGCTCCTACCCGTGATCCCTGAGCAAAGCACCTTCCACGGCACATCAACAAACGACGCCTGGACGATTTCCCCTGCCCTCTCTGCGAGAGTGGCGTAGACACCGCCCTGGCGCCTGTTAGCTGATGCTTCGCTTATCCGTACTTTGCCAAATTATCGCTGCGGTAAGTACTGCAGCGGGTTGACGGATTTCCCCTTGTAACGAATTTCAAAATGTAATCTTGTTGAGCTGGTTCCGGTGCTACCCATGGTAGCGATTTTCTGCCCCGCTTTGACTTCCTGTTGCTCCCGAACCAGCATGGTATCGTTATGAGCGTAGGCACTCAGGTAATCATCGTTGTGTTTGATGATAATAAGATTACCGTAGCCGCGCAGTGCGTTACCGGCATAGACGACGCGCCCATCGGCGGTCGCGACAATAGCCTGTCCCTTACTGCCTGCAATGTCGATACCTTTATTGCCGCCTTCCGCGCCGCTAAAGTTCTCGATAACCTTGCCATCAGTCGGCCAGCGCCATGATGAGATCGGCGAACTGGTTGACGTACTGCTTGCAGTCGGCTGGGTTGTGCTCACCGTTGTTGGTGCCGTCACCGGCGCGACAACCGTTGTGGTCGTGGTCGCGGGTTTATTATTAGGCAACATCTTGGTAGCACTCTGTTCACCTGAAGATTCAGAATACGTAATAGTCGGTTGTGAAGCAACCACCGCGGTCGATTTTTGTGCAGAAGTTGTGGTGGCTGTCGCACCGCCGCTCGCCCTTGCGCTGGCCTGAGAAACGGCGTTTTCACCGGTGATCGGCTGGCCTGAGGCGTTGCCGACCTGCAGCACCTGACCCACGTTCAGCGCGTACGGGGCCGGGACATTGTTGCGTTGCGCCAGGTCGCGGAAATCGTTGCCGGTGACCCACGCGATATAGAACAGCGTGTCTCCCCGTCTTACCGTATAGGTACTGCCGCCGGTATAGCTACCTTTCGGAATATCGCCATATTTGCGGTTGTAAACGATCTTACCGTTCACCGTCTGCACCGGCTCCTGCGCCATCGGCGTCGGCTGCGGCTGAATGGTTTGGGTCTGTACCGGCTGAATCGGCTGCGCCTGAGGAGCAGACTTGACGCCGGAGGATGGCGGCGTAATCAGCATGCCGGAGTTGGTGCTGGAAGAGGCGGCACCGCCGGCAGAGCTAACCGGCGCTGGCGGATTATTGGTGTTGGTACACCCGGCCAGCCAGAGTGAAACCAGTGAAAGAGCCGCAATACGGCTGACGGTAAATTTGGTGCTTCCCGCGCTCATTTATCCCCCAGGAATATGTTAACTGCCAATATCTTGCTTACCGGGCGGCGCCCGGCCAGGACACTGAAAAATGTGTCCACCCTACGCCTAAAGTCAGGCAAAAAAAACCTGGAATAATCCGGGTCTCAGGCCAGCTCCCCCTTCACCAGGGGAACAAAGCGAACGGCCTCGACGGTATCAATGATAAATTCGTTGCCCCGGCGACGGATCCGTTTGAGAAACTGATGCTCTTCGCCAACCGGCAGCACCAGCACGCCATCGTCATCCAGCTGCGCCAGCAGCGCGGTTGGAATCTCCGGCGGCGCCGCCGTCACAATAATGGCATCAAACGGCGCCCGTGCCTGCCAACCTTGCCACCCATCGCCATGACGGGTTGAAACATTATGTAAATCAAGTTGTTTCAGGCGACGACGCGCCTGCCACTGTAAACTCTTAATCCGCTCCACCGAGCAAACGTGATGCACCAGGTGCGCCAGGATGGCCGTCTGGTAGCCGGAACCAGTGCCGATCTCCAGCACGCGCGACTCCGGCGTCAGCGTCAGCAGCTCGGTCATCCGCGCCACCATGTAAGGCTGGGAGATGGTCTGCCCCTGGCCAATCGGCAGCGCGGTGTTTTCCCACGCTTTATGTTCAAAGGCTTCATCAACAAATTTTTCGCGCGGGACAAGCGCGATCGCCTCGAGGACACGCTCATCGACGATGCCCTGCGTGCGCAGTTGATTCAACAAACTTTCAACACGTTTACTTACCATTGCCCGTCAACCCCGACACGTTCCAGCCAATCGCTGACTACCTCATGCGCCTGATGGGCGGTTAAATCGACGTGCAATGGCGTCACGGAAACATAGCCTTCATCCACTGCCGCAAAATCGGTGCCCGGCCCGGCATCGCGCTTATCGCCCGGCGGGCCAATCCAGTACAGGGTGTTGCCGCGCGGATCTTTTTGCGGGATCACCTGGTCGGCCGGATGGCGGTTGCCGCAGCGGGTCACGCGAATGCCCTTGATTTGATCAAGCGGGAGATCCGGCACGTTGATGTTAAGGATCCGCCCGGTACGCAGCGGCTCGCGGCTTAAGGCGCGCAGAATGGTGCAGGTTACCGCCGCGGCGGTATCGTAATGTTGATAGCCGTTCAGCGACACAGCCAGCGCGGGGAACCCCAGATGACGGCCTTCCATCGCTGCGGCCACGGTGCCGGAATAGATGACGTCATCGCCCAGGTTGGGACCCGCGTTAATGCCGGAAACAACGATGTCCGGACGTGGGCGCATCAGCGCGTTCACGCCGAGATAGACACAGTCGGTCGGGGTGCCCATCTGGACGGCGATGTCGCCATTTTCAAAGGTAAACGTACGCAGGGATGATTCCAGCGTCAGCGAATTCGAGGCTCCGCTGCGGTTACGATCGGGTGCAACAACCTGGACCTCGGCAAACTCCCTTAAGGCCTTCGCCAGGGTCTGTATCCCCGGCGCATGGATCCCGTCATCGTTACTCAGCAATATTCGCATAGTCACCCGTTGTATTGATAAGCTCCCTGACCACGCTGGTGGCGAAGCTGCCCGCCGGCAGCCAGAAACGCAGTTCAACGGTTACGTCATCCCACCAGTTCCAGCTAAGCTGCTGCGGATAGAGAAGCATCGCCCGGCGCGCCGCCTCGACTTTCTCCCGCACCAACAGCGCCTGCAGCGAAGTTTCTTCGGCGATGGCGGCCTGCTCGGCGGCCAGAGCGTCGCGCTGGCTTCCCCAGTCGCCGCTGCCCGGCAGCGCAGCCGTGATCATCAGTTCGCGGTTGTGCACCCGCGCCTGCGAAACCTCGAGTTCTTCCGGTGTGACGACAAACCAGCTCCCACGCCCCGCTAATTGTAGCGCATCGCCATCAACAACCTGATTAAATTCCGTTTTTTTTAATCTAATACTGACTTGCTGATTAAACAACGCACTGCGGGCCGCCGACAACCAAAAACTGCGCTTATTGCGATCGCGCACCGGCGCGTCGCTTTCCGCCCAGCGCAACGCGCCCTGCAGATTACTGCCGCCAATGCCAAAGCGCTGCGCGCCGAAATAGTTCGGTACGCCCCGTTCAGCGATGGCCTGCAGACGCGTCTCCACGTCCTGGCGATGGCTAATCTCACGCAGGATCACGGTAAACTGGTTGCCTTTCAGCGCGCCTAAACGCAGCTTACGCTTATGGCGGGCATATTCCAGTACCTGGCAGCCCTCGAGCTGAAATTTGCTCAGGTCCGGCATCTCTTTGCCGGGCACCCGCGCGCACAGCCACTGCTCGGTGACGGCGTGCTTATCCTTTTGCCCGGCGAAGCTCACTTCACGAGCGTGGATCTTGAGGAATTTCGCCAGCGCGTCGGCGACAAAGCGCGTATTGCAGCCGTTTTTCAGGATCCGCACCAGCACATGTTCGCCTTCGCCGTCCGGCGCAAAGCCCAGATCCTCCACCACCAGAAAGTCTTCCGGATTGGCTTTCAGCAGCCCGCTGCTCTGCGGCTTGCCGTGCAGCCAGGTCAGTTGGTCAAAGGCGATCATTTTTCGGCCTTACGCAGCAGCGCGACCGCTTCGCAGGCGATCCCTTCCCCACGGCCGGTGAAGCCCAGCTTCTCGGTGGTGGTCGCTTTCACGTTGACGTCGTCCATATGGCAGCCGAGATCTTCAGCGATAAAGACGCGCATCTGCGGAATATGCGGCAGCATCTTCGGCGCCTGGGCGATAATGGTGACGTCGACGTTGCCGAGCGTATAGCCTTTGGCCTGAATACGACGCCACGCTTCGCGCAGCAGTTCGCGGCTATCGGCGCCTTTAAACGCCGGATCGGTATCGGGGAACAGTTTGCCGATATCGCCGAGCGCCGCGGCGCCCAGCAGCGCGTCGGTCAGCGCATGCAGCGCGACGTCGCCGTCGGAGTGGGCCAGCAGCCCTTTTTCATAAGGAATGCGTACCCCGCCAATAATGATTGGGCCTTCACCGCCAAAAGCGTGTACGTCAAAACCATGTCCAATTCGCATTAAGCTTTCTCCTGGTGTCGGGAACGGGTGAGGTAAAATTCAGCCAGCGCCAGGTCTTCCGGGCGCGTCACTTTAATATTATCCGCGCGACCGGCGACCAGCTGCGGATGGAAGCCGCAGTACTCCAGCGCCGAGGCTTCATCCGTGATGGTCGCCCCCTCGTTCAGCGCCCGGGTGAGGCAATCCACCAGCAGCTCGCGAGGGAAAAATTGCGGCGTCAGCGCATGCCACAGGTCATTGCGATCGACGGTATGGGCGATAGCGGTTTTGCCCGGCTCGGCGCGCTTCATGGTGTCGCGCACCGGCGCCGCGAGGATCCCCCCGACACGGCTGGTTTCGCTGAGCGCCAGCAGGCGGCTGAGGTCGTCCTGATGCAGGCAGGGGCGCGCGGCGTCATGCACCAGCACCCACTGCGCCTCCGGCAACGCCTTCAGGCCCGCGAGCACGGAATCGGCGCGCTCGGCGCCGCCATCCACGACGGTAATTTGCGGGTGCTGCGCCAGCGGTAGCTGGCTGAAGCGCCGATCGCCGGGGCTGACGGCAATCACCACGCGCTGGACGCGCGCATCCGCCAGCAGCGCAGCGACCGCATGTTCGAGAATCGTTTTGTTACCGATTGAGAGATATTGTTTCGGGCATTCCGTTTGCATGCGGCGGCCAAAACCGGCTGCCGGCACCACGGCGCAAACGCCCGGAAAAGTGGCTGCCATGTTGTTATCCTGGGCCTGGTTATCGATTGTTCTGCTGTTGCCCCGATGCCTGGTTGCGTTTAGACGCATCCGGTACCAGACGATAGAAGGTTTCGCCCGGGCGGGTCATACTGAGTTCATTGCGCGCGCGCTCCTCGATCGCTTCCTGCCCGCCGTTGAGGTCGTCAATTTCGGCAAATAGCTGATCGTTGCGTGCTTTTAATTTGGCGTTAGTCGCCTGCTGGGCGGTGACGTCGTCGTTAACCCGCGTGTAGTCGTGCAGGCCGTTTTTACCGAACCACAGCGAATACTGTAGCCAGACCAGCAAAGCTAATAATAGCAGCGTTAGTTTACCCATCCTGCCCCCTGACAAACGGCATCATCATCCCAAAACTCGCCCGGGTACGCTACCAGGGCGCGCGGACGATGCCGCGTAACGCGGGGACTGTACCATATTTTTGCTGCCGATACCCATGCTTGATTCATACCAGAAACGGGTTATCCCAACAGCCAGAGGAAGAGTAGCGCAAACATCAGCCCGACGGTCAGGATGGTCGCGCTGGCGCTATAGAGCAGCTTGCCATTGAGCAGAGAGTGCAGCGCAATACCGACCACTACCGCCACCGGCATCAACGCCAGGAAGAACGGCCAGGTGTAAAGGAGGAAGAAGAGCGTATTACTGCCATAGAGAAGGAAGGGAATACCCAGCGCCAGCAGCCATGAAATAAAGCCCACGGCAGCGCCCGACAGAGACCAGGTGGTCTCGTCGCCGATCGCCGGAGGCGGTTCTGAACGAATAATACTGAGGTTCTGGGTATTGCGCATATCGAATCCTGTAGACCGGGCAACCGGCACCCCTCGATGCCGCTGCCGTTTCAGGATCTGATAATATCGCTCTGTTGCAGCAGGTCTAATAGTTGGTGCACCAAATTTGTTACCAATTGTTCACCATCCAGATGAATTTCCGCCTTTTCCGGTGCCTCATAGACCGAGTCTATGCCGGTGAAATTGCGTAATTCCCCTGCCCGCGCCTTCTTGTACAATCCTTTCGGATCCCGCGCCTCGCAGATGGCCAGCGGGGTATCGACGAACACTTCGATGAAGCGTCCCTCCCCCAGGCGCTCGCGCACCATCTGCCGTTCCGCGCGGTGTGGTGATATAAATGCCGTCAATACCACCAGACCGGCATCGACCATCAGCCTGGCCACTTCGCCGACGCGGCGAATGTTCTCTTTACGATCCTCATCACTGAATCCCAGATCGCTGCACAGGCCATGGCGCACATTGTCGCCGTCCAACAGATAGGTGCTGACGCCGCGCTCATGCAGCGCCTCCTCCAGCGCCCCGGCGACAGTGGATTTACCCGACCCCGAAAGGCCGGTAAACCACAGCACCACGCCGCGATGGCCGTGATGCTGTTCCCGCTGCTGCTGGGTCACAGGATGGGCATGCCAGACGACGTTTTCGTCATGCTGGGCCATTATTTGCCTCCCAGCAGGTCGCGGGCGTCCCAGTGCGGGAAGTGTTTACGGATCAGCTGGTTCAGCTCCAGCTCAAAGGCGCTGTACTGCGATGCCGAGGTCGACGCCTGCAGGTGCGGCTCGTTGACCATCCCGGCGCCCACGGTGACGTTGGTCAGGCGATCGATAAAGATAAGCCCGCCGGTCACCGGGTTTTGCTGATACGGATCCAGCACTAAAGGTTCGTCAAAGGTCAGCTCCACCAGCCCAATGCCGTTCAGCGGTAGAGACTCGACTTCACGTTGGGTCAGGTTGTTAATATCGACCTGGTAGCGGATAGCGTCGACGCGAGCGCGGGTCTTCTTCCCGGCGATTTTAATGTCGTAGCTCTGCCCCGGGGTCAGCGGCTGCTCGGCCATCCACACCACGTCGATGCTGGCGCTTTGCACCGCCGGCAGCGAGGCTTGCGCGTCAACCAGCAGGTCGCCGCGGCTGATGTCGATTTCATCTTTCAGCACAATGGTAATGGCTTCGCCGGCGGCAGCTTCCTGCAGGTCGCCGTCGAAGGTGACGATACGCGCCACGCTCGATTCGACGCCCGACGGCAGCACCTTCAGACGCTGGCCAACGGTAACCGTACCGGAGGCGACCGTGCCGGAGAAGCCGCGGAAATCGAGGTTCGGACGGTTAACATACTGCACCGGGAAGCGCAGCGGCTGGCTCTCGACCACCCGCTGGATCTCCACGGTTTCGAGGACTTCCAGCAGGGTCGGACCGCTGTACCACGGGATGTTCGCGCTCTGGCTGGCGACGTTATCGCCTTCCAGCGCCGACAGCGGTACAAAGCGGATATCGAGGTTGCCCGGCAGCTGCTCGGCAAAGGTCAGATAATCTTCACGGATCTCGTTGAAGCGCGCTTCGCTAAACTCGACGAGATCCATTTTGTTGACCGCCACCACCAGGTGTTTAATGCCCAGCAGCGTAGAGATAAAGCTGTGACGGCGGGTCTGGTCGAGCACGCCTTTACGCGCATCGATCAGCAGGATCGCCAGGTCGCAGGTTGACGCGCCGGTGGCCATATTGCGCGTGTACTGCTCGTGCCCCGGGGTGTCGGCGATGATAAATTTGCGTTTTTCGGTCGAGAAGTAGCGATAGGCGACATCGATGGTGATGCCCTGCTCGCGCTCAGCCTGCAGGCCGTCCACCAGCAGCGCCAGGTCCAGCTTTTCGCCCTGGGTACCGTGACGCTTACTGTCGTTGTGCAGAGACGACAGCTGGTCTTCATAGATCTGGCGCGTATCGTGCAGCAAACGGCCAATTAAGGTGCTTTTGCCGTCATCTACGCTGCCGCAGGTCAGAAAACGCAGCAGGCTCTTGTGCTGTTGCGCGTGCAGGTAAGCTTCTACGCCGCCTTCATTAGCAATTTGTTGGGCAATTGTCGTGTTCATGGCGGCTCCTTAGAAATACCCCTGACGTTTCTTCAGCTCCATCGAGCCGGCCTGGTCGCGGTCAATCACGCGGCCCTGACGTTCACTGGTGGTTGATACCAGCATCTCTTCAATAATTTCCGGCAGCGTCTGCGCTTCAGACTCCACTGCGCCGGTCAGCGGCCAGCAGCCAAGGGTACGGAAACGCACCATCCGTTTTTCAATCACTTCGCCCGGCTGCAGATCGATACGGTCATCATCGATCATCATCAGCATACCGTCGCGCTCCAGCACCGGGCGCTCAGCGGCCAGATACAGCGGCACGATTTCAATATTTTCCAGATAGATGTACTGCCAGATATCCAGCTCGGTCCAGTTGGAGAGCGGGAAGACGCGGATGCTTTCGCCTTTGTTAATCTGGCCGTTGTAGTTGTGCCACAGCTCCGGACGCTGATTTTTCGGGTCCCAGCGGTGGAAGCGGTCGCGGAAGGAGTAGATGCGCTCTTTCGCGCGGGATTTCTCTTCATCGCGACGCGCGCCGCCGAACGCGGCGTCAAAGCCGTATTTGTTCAGCGCCTGCTTCAGACCTTCCGTTTTCATGATATCGGTATGCTTAGCGCTGCCGTGGACGAACGGGTTGATGCCCATCGCCACCCCTTCCGGGTTTTTATGCACCAGCAGCTCACAGCCGTAGGCTTTGGCGGTATGGTCACGGAACTCATACATCTCACGGAATTTCCAGCCGGTATCGACGTGCAGCAGCGGGAACGGCAAGGTTCCCGGATAAAACGCTTTGCGCGCCAGATGCAGCATTACGCTGGAATCTTTCCCGATGGAGTACATCATCACCGGGTTAGAAAATTCGGCGGCCACCTCACGAATAATATGGATGCTTTCCGCCTCCAGTTGCCGCAGGTGAGTGAGTCGTTTTTGGTCCATAACCGTTCCTTAAGCCAGATTGACCACCGAAGAGTTAAACCCCTCGGCGGATGATGTATGTTGAAACCAGGCGAGCTGCTGATGCAGCTGCACCACTTCGCCCACCACCAGCAGGGCGGGCATCGGGGCGTCTTTCGCCAGGTGTTCGAGTTGTTGCAATGTGCCGGTTATCGTCTGCTGATCGTCGCGGGTACCGCGGGAAATCACCGCGACCGGCGTAGTGCTGTCGCGACCGTGGGCGATCAGCTGAGCGCTGATTTCTGCTGCCTTCATGGTGCCCATGTAGATCGCCAGCGTTTGTTGGCTCTTCGCCAGCAGCGACCAGTCGAAGGGGGCGCTGTCCGGCTTATAGTGGCCGGTGACAAAGACGGCGCTTTGCGCATAATCGCGATGGGTCAGCGGAATACCGGCGTAGGCCGTCGCCCCGGCGGCGGCAGTGACGCCAGGCACCACCTGGAACGGGATCCCCGCTTCGGCGGCAGCCTGCAGCTCTTCTGCGCCGCGGCCAAAAATAAACGGATCCCCGCCCTTCAGACGCACGACGGTTTTCCCTGCCTTCGCCGCCTCCACCAGCAGCTGATTGGTTTCATGCTGCGGCACCGAGTGCTCGCCGGCGCGTTTGCCGACACAGATTAACTCGGCATCGCGGCGCACCAGCTCGAGAACCGGCTGGGTCACCAGATGGTCGTGGAAAACCACGTCCGCCTGCTGGATCGCCTGCAGACCACGAAGGGTCAGCAGCCCGGCATCGCCCGGCCCGGCGCCCACCAGAATAATTTCTCCCGTCTCGCGTTCGGGCTTATCCAGCTCATCCTGCAGCGCCTTTTCCGCCTCCGCATGATTGCCTGCCACCATCAGGCTGGCAAAGCGGCCGGTGAAGACGCGTTCCCAGAAGCGACGACGCGCTTCGGTGGTCGTCAGACGGGTTTTCAGATGGTTACGCCAGTAGCTCGCCGATTCCGCCAGCCGCCCGAGGTTTGTCGGCAGCAGCGCTTCAATTTTCTCGCGCAGAATGCGCGACAGTACTGGCGCTTTGCCGCTGGAGGAGATCGCCACCAGCAGCGGCGAACGGTCGACGATAGAAGGGAAGACAAACGAGCACAGCGCCTGGTTATCCACCACGTTGACCAACCGGTAGCGCGCGTTAGCCGCCGCAAACACCCGCTGGTTAAGCGCCTCGTCCTCCGTGGCCGCAATCACCAGAAAGACATCATCCACCAGCGACTCGCTAAATTCCGTCGCCCGCCAGCTAAGCGCCTGACGCGCCGCCAGTTCGGCCAGCGCCGGAGAGAGCGTCCCGGCGACCACCTGCACCTGCGCCTGGGCGCGCAGCAGGAATTTAATCTTGCGTTCAGCAATCTCACCGCCGCCGATCACCAGCACGGGCCTTTGTTTCAGTTCGGCAAAAAGGGGCAAGTAATCCACGGCGCAACAACTCTCTTACAATCAGCGATACTGCGACTATAGGGTGCGCCTAAGAGCAAATGAAATTACGAAATGGAATGAGTTGTGACACAAAGGAATAACGCTGTGGAAATACAAATATCAAAAAGTGCTTAACGCGCTATTTTTCCGCTATTTAAGAGCAATTGAAATTGTTTAACCGCGGTCACAGTTTCATACTATACGCGTCAAATTGTCTTGTTCGTGTAAGGACCCCTTATGTTTTCCGCGTTGTGCCGCCGTCTGCTTCCTCTGGCGCTCGGCACCGGTTTTGTTTTCGCCGCCGCCCCCGCATTCAGCGCGCTGGGCGACACCGCCAGTAGCCAGGCCCGTCATATCGCCACCGTCTTCCCGGGACGAATGACCGGAACGCCAGCCGAGATGTTGTCAGCCGAGTACCTCCGCCAGCAGTTCGCCCAGATGGGTTATCAGAGCGACGTGCGCAGCTTCAATACCCGCTACATCTATACCGATAACAATCAGCGTAAGAACTGGCATAACGCCACCGGCAGTACGGTGATCGCCGCCCATGAAGGCCAGTCCCGCCAGCAAATCATTATTATGGCGCACCTCGATACCTACGCGCCGCAGAGCGATAAAGACGTGGAGAACAACCTTGGCGGCCTGACGCTGCAGGGAATCGACGACAACGCGATGGGGCTCGGCGTGATGCTGGAGCTGGCGGATCATTTAAAGAATATCCCCACCCGCTATGGCATTCGCTTTATCGCCACCAGCGGTGAAGAGGAAGGTCGTCTCGGGGCGCAAAATCTGCTGCAGCGCATGAGTGAGGCGGAAAAGAAAAATACCCTGCTGGTGATCAACCTCGATAATCTGGTGGTGGGCGATAAGCTTTACTTCAACAGTGGCCGCCGCACGCCGGCCTCGGTGCGCAAGCTTACCCGCGACCGCGCGCTGGCTATCGCCCGCAGTAAAGGGATTGTCGCAGCGACCAATCCAGGACTGAACCCAGAATTCCCGAAAGGCACTGCCTGCTGTAACGATGCCAGCGTCTTCGACAGCGCGGGGATCCCGGTGCTGTCGGTAGAGGCAACCAACTGGTCACTCGGCAAAAAGGATGGCTATCAGCAGCGCCAGAAATCCCGTGACTTCCCGGACGGCACCAGCTGGCATAGCGTGCAGATTGATAATCAGCAGTATCTCGACCACGCGCTGCCGGGACGCATAGAACGCCGCAGCCGCGAGGTAGTGAAAGTGATGCTGCCGCTGGTGAAAGAGCTGGCGAAGGTGGAGAAGAAAAGCTGATACGCACAAAAGAACGCGCGGTATCACCCGCGTGTTCTTCTTGAATTATCACCCGAAGAAAGCGCTAACAGCTTAACCCTCGTGCAATCCGCACTCGCGTTTAAGCCCGAAGAACCGGGTCTCTTCTTCTGCCATGCCTGGCTCCCATTTGCGGGTGGTGTGGGTATCGCCTACCGACAGATAGCCCTGATCCCACAGCGGGTGGTATTTCAGCCCGTGCTTTTGCAGGTACTGATATACCGTCCGGTTATCCCAGTCGATAATCGGCAGCACCTTGAACACCCCGCGCTGGATAGCCAGCACCGGTAAGGTCGCCCGGCTACCGGACTGCTCGCGGCGCAGACCAGCGAACCAGGTCTGGGTGTTAAGCTCTTTCAGCGCCCGGTTCATTGGCTCCACTTTGTTGATCTCATTGTATTTCTCAATGCCCTCAACACCCTGCTCCCACAGCTTACCGTAGCGCGCCTCCTGCCAGGCGGCGCTCTCCTGCGCCCGATAGACCTTCAGGTTCAGCTTGAGCTTGTCGGTTAACTCATCGATAAACTGATAGGTTTCCGGAAACAGATAGCCGGTATCGGTGAGGATCACCGGAATATCCGGGCGCAGCTGGTTGACCAGGTGCAGACTCACCGCCGCCTGAATGCCAAAGCTGGAAGACAAAGCATACTCGCCAGGCAGATTTTCCAGCGCCCACGCTACGCGTTCTTCGGCGCTGAGCTTCTCCAGCTTCGCATTGGTCTCCGCCAGCGCCAGGATACGTTCCACTTTCGGCAATGCATTAAGCGCGTTTAGATCGAGTACGGACATATAAACCTCGTTTGCCTGTTATGCCGGGCGGCACTGCGTTTGCCCGGCCTACGGGTTTTACAGGCCCGGGTCGCTAAGCGCCACCGGGCACCAGGATGTTATTCCCAGAAATCGCGGGCTGGGTCGAGCACCGGGCGAATGATGCCCGCACGCACCGTAAAGTCGCCGAAGCCTTCACCCGCTTCACGCTCTTTCGCCCAGCGCCCTACCAGTTCGTCTAGCGAGTCGAGAATTTCCGACTCGGTGATATTCTCACGGTACATCCGCGGGATGCGGGTGCCGCTGCGGTTACCGCCAAGGTGCAGGTTGTAGCGGCCTGGCGCTTTGCCCACCAGCCCCACTTCCGCCAGCATCGCGCGACCACAGCCATTCGGGCAGCCGGTGACGCGGGTGACGATATGCTCATCGCTCACGCCGTGCTTGTTCATCACCCCTTCCACCTTGTCGATAAACGACGGCAGGAAACGCTCAGCTTCCGCCATCGCCAGCGGGCAGGTCGGGAAGGAGACGCAGGCCATCGAGTTTTCGCGCTGCGGAGTAACGGCATTCATCAGACCATGATCCCGCGCCAGCTTCTCGATCCGCGCCTTCTGATCTTCCGGTACGCTGGCGATGATCAGGTTCTGGTTGGCAGTGATGCGGAATTCGCCTTTATGGATCTTAGCAATCTCCAGCAGGCCAGTCTTTAGCGGGCGCCCCGGATAATCGAGAATGCGGCCGTTTTCAATAAACAGCGTCAGGTGCCATTTGTCATCAATCCCTTTCACCCAGCCGATGCGGTCGCCGCGGCCGGTGAATTCGTACGGACGGATCGGCTCAAACTTAATGCCGGCCCGGCGCTCCACTTCCGCCTTGAAGGTTTCGACGCCAACGCGCTCAAGGGTGTACTTGGTTTTCGCATTCTTACGGTCGGTACGGTTGCCCCAGTCGCGCTGGGTAGTCACGACCGCTTCCGCCACCGCCAGAGTATGCTCCAGAGGCAGATAGCCGAATTCGCTCGCCGTGCGGGCGTAGGTTTTCTTGTTGCCGTGTTCGATAGAGAGACCGCCGCCCACCAGCAGGTTAAAGCCCACCAGCTTGCCGTTTTCGGCGATCGCCACGAAGTTCATGTCATTAGCGTGCAGATCGATATCGTTCTGCGGCGGGATCACCACCGTCGTTTTAAACTTACGCGGCAGATAGGTTTGACCGAGGATCGGCTCTTCGTCGGTAGTCGCGACCTTTTTCTGATCCAGCCAGATCTCGGCATAAGCGCGAGTGCGCGGCAGAAGATGCTCGGAGATCTTTTTCGCCCACTCGTAGGCCTCAGCGTGCAGCTGCGACTCATGCGGGTTGGAGGTGCACAGCACGTTACGGTTCATATCGTTGGCGGTGGCCAGCGCGTCCAGCCCCACCGAGTGCAGCATCTGATGCACCGGCTTCACGTTCTTTTTCAGAATACCGTGGAACTGGAACGTCTGCCGGTTGGTCAGGCGAATACTGCCGTAAATGGTGTTGTCAGCGGCAAACTTATCGATCGCCTTCCACTGGGTAGTGGTGATCACCCCGCCCGGCAGACGGCAGCGCAGCAGCATCGCATGACGCGGCTCCAGCTTCTGGGCGGCGCGTTCCGCGCGGATATCGCGATCGTCCTGCTGGTACATGCCGTGGAAACGGATCAGCAGGAAGTTATCACCTTTAAAACCGCCGGTCAGACCGTCGTTTAAATCTTCCGCAATGGTGC
The DNA here is from genome assembly GCF_002810545.1 of Klebsiella sp. A-Nf5. Lineage (NCBI taxonomy): Bacteria > Pseudomonadati > Pseudomonadota > Gammaproteobacteria > Enterobacterales > Enterobacteriaceae > Klebsiella > Klebsiella sp. A-Nf5. The sequence goes on along the minus strand of NZ_PIOG01000026.1, from coordinate 44,311 downwards.
CGCGCAGGTAGTTGCTCTCAAGCTTCATGCGCTCGGCATCGGTCAGTTTACCTTCGACCACTAAAGGCCCCGGATGTTTTTCGCTCATTAGTAGACATCTCGCTGATAACGGCGCTCAACGCGCAGCTCACTTAAAAATTCGTCCGCCGCTTCGGCGTCCATCGCGCCGTATTCGGCAATCACTTCCAGTAAAGTATGTTCCACGTCTTTCGCCATACGATTGGCGTCGCCGCAGACATAAATGTGGGCGCCATCATTGATCCAGCGCCACAGCTCGGCTCCCTGCTCGCGCAGTTTGTCCTGCACGTAGATTTTTTGTTGTTGATCGCGGGACCAGGCCAGATCGATACGGGTCAGCAGACCTTCCTTCACATAGCTCTGCCACTCCACCTGATAGAGGAAATCTTCAGTGAAGTGCGGGTTGCCGAAGAATAACCAGTTCTTGCCTTGTGCCCCGTCCGCTGCGCGCTGCTGCATAAAGGCGCGGAACGGCGCAATACCGGTGCCCGGGCCAATCATGATCACCGGCGTCTCCGGGTTAGCCGGCAGACGGAAGTTGTCGTTGTGTTCAATAAAGACGCGGACTTCGCCATCTTCTTCCACGCGGTCGGCGAGGAAGCTGGAGGCACCGCCAGCGCGGGCGCGACCTTCAATTTCATAGCGCACTACGCCTACGGTGACATGCACTTCGCTTTCAGCTTCCGCCTGCGAGGAGGCAATCGAGTACAGGCGCGGCGTCAGCGGACGCAGCAGACCGATTAACGCCTCGGCGTCCAGCTGTGCCGGGGAGAAACGGACCATATCGACGATCGGCGTCGCAGCGGCATACTGCTGCAGCTGAGCTTTATCTCCCACCAGCGGCAGCAGCGATTCGCTGCGGGTCAGGGTGGCGTAGTTTTCGACGATAGTCGCGGTGTTAACCGTCAGTTCAAAATGCCACTCCAGCGCTTCCGCCAGCGGCAGAGTTTTGCCATCAACGGTTACCGGCTCGTCACCTTTCAGCCACAGCAGCTCCACCAGCTCTTTGACCAGCTGAGGATCGTTTTGATACCAGACGCCCAGCGCGTCGCCCGGCTGATAGCGCAGACCGGAATCACCGAGGTCAATTTCAATATGGCGCACATCTTTTTCGGAATCGCGGCCAGTGATTTTCTGGTTGACCGACAGGGTCGCCGACAGCGGAGCCTCTTTGGTGTACGGACTGGTATGGATGTCGTTCACCCCGCCGCTGGTGGCCAGCTGAGCGGGCGCGGCAACTGGCGCACGGGCCTTCAGCACCTCAACAACGCGTGCGCGCCATTCCGCAGCTGCGGTCTGATATTCGACGTCGGCATCGACGCGATCGAGCAGGCGTTCCGCACCGAGCTCGGCCAGCTTGCTGTCGAAATCTTTGCCGGACTGGCAGAAGAATTCATAAGAAGTATCGCCGAGGCCAAAGACAGCAAACGCGGTCCCGTCCAGCTTCGGCGCTTTTTTCGAGAACAGGAACTTATGCAATGCGACCGCTTCTTCCGGCGGCTCACCTTCCCCCTGGGTGGACGTCACGACCACCAGCAGTTTTTCCGCAGCAATTTGTTTGAATTTATAATCGCCTGCATTCACCAGCTTCACGTTCAGCTTCGCTGCCAGCAGATCGTCGCGCAGCGCTTCGGCGACGCGGCGGGCGTTGCCGGTTTGCGAGGCGGAAATCAGCGTGATCGAGGGCACCTCAGCGGCCTGGGCAGGAACGGCCACAGCCGCGCCGGACTGCTGATTCAGCACGCCCCAGAAATAGCCAGACACCCAGGCAAGCTGGGTAGGCGTGAAGTCAGTGGTGGCCGCCTGAAGGCGCGCCAGTTGCTCCGGGTTGAGCGGCAGCAAGTTGGAAGGTGAGGCCTGTGTCGTCATGCGTCGTTTGTTCCAGTAAGCAAAGCTGTTATTCGCACCCTGTCAGCGCGACAAAAACAGAAGAGAATAGAAGGGTAACGGTGCTGATAGTAACAATTAAAGAAGGGATGGAAATAATAAATAACCAAATGGACTAACCTGTTTTAGTTGTAGTTATTAACAACAAAATCGATTAAATAACCACATGAAATATAACCATTAAATTCAAATAACCCAGATAAATGTGTCCATTTTCTGTTCAGGGCCGTTTTAGTTAATGCGAAAAAATGTGCTTTCCGGTACCCTACGGCGGTTTTTTTCGTCCTGTTGAGAGTCAATGATGTCCACCACGCTGTTTAAAGATTTCACCTTCGAAGCCGCCCACCACCTGCCGCACGTCCCGGAAGGGCACAAATGCGGTCGCCTGCATGGCCACTCCTTTATGGTGCGTCTGGAGATCACCGGTGAAGTCGATCCCCATACCGGGTGGATCATGGATTTTGCCGAGCTGAAGGCCGCCTTCAAGCCGACATACGATCGCCTGGACCACTATTATCTGAACGATATCCCCGGTCTGGAAAACCCCACCAGCGAAGTGCTGGCCAAATGGATCTGGGATGAGATGAAACCGCGGGTACCGCTGCTGAGCGCCGTGATGGTCAAAGAGACCTGCACCGCTGGCTGCATCTATCGCGGCGAGTAAGCGAAAAAAAAGCCCGGTCAGTACGCTGCCGGGCTTTTTTATCAGGCAATATTCAAATACTTGTGCGTCTGCATGGACAGGCGCCAGTTGCGGGCGATGCAGGTGTCGATACACAGGCGCGTCGCGTCTTCTTTCTGACTGATCGGCTGCAGGGCGATGATCCGCGGTTTGTCATCGCTCAGCGTTTCCAGCAGTTCGTCCAGCGCTTCGATGTCGCGGACGCGCCCTACCGGATGCTTGATCTCATCCGCCCGCTGCAGAGCCTGAGACAACACATCATACCCACCACGCATATTGACCTTAGGGGATACCGTCACCCAGGTGTTATGGCTGCATCGCACTTCATGGGTGCCGCTGGTTTCAATCTGACAGCTAAAGCCGTTTTGTTCCAGAAGCGAGGTTAACGGCGTTAAATCATGAATGCAGGGTTCACCGCCGGTAATGACCACGTGGCGGGCAGTCCACCCCTGACGTCCAATAATCGCCAGCAGATCCTCGCTGCTTGCCGGACCCCATTTATCACTCTCTTTAGTTTTCGCCAGAATGCTGAACAACGACACTTCCCGATCGGCCAGCTTGTCCCAAGTATGCTTGGTGTCACACCACGCGCATCCTACCGGGCATCCCTGCAGACGAATAAAAATGGCAGGCACGCCGGTGAAGTAACCCTCGCCTTGCAGGGTCTGGAACATCTCGTTAATCGGGTACTGCATAATCATCTCTGTTTAGGGTCATAAACGTCCATTATCGCAGATTTCAGCGCACAGGTCTTGTCCTGCGCTGCGATCCCTTTTTTACCCCTCCGTCAATATCCGTGTCGGGAATAATATTATTGATTAAAAAAGCAATCTTTTCTTTTGGCTTAGTTTATTAGCATGATAAGAATTAAAATAAATAGCATTCTGACGCGTGGGCGGAAAATATGTAACAGAAAATGTTATCCCTGTCATTCCGGATAAAATAAAAGGTCCAGAGATAAAAACAAAAAAACCTTAAAATACAGCAATGTACAAACAGATACATGAAAGAGTGAATTATCTATCTGATCTGAGAGTCTAATTCAATCCGCCGGTGATAATAACCTTAAACTGGTCTTAATAAAGCCCTGATCGGGCCCCTTTTTTATTTAATCGTCGTTTACTTTTGCCCACCTAGAATCCCGCAGACCAACCATAATGAGATAGCGTTTATGACCACATTATTAATTACCGGCGTTACGGGTTTTCTGGGCGGTGCCGCGTTAGAGAAAATACTCCATCAGGAAACCCGGTTAGACCTGCTGCTGCTGGTGCGTGCTGATAGCCCCGAGGCTGGCCTCGAACGTGTCAAAGAGAACATGCGTAAGTTCAATATTGCCGAGGAGAAGCTGGCGATGCTTCACCCGCAGCATATCCTGCTGGGCGATCTCGCCTCTCCGGAGCATTTTCTTAACGATCCGCGCCTCGATCAGGTGACGCATGTCCTCAACTGCGCCGCTGTCGCCTCGTTTGGCAGCAACCCGCTCATCTGGAAGGTTAACGTTGAGGGTACGCTGCGCCTGGCGCAACGGATGGCGCAGGTTGAGGGTCTACAGCGCTTTCTGCACGTCGGCACAGCCATGTCCTGCTCACCTGAGCCGGATTCACTGGTCGCCGAAAGCGCGGAGTTTCGGGAACGCGCTGAGCACCTGGTGGAATACACCCACTCAAAATCGACCATCGAGCAGTTGATGCAGCAGCATTGCCCTACGCTGCCGCTGGTCATTGCCCGCCCTTCTATCGTGGTGGGTCATACTCATCACGGCTGCCGGCCTTCCAGCAGTATTTTCTGGGTGTTCAGCATGGGGCTGATGCTGCAGAAATTTTTATGTTCCATGGAAGACCGAATCGATGTCATCCCGGTGGACTACTGTGCTGATGCCTTGCTGATGCTACTTAACCAGCCGCTGGCCCACGGCGAGGTGGTGCACATCTCTGCCGGGGAGGAGAATAGCGTGAAGTTTGCTGAAATCGACCGGGCGATGGCCCAGGCCCTGGAGCAGGCCCCGGTAGGGGATAAGTACGCCCAGGTCAGCTATGAAACGCTGGTCAAAATGCGTCGTGAACTGAAAGGGATCTTTGGGCCATGCAATGAACGTCTGATGCTGAAAGCCATGCGTTTATATGGCGCCTTCGCCACGCTGAACGTGCGCTTTAGCAACGACAAGCTGTTGAGCATGGGAATGCCAAAACCACCGCGCTTTACGGATTACATCGACCGCTGCGTGGAGACCACCCGCGGGCTGTCGATCCCCCAGCAAATGGCCGTCGATTTTAAATGATGGCTGACGGCGTAAAAAAAATGCCAGCCCTGAGGCTGGCATTTTTATTTCACAAAGACAGGATTAAGCCTGGCCTTTGATCTCTTTACGACCGTTGAACGGCGCTTGCTCACCCAGCGCTTCTTCGATACGAATCAGCTGGTTGTATTTAGCAACGCGGTCAGAACGGCTCATAGAACCGGTTTTGATCTGGCCTGCAGCGGTACCGACAGCCAGGTCAGCGATGGTCGCGTCTTCAGTTTCACCAGAACGGTGAGAGATGACAGCGGTGTAGCCAGCGTCTTTCGCCATCTTGATTGCAGCCAGAGTTTCGGTCAGAGAACCGATCTGGTTGAATTTGATCAGGATGGAGTTAGCGATGCCTTTATCGATACCTTCTTTCAGGATCTTGGTGTTGGTTACGAACAGGTCGTCACCAACCAGCTGGATTTTGTCGCCCAGTACTTTGGTCTGGTATGCGAAACCGTCCCAGTCAGATTCGTCCAGGCCATCTTCGATGGAGACGATCGGGTACTGTTTGGTCAGATCTTCCAGGAAGTGAGTGAACTCTTCAGAGGTGAACGCTTTGTTGCCTTCGCCAGCCAGAACGTATTTACCATCTTTGTAGAATTCAGATGCTGCGCAGTCCATCGCCAGGGTGATATCTTTGCCCAGCTCGTAGCCAGCTGCTTTAACCGCTTCAGCGATAACAGCCAGTGCTTCGGCGTTAGAACCCAGGTTCGGCGCGTAGCCGCCTTCGTCACCAACGGCAGTGTTCATGCCTTTGGACTTCAGCACTTTCGCCAGGTGATGGAACACTTCAGAACCCATGCGTACGGCTTCTTTCAGGGTCGGCGCGCCAACCGGCTGAATCATGAATTCCTGGATGTCGACGTTGTTGTCAGCGTGCTCACCACCGTTGATGATGTTCATCATCGGAACCGGCATGGAGTATTTGCCCGGAGTGCCGTTCAGTTCCGCGATGTGCGCGTACAGCGGCAGGCCTTTGGACGCTGCAGCTGCTTTGGCGTTTGCCAGAGAAACAGCCAGGATAGCGTTCGCACCGAAGTTAGATTTGTTTTCAGTACCGTCCAGGTCGATCATGATCTTGTCGATGCCAGCCTGATCTTTAGCATCTTTGCCCAGGATTGCCTGAGCGATCGGGCCGTTTACCGCAGCAACAGCTTTGGTTACGCCTTTACCCAGGAAACGGGATTTGTCGCCATCGCGCAGTTCCAGCGCTTCGCGGGAACCAGTAGAAGCACCTGACGGAGCAGCTGCCATACCGACGAAACCACCTTCCAGGTGTACTTCGGCTTCAACAGTCGGGTTACCACGGGAGTCGATGATTTCACGACCGATGACTTTAACGATTTTGGACATTAGGTTTTCCTCAGTACAAGTTAAACTAAAACTCCAGACAAACAATGCACCCAGTTGGGTGCATTGCCGTTCTAACTCTTTTACTTCGCCTGACGCTTCTGGTACTCGCTCGCGGCTTTCACAAAGCCGGCAAACAGCGGGTGCCCATCACGCGGCGTCGAAGTAAACTCCGGGTGGAACTGGCAGGCAACAAACCACGGATGGTTCGGCACTTCGATGATCTCGACCAACTGATCATCCCCGGAACGGCCCGCAACGCGCAGACCAGCAGCTTCAATCGGTTTCAACAACATGTTGTTGACTTCGTAGCGGTGACGATGGCGCTCGGTGATGGTCGGCTCGCCGTACAGCTGGCGCACCAGAGATTCATCATCCAGCTGGCACTGCTGTGCACCCAGGCGCATGGTGCCGCCCAGATCGCTCTTCTCGGAGCGGACTTCAACGTTGCCATCTTCGTCACGCCATTCGGTAATCAGCGCCACAACCGGGTATTTACAGTCTGGCACAAATTCCGTCGAGTTGGCGTTTTCCATACCCGCTACGTTGCGCGCGAACTCAATCAGCGCAACCTGCATACCCAGGCAGATGCCCAGATAAGGAATATTGTTCTCACGCGCATAGCGCGCGGTGGCGATCTTACCTTCCACACCGCGGTAGCCGAAGCCGCCCGGGATAAGGATAGCATCTAAATCCTTGAGGATTTCGACGCCGCGCGTTTCCACATCCTGCGAATCGATCAGCTTGATGTTGACGGTCACACGGTTTTTCAGACCACCGTGTTTCAGCGCTTCAATCACCGACTTGTAGGCATCCGGCAGTTCAATGTACTTACCGACCATACCGATGGTGACTTCGCCTGCCGGATTGGCTTCTTCATAGATTACCTGTTCCCATTCGGCCAGGTTTGCTTCCGGACAAGTTAAGCTGAATCGTTTACAAATATAATCGTCCAGCCCCTGAGATTTCAACAGGCCCGGAATTTTATAAATGGAATCGACGTCTTTCAGAGAAATCACAGCCTTTTCCGGAACGTTACAGAACAAAGCAATTTTCGCACGTTCGTTGGCCGGAACTGCGCGGTCTGAGCGGCAGATCAGGATATCTGGCTGAATACCGATGGAGAGCAGCTCTTTCACGGAGTGCTGGGTCGGCTTGGTTTTGACTTCGCCCGCGGCGGCCATGTACGGCACCAGGGTCAGGTGCATAAACAGGGTATGCTCGCGGCCGATTTCTACCGCCATCTGACGAATGGCTTCGAGGAACGGCAGGGATTCAATATCGCCTACAGTACCGCCGATTTCCACCAGCACCACGTCATGGCCTTCGCCACCCGCCAGTACGCGCTCTTTGATAGCGTTGGTGATGTGCGGGATAACCTGAACGGTCGCGCCCAGATAGTCACCACGGCGCTCTTTACGCAGTACATCAGAGTAGATACGGCCGGTGGTGAAGTTGTTGCGACGCGTCATCTTGGTACGGATGAAACGCTCATAGTGGCCCAGGTCCAGATCGGTTTCTGCGCCGTCTTCAGTAACGAACACTTCCCCATGCTGGATTGGGCTCATGGTACCCGGATCGACGTTGATGTACGGATCCAGTTTCATGATGGTCACGTTGAGACCACGGGCTTCAAGAATGGCTGCCAGGGAGGCTGCGGCAATGCCTTTACCCAGAGAGGATACGACCCCGCCGGTCACAAAAATATAGTTCGTTGTCATGCTGAACCTGAGAAGTTAGGGTAAAACGATGGAATAACCAGGACGGGAAAGTAGTATACCCGAACATGCGTGACGCCACAAACTTTCATTCTTCCCCTCCCCTTCGTTCTTCAAGTTGCACCTGTGTTGCGACTCGAACAACTCGAAGAGGCAGGCTACATGGTGTTTCAACGACATAACGGAAAGAGAAAATAGACGCTTTTGGCGAAATGTTTTTGACGTAAATCAAGCGCTTGTTATTTATAAAATCACACAAATCGCGCTTGATCACGAAAACTCGTTAGAGATCAGTTTCCTGGCGCTTTACTTCCTGCCACACTTCTTCCATGGTATCGAGGTCGACACCGGTCATTTCGAGGCCGCGGGCGGCGACAATGCGCTCGACTTCACGGAAGCGACGCTCAAATTTGAGGTTCGCTTTCTGCAGCGCCACCTCGGCTTTGACGCCCAAATGACGGGATAAATTCACCGTGGCGAACAGCAGGTCACCGACTTCCTCTTCCAGTTTCGCTTCATCCACTACCGCCTGCTGCGCTTCATGCATCACTTCATCAATTTCTTCATGCACCTTGTCGAGCACCGGGCCCAGCGAGGTCCAGTCGAAACCGACCGCCGAGCAGCGGCGCTGAATTTTGTGCGCGCGCATCAGCGCCGGCAGGCTATGCGGAATGTCGTCCAGCGCCGAATGCTGAGCTTTTTCCGCCCGCTCCGCGCTTTTGATCTGCTCCCAGCGCGCCAGGACTTCGCTGCTGTTTCCTGCGGTAGCATCAGCGAAAATATGGGGATGGCGGCGCTCCAGCTTGTCGCTGATGGCGGCGCAGATATCGTCAAAGTTAAAGCGTTCCTCTTCCTGCGCCATTTGCGCATAGAACACCACCTGGAACAGCAGATCGCCCAGCTCACCGCGCAGGTCGTCAAAATCCTCTCGCGAAATGGCGTCCAGTACTTCATAGGTTTCTTCGAGGGTATACGGGGCGATGGTGGCGAAAGTCTGCTCTTTATCCCACGGGCAGCCGTTTTCCGGGTCGCGCAAGCGCTTCATAATGCCGAGCAGGCGGTCGATTTGGGTCATGTGAGGATCCTGGAAATGTAAAAAATGGTAGAAATTGATATCGGTTTGCAACTTTTGAGCCCGGGAAAAGCGTTTTTCACGTGTGACTCCAGCGTACTTTGCGCTCCCGGTGAATGTTCTGCCATATGTCTCCTGTGGTACAGGGAGCGCACAGGGGGCGGCCAGTCGCCGCCGCCCCCTGTACCCCCGGGCTCCGGCCAGCAACATCGCCACTGCGTGGTGCCTTCGACTTATCCCTGCAGGCTTCGGGTCGGGCCGAGGCAGCGTCCGTGCAAAACACGGCCCTCAGCCCGCATCCATGCGGGCTGCCCCGGCCTTCCGGGAACGTCTCAGCGATGTTGAGGCCGCCAACTCCGGCAGTTTCAGCAGCCATTGCCCCGGCGGTAATTCATTGACCTGGCCTGGAGAGGACTTAACCGCCGTGCAGACGGCGCGCGTCAATGACATCAGGCACCTGGTTCAGCTTACCGAGCACCCGGCCCAGCACCTGCAGGTTGTAAATCTCAATGGTCATATCGATGGTTGCCAGCTGCTGACGGGTATCGCTGCGGCTGGCGACACCCAGCACGTTCACCTTCTCATTGGCGAGGATGGTGGTGATATCGCGCAGTAAACCGCTGCGATCGTTCGCCTCCACCCTGACCACCAGCGAGTAGCCCGCCGAGTAGCTTTCACCCCATACCGCATCGACGATGCGCTCCGGGGCATGCGACTGCAGTTCAGCCAGCTGATCGCAGTCGGCGCGATGCACAGAAATCCCGCGCCCCTGGGTGATAAAGCCGACGATCTCATCGCCCGGGATCGGCTGGCAGCAGCGGGCAATATGGTGCATCAGGTTGCCAACCCCTTCCACCACCACCCGGCCATTATCCTTGGTGCGGTTCTGTGGGGCGTAGGTTTTCTGCTGCAGCTGCTTCAGCGCGGCCGCATCCTGCTCAGCGGCGCTCGGTTTATTGAACTGCGCCTGCAGGAAATTGACCATCTGGTTGAGGCGGATATCGCCGCCGCCAATGGCGGCCAGCAGTTCATCGAGCTCATTGAAGTTGTAGCGCGGCAGCAGGTGTTTTTCCGCATCCTTAAGGCCAATGCCCAGATGCTCCAGCTCGTCGTCGAGGATCTGCCGCCCGGCGAGAATGTTCTTGTCGCGGTCCTGCTTACGGAACCAGGCGTGGATCTTGGAGCGTCCGCGGCTGGTGGTCACGTAACCGAGGTTAGGATTCAGCCAGTCACGGCTCGGGTTCGGCTGCTTCTGAGTAATAATTTCAATCTGATCGCCCATCTGCAGCTGGTAGGTGAACGGCACGATACGGCCGCCAATTTTGGCGCCGATGCAACGATGGCCGACGTCGCTGTGGATATGGTAGGCAAAGTCGAGCGGCGTCGACCCCGCCGGCAGGTCCACCACGTCGCCTTTCGGCGTAAAGACATAGACCCGATCGTCGAAGACCTGACTGCGCACTTCGTCGAGCATTTCGCCAGAATCGGCCATCTCTTCCTGCCAGGCAATCAGCTTACGCAGCCAGGCGATGCGATCCTCATAGCCACGGCCACCGCCGGTGCCCGCTCCCGCGCCCTCTTTGTACTTCCAGTGCGCGGCCACTCCAAGCTCAGCATCTTCATGCATCTGCCGGGTGCGAATTTGAATCTCCACCGTCTTGCCGCTCGGGCCCAGCACCACGGTATGAATAGACTGATAGCCGTTGGGTTTCGGGTTGGCCACGTAGTCATCGAATTCATCCGGCAGGTGACGATAGTGGGTATGGACGATCCCTAGTGCGGCGTAACAATCCTGCAAACGCTCGGCCACGATGCGCACCGCGCGAACGTCAAACAGCTCGTCAAACGCGAGGTGTTTTTTCTGCATTTTGCGCCAGATGCTGTAGATGTGTTTCGGCCGGCCATAGACTTCCGCCTTGACGCCTTCGGCTTTCATCTCCGAGCGCAGGTGGCCGACGAACTCGTCGATGTAATGCTCACGGTCGATACGACGTTCGTGGAGCAGTTTAGCAATACGCTTGTATTCTGCCGGATGCAGATAACGGAAGCAGTAATCTTCCAGCTCCCACTTCAGCTGGCCGATACCTAAGCGGTTCGCCAGCGGCGCATAGATATTGGTGCACTCTTTCGCCGCCAGCACGCGTTCATCTTCCGGCGCGTCTTTGACCTCGCGCAGATGCGCGATCCGCTCAGCAAGCTTGATAACCACGCAGCGGAAATCGTCAACCATCGCCAGCAACATGCGGCGAATGTTATCCACCTGCTCGGAAGATACCGAGTCGGTATGGGTGGCTTTTAGCTGGCGGATAGCGGCCATGTCCCGCACCCCGTGAATCAGGGTCACGACCGATTTACCCACACTCTCCTGCATGACCTCTTCACTGACGACTTCACCGTCCGCCAGTGGGAATAACAGCGCCGCGCGCAGCGTATCGAGATCCATACTCAGAGTGGACAGGATCTCCACCATTTCGACGCCACGCCACAACAGCAGGTCTGCCTGCGGGTGTCCTTGCGTTTTTTCGCGACAATAATCCCAGGTTTCGGCTAAGCGCTCACACGACTGCTGGCTGGAAATCCCCAGACTCGCGATCCATTTCTTCGGGTCAAATTCACCAGCTTTATTAAGATGTGCACTTCTTACCGCAACCATTGTCCTCTCCTTAAGGGACCGGCCTGCCGAAGTCGGCAAGCCTCAACTTTCTACATGTCATCCTGCAGGTCGCGTCAGCATTGACGGCCAGGGTGGCTCTTCTGCGACGTTGTGAATGACCTTATGTAAGCCTGCGCTCAAACAACACCATTGATTCCAGATGACCGGTATGCGGGAACATATCCAGCATCGCCAGGCGTTGAATCTGATATCCAGCCTGCAACAGGGTTTCGCTGTCTCGCGCCAGCGTCGCCGGGTTGCAGGAAACATACACCACCCGCCGCGGTGCCAGTTTTATAATATGCGGCATCACGCCCGGCGCGCCGGCGCGGGCCGGGTCCAGCAGCACTTTATCAAAGCCGTGCTTCGCCCAGGCCTGACAGGTGACATCCTCTTCCAGATTCTCATGGAAGAAAGTGACATTTGATAAACCATTGAGGGCGGCGTTTTCCCGCCCCTTTTCTACCAGCGCAGGCACCCCTTCCACCCCCACCACGTGGGCGGCGCGAGTCGCCAGCGGCAGGGTAAAATTGCCCATTCCGCAGAACAGATCCAGTACCCGGTCCTCTGGCTGCAGATCCAGCCATTCCAGCGCAGTACGCACCATCTGCTGATTCACGCCGTCGTTGACCTGGATAAAATCCCGCGGACTGAACACTAAGCGTAGTCCGTCTGAGGTATACCATGGCGCTTCGCCATGAATATGTTCCAGTATCTCGCTTTGCGGCGCGAGGTACAGGGAAAGACCGTGAGTTTGCGAAAAGCGTTCCAGTTTTTCCCTGTCGCCCGCTGGCAGGGCAGCGGTATGGCGCAGCACCATCAGCGGGCCGTTGTCCGCCTGCACCAGCTCGACGTGGCCGAGGTGGCGTAATGCGCTCAGCGCGCTTAAGCACTCGCGCACGGCAGGCAGCAATGCCTCAAGTTGGGGCACCAAAACAGGGCATTGCACCACGTCGACGATCGCTTTGGCGTTGGCCTGGCGAAAACCCATCTGCAATTGTTGGGTCTTTGGCTGATAATTCAAGCTTAAGCGCGCGCGACGGCGGTAGCCCCACGGCACGCCGGCGATAACCTCATCCACCTCACGCTTCATCAGCCGCGCCAGCGCGGCGCGTTTACTTTGCTGCTGAAGCACGACGCTGGCATGCTGTTGTTGGCAGCCGCCGCAGACGCCAAAATGCGGGCAGCGCGGCGCCTGGCGCTGCGGGCTGTCGGTTAGACGGCGTTTCACCTGGGCGCGGGCATACTGTTTTTTGTCTTCCACCAGCACCACCTCGGCCTGCTCCTGCGGCAGCACACCGCTCACGAACAGCGCCTTTCCCTGGTGGCGGGCAACGCCCTGACCAAAGGGATCGAGGTCATTGACTGTAACGGTTATGATCTGGCGCGTCGTCACACGCCGTTTTGCAGAGTAGAATTGCGCCATCGTAGAGAGTTGTCTCAATCAAATAAAACGAGCTCGTTCAGGGCGGCAGTGCCGCGAAGCGCACCGACGCGCACAGAACGATGATGTCTATATTCTCCCATAATGGAACCGCATGACCAACTACAGCCTGCGTGCTCGCATGATGATTCTGATACTGGCGCCAACCGTCCTGATTGGGCTGTTGCTCAGTATTTTCTTTGTCGCTCATCGTTATAACGACCTGCAACGCCAGCTGGAGGACGCCGGCGCCAGCATTATTGAGCCGCTGGCGGTCTCCAGCGAATATGGCATGAATTTGCAAAACCGCGAATCCATCGGCCAGCTGATCAGCGTCCTGCATCGGCGTCATTCGGAGATCGTGCGGGCCATCTCGGTGTATGATTCGCATAACCGGCTGTTTGTCACCTCCAATTACCAGCTCAACCCCAGCGAACTGCAGATCCCGAAAGGCGAGGCATTTCCCCGCCATCTCAGCGTCATCCGCGACGGCGACATCATGATCCTGCGCACGCCGATCGTCTCGGAAAGCTATTCGCCCGATGAGTCCCCCGAATCTGACGCCAAAATGCCGGGCAATATGCTGGGCTACGTCGCGCTGGAGCTGGATCTGAAATCAGTCCGCCTCCAGCAGTACAAAGAGATTTTCATCTCCAGTGTGATGATGCTGTTCTGCATTGGCATCGCGCTAATCTTCGGCTGGCGCCTGATGCGCGACGTCACCGGGCCTATCCGCAATATGGTCAACACCGTCGACCGCATCCGCCGCGGACAGCTGGACAGCCGGGTCGAGGGTTTTATGCTCGGCGAACTGGATATGTTGAAAAACGGCATTAACTCGATGGCCATGTCGCTGGCGGCGTATCATGAGGAGATGCAGCACAACGTCGACCAGGCGACCTCCGATCTGCGGGAAACCCTTGAGCAGATGGAGATCCAGAACGTTGAGCTGGACCTGGCGAAAAAGCGCGCCCAGGAGGCGGCGCGCATTAAGTCTGAGTTCCTGGCCAATATGTCCCACGAACTGCGCACCCCACTCAATGGGGTGATCGGCTTTACCCGCCTGACGCTGAAAACCGATCTCAACGCCACGCAGCGCGACCACCTGACCACCATCGAACGTTCGGCCAATAATCTGCTGGCGATCATCAATGACGTGCTCGACTTTTCCAAGCTGGAGGCCGGGAAGCTGATTCTGGAGAGTATTCCGTTCCTGCTGCGCACCTCGCTTGATGAAGTGGTCACCCTGCTGGCGCATTCCGCGCACGATAAAGGGCTGGAGCTGACGCTGAACATTAAGAACAATGTGCCGGATAACGTCATTGGCGACCCGCTCCGTCTGCAGCAGATTGTGACCAACCTCGTGGGCAATGCGATTAAATTCACCGAGCACGGCAATATCGACGTGCTGGTGGAGCAGCGGGCCATCAGCAACTCGCGGGTACAGATCGAAATTCAGATCCACGATACCGGCATCGGCATCCCCGAGCGCGACCAGTCCCGACTGTTCCAGGCCTTCCGTCAGGCCGATGCCAGCATTTCACGCCGGCACGGCGGCACCGGGCTTGGGCTGGTGATCACCCAGCGTCTGGTCAAAGAGATGGGCGGCGATATTTCGTTCCACAGTCAGCCGAACCGCGGCTCCACCTTCTGGTTCCATATCAGCCTTGATCTCAACCCAAACGCCATTCCGGATATGCTGAACACCGACGGGCTGACGGGCAAACGTCTGGCCTATGTGGAAGCCAACGCGACGGCGGCGCAATGTACGCTGGAGATGCTGGCCGCCACGCCGCTGGAGGTGATCTACAGCCCTACCTTCTCCTCGCTGGCGGAAGCGCAGTACGACATTCTGCTGGTCGGCATCCCGGTCTCAATGCGCGATTTGTCGCCGCACCGGGAAAAATTAGTCAAAGCCCGTGCGATGTCTGACAACGTGCTGCTCGCTCTGCCATGTCATGCCCAGGTCAGCGCCGAAGCCCTGAAGCGCGACGGCGTCGCGGCCTGCCTGTTGAAACCGCTCACTACCACCCGTCTGCTGCCGGCGCTGGTGGCCACCAATCATGCGCCGGCTTCCGCGCCGTTGACGCAGGCCGACAGCCATAAGCTGCCGATGACCGTGATGGCCGTCGACGACAATCCGGCTAACCTGAAGCTGATTGGCGCCCTGCTGGACGACCTTGTGCAGCAGGTGATCCTCTGCGACAGCGGCCAGCAGGCCGTGGACCAGGCCAAGCGGCTGCAGATGGATCTGATCCTGATGGATATTCAGATGCCAGATATGGACGGCATCCGCGCCTGCGAGCTGATTCATCATCTGTCACATCATCAGCAGACCCCGGTGATTGCAGTCACCGCGCACGCCCTGGAGGGCCAGCGGGAGAAGCTGTTGAGCGCCGGCATGAACGATTATCTGGCGAAGCCGATTGAAGAAGAGAAACTGTACGCCCTGCTGCTGCGCTATCAGCCCGGCCTGCACAGCGTCGCTCCGGCGGCGCTACCGCCCGCAGAGCCGGTCATCGACCATAACCTGACGCTTGACTGGCAGCTGGCGCTGCGTCAGGCCGCCATGAAGCCGGATCTGGCGCGGGAAATGTTGCAGATGCTGATCGCCTTTATGCCGGAGGTGCGTAATAAAGTGGAAGAGCAGCTGGTCGGCGAGCAGCCGGAAGGGCTGGTGGATCTGATCCACAAGCTGCACGGCAGCTGCAGCTACAGCGGCGTGCCGCGGCTGAAAAAGCTCTGTCATACCCTGGAGAGTCAGCTGCGGGCGGGTACCGCCGCCGAGGATCTGGAGCCGGAGCTGCTCGAGCTGTTAGACGAGATGGATAATGTGGCCCGCGAAGCGTGCCGGATGGGAGTGTAAACCCCGGATAGCGGCGCTACGCGCCTCATCCGGGCTACGCCCTACGGTCCGGTATTCGGTTGGTAGCCCCGGTAAGCGTAAGCGCCACCGGGGATGGTTCCCGGATCGCAGTGTTACGGTCCAGTGCTCGGTTGGTAGCCCCGGTAAGCGTAAGCGCCACCGGGGACGGTTCCCGGATCGCGGTGCTACGCACCTTATCCGGGCTACAAATACCACTGCGCCAGCCGGGTTACCGCTTACCGCCCATCTGCAAAACCGCGGCGACGTTACGCGCCGTCATCCGCAGGTTGGCGGCGGCATTGGCCAGCGCTTCATCCAGGGTACAGATGGTATATAACACGCTGAATACCGCATCCAGTCCGTGCTGATGCACCACCCCGACATCGGCGGTAAGGCTACCGGCAATCCCAATCACCGGGACGTTAAAACGCTTCGCCACCTTCGCTACCCCCACCGGCACCTTGCCGTGGATCGTCTGGCTATCGATTCGCCCTTCGCCGGTGATCACTAAATCGGCATCCGCCACCCGCGTCGCCAGCTGCAACGCATCGGTGACGATCTCAATGCCCGGGCGCAGCGTTGCGCCACAAAACGCATACAGCGCCGCCCCCATGCCGCCCGCCGCGCCACCGCCCTCCAGGCTCAGCACATCGATATCTAAATCGCGGGCGATAATCCGGGCATAGTGCAGCAGGCCGCTGTCGAGGCGGTCGATCATCTGCGTCGTCGCCCCTTTTTGCGGGCCGAACACCGCGCTGGCCCCCTGCGGGCCGGTTAGCGGGTTGGTGACGTCGCAGGCCACCTCAATCCGGCAATCTGCCAGCCGCGGATCGAGTTCGCTAAGGTCGATACGCGCCAGCGTCTCCAGCGCGCCGCCCCCGGAGGCGATTTGCTGGCCGTCGGCGGTCAACAGTTTCGCCCCCAGCGCCTGCGCCATCCCGGCGCCGCCGTCATTGGTCGCACTGCCGCCAATGCCAATAATGATCTGTCGCACGCCGGCGTCCAGCGCGTGGCGGATCAGCTCCCCGGTTCCCCAGGAAGTGGTCAGCAGCGGATTACGCTGCGCCGGCGGGACGCTCTCCAGCCCGCTGGCTGCCGCCATTTCGATAAAGGCGCACTGGCGATCGCCGGACAGCCCATAAAATGCCTCAACCGGTTCACCCAGCGGCCCGGTGACCGTCAGCGGAACCTGATGCCCACCGGTCGCCGCCACCATGGCTTCCACCGTCCCTTCACCACCGTCGGCAACCGGCAGCTTGACGTACTCCGCGTCAGGATAAATCTCGCGAAAGCCTTGCTCTATCGCCGTGGCCACTTCCAGCGCGCTCAGACTCTCCTTCCAGGAATCCGGTGCGATCACTATTTTCATGTGCTGTCCTTACTCTGAGCCAACCCCTGGCGCTGTCGTGCAATGCCGGCCCCCGCAGAGGCCGGCGGCCTTTTAGCGCACCATGCATGGACGCTTGTTGTCAAAGGTCCAGCCCGGGATCAGATACTGCATCGCCATCGCATCGTCGCGGGCGCCAAGACCATGTTTCTTATATAGCTCATTTGCCTGCATCACGCGGTCCATATCCAGCTCAACCCCCAGGCCCGGGGTACTCGGTACCTGCACCATACCGCCTTTTATTTCAAAAGGTTGTTTGGTCAGACGCTGGTTGCCCTCCTGCCAAATCCAGTGGGTATCAATCGCGGTGATTTTGCCCGGCGCCGCTGCCGCGACATGGGTGAACATCGCCAGCGACACGTCGAAGTGGTTATTGGAGTGCGATCCCCAGGTCAGGCCGAACTCATGGCACATCTGCGCCACACGCACCGACCCCTGCATGGTCCAGAAGTGCGGGTCCGCCAGCGGGATATCCACCGACTGCAGGGACAAGGTATGGCCCATCTGTCGCCAGTCGGTGGCGATCATATTGGTCGCGGTCGGCAGGCCCGTCGCGCGGCGGAACTCGGCCATCACTTCGCGGCCAGAGAAACCTTGTTCGGCGCCGCATGGGTCTTCCGCATAGGCCAGCACGCCCTTCAGCTGTTTACCAATCTGGATGGCTTCCTCCAGCAGCCAGGCGCCGTTCGGGTCGAGAGTGACGCGGGCATTCGGGAAGCGTTTCGCCAGGGCGCTGATCGCCTCAGCTTCTTCAAAACCGGCCAGCACGCCGCCCTTCAGCTTAAAGTCGTTGAAGCCATATTTTTCATACGCCGCTTCCGCCAGGCGGACCACCGCATCCGGCGTCATCGCCTCTTCATGGCGCAGGCGATACCATTCGCACTGCTCATCCAGCTGGCTCTGATAGGCCAGCGGCGTGGCGTGGCGGTTGCCGACAAAAAACAGATAGCCCAGCATTTCGACTTCGCTGCGCTGCTGGCCATCGCCAAGCAGAGAAGCGACATTGACGCCAAGGTGCTGGCCCAGCAGGTCCAGCAGCGCCGCTTCAATCCCGGTGACCACGTGAATGGTGGTACGCAGGTCGAAGGTCTGCAGGCCGCGGCCCCCGGCGTCACGGTCTGCAAACTGGTTGCGCACCGCGCCCAGCACATTCTTGTACTCGCCCAGCGTTTTGCCCACCACCAGCGGCGCGGCATCTTCCAGGGTCTGGCGGATTTTTTCGCCACCGGGGATTTCGCCGACGCCGGTATGCCCGGCGTTATCTTTGATAATCACAATATTGCGGGTGAAGTACGGGGCGTGCGCGCCGCTCAGGTTCATCAGCATGCTGTCATGGCCGGCAACCGGGATCACCTGCATGGTCGTAACAACGGGCGTTGAAGTGAAAGTCGTCATAGCATCATCCTTTTTAATTAGTGGCGGCCGAAAACGGGACGTTTGCGGTCGAATGTCCAGCCGGGGATCAGGTACTGCATCGGGCCTGCGTCGTTGCGCGCGCCGCCCGGCAGCGCTTTATAGGCCTCATGGGCTTTGCGCACCTGCTCCCAGTCAAGTTCCACGCCGAGTCCCGGCGCGTCTGGCACGGCAATCTTGCCGTGAATAATCTGCAGCGGATTTTTGGTCAGGCGCGCGTCGCCCTCCTGCCAGATCCAGTGGGTGTCAATGGCGGTGGGGTTGCCCGGCGCGGCGGCGCCGACGTGGGTAAACATCGCCAGGGAAATATCAAAGTGATTGTTGGAATGGCAGCCCCAGGTGAGCCCCCAGTCGTCACACAGTTGCGCCACCCGTACTGCGCCGGAGAGCGTCCAGAAATGCGGGTCCGCCAGCGGGATGTCGACGGCGTTGAGCATCACCGCATGACCCATTTCGCGCCAGTTGGTGGCGATCATATTGGTGGC
The DNA here is from genome assembly GCF_002810545.1 of Klebsiella sp. A-Nf5. Classification (NCBI taxonomy): domain Bacteria; kingdom Pseudomonadati; phylum Pseudomonadota; class Gammaproteobacteria; order Enterobacterales; family Enterobacteriaceae; genus Klebsiella; species Klebsiella sp. A-Nf5. The sequence continues at coordinate 25,067 of NZ_PIOG01000026.1, read as the reverse complement.
GACCGGCAGCCCGGTGGCACGACGGAACTCGGCCATCACCTCCCGGCCGGAGAAGCCTTGCTCGGCGCCGCACGGATCTTCGGCATAGGTCAGGACATCCTGCAGCCCTTTGCACAGCGCGATGGCCTCATCCAGCAGCCAGGCGCCGTTCGGGTCGACGGTGATGCGCGCATCCGGGAAACGCTTTTTCAGCGCCCGGGCGGTGTCGATCTCCTGCTCGCCGGGCAGCACGCCGCCTTTCAGCTTAAAGTCTTTGAAACCGTAGCGATCCTGGGCGGCTTCCGCCAGACGCACTACCGCCTCGCTGCTCAACGCCTGCTGATGACGCAGGCGGTACCATTCATGATCGCCCGGCGTATGGTCCAGATAGCCAAGGTCGGTTTTCTGCCGATCGCCAATATAAAACAGGTAGCCCAGCACGGTGACGGCATCACGCTGCTTACCCGGCCCCAGCAGCTCGCAGACCGGCACCTTCAGCACCTGGCCGAGCAGGTCGAGCAGCGCCGCTTCCAGCGCCGCCACCGCGTTAACCTTCAGTTCGAAGGTCCACGCCCCTTTGCCAAAGGTATCGAAATCCGCCGCCTGATTGCCTTTATGCACCTGCTGCACCACGCGATTGAGCCGGGCGACCTCCTGGCCCACCACCTGCGGGATCGCCGCCAGCAGCGTCTGGTAGATAACCTCCCCACCGGGCGCTTCGCCAACGCCGGTGTGGCCGGCGTTATCGGTCAATACCACGATATTGCGGGTAAACCAGGCGTTGTGCGCCCCGCCGATGTTCAGCAGCATGCTGTCGTGCCCGGCCACCGGAATGACCTTCATCTCTGTGATAATCGGGCTGGATTGGGTCGTCATGATGAGCGCCCCACCACAGGTTTCAGTTCGATGCGTTTGATATCGCCCACCAGCACCAGGTAGCTCAGCACCGCCACCAGGGCATGGATGCCGACGTAGATCAGCGCGCCGTTGAACGAGCCGGTGGTGCCAACGATATAGCCGATGGCGATGGGAGTGACGATACCGGAGATATTGCCGAACATGTTGAACAGACCGCCGGAGAGACCGCTAATTTCTTTCGGCGCGGTATCCGCCATCACCGCCCAGCCGAGCGCGCCAATCCCTTTGCCGAAGAAGGCCATTGCCATAAAGCCGATCACCATCCACTCCACATTGACATAGTTACACATCAGCATGGTCATGGAGAGCAGCATCCCCAGCACGATCGGCGTTTTGCGCGCGATGTTCAGCGAGCCGGTGCGGCGCATTAACCAGTCGGAAATCACCCCGCCCAGCACCCCGCCGACAAAGCCGCACACCGCCGGAATCGACGCGACAAAGCCGGCTTTGAGGATCGACATACCGCGCGCCTGCACCAGATATACCGGGAACCAGGTGATAAAGAAGTAGGTTAAGGCGTTGATGCAGTACTGACCGATATAGATGCCGATCATCATCCGCGATCCGATCAGCTGTTTGATCTGCCCCATTTTGACGCTAAACGGCACTTTCTGTGCGCTGCTCTTCTGATCCATGTTGATCAGCGCCCCGCCTTCGGCGATATAGTCCAGCTCTTTCTGGTTCACGCCCGGATGGTTGTTCGGATCGTGGATCACTTTCAGCCATACAAAGCTGATCACGATCCCCAGGCCGCCCATAAAGAAGAACACGTGCGACCAACCCACCTCATGCGTCAGCCAGCCCATGATCGGCGCGAAGATAACGGTGGCAAAGTACTGGGCGGAGTTAAAAATCGATACCGCCGTCCCCCTCTCCTGCGCAGGGAACCAGGCGGCGACGATACGGCTGTTGCCGGGGAATGACGGCGACTCGGCAAGGCCGACGAGGAAACGCAAAGTGAACAGCGCGATGATAATGCCAAAGCCGCTGAAGATATCGACGAAGCCCTGCAGCAGGGTAAACATCGACCAAATGAAGATCGACCAGAAATAGACGCGCTTCGAACCGAAGCGGTCGAGCAGCCAGCCGCCCGGGATCTGGCCGATGACATAAGCCCATGAGAACGCGGAGAACACATACCCCATGCCAACAGGATCGAGGCCGATATCTTTGGCCATTTCCGAACCGGCGATCGACAGCGTCGCCCGGTCACCATAGTTAAAAGAAGTGACGATAAACAGCATCACCACTATCCAGTAGCGGGCGTTGGTGCGCTTTTCAGCCGCCGTCGCCGCCTGACTTAATGAACTCATTGTTGTACTCCTGAATCATAGCGTTTAGCTACGTTCATTCTGAACAGCACAACCTGTAGGGTAATCAGAATGACGTGGTCGTGTTTTGATAGTTGTCGTTATATCTGGCACTGCATTTATCACTGGCTGGAGCAGTATATGAAGAGGCTCACCGCGGCTCACCGTGCATCTACACAGCTTTTACGCCGCTATTACAGGTGGTTTGTGGCGAATGCCTGAAAGAATGGGGGGAAGTTCACGGAAATGAAAAACCAGCGCCGCTGGAGCCACAAAGCGCAGCAAAAAGAGCCGGAGTGTGAAATACCTCACTTGACCCGGTGAAACTGGCTGGCTTAAGCCATGATATTGCTAAGGATATTGTGGCGTTTGCCTAAAGGCGTGGCGCCAGGAAAGCGCTACCATTGTGACGTCCGCGTATCTGGCCGCGACGTATTGAAAGAGCGCCCTCTGCGTAGGGAGAGGGCAGCGCTTTTATTCGAGCAGGGTGGCCCACTGCTCAACCCACGGATTGGAGACGCTCTCCGGCTCCGGGTCTTCGCTGGCGTCAATCTTCAGCATCTCGCCGATGCGCTTCGCGCCCTGCTCCTGCAGCAGCTGGTCGAACTTCAGCCCACCGCCGCAAAAGTTAGCATAGGTGCTGTCGCCGAGCGCGATAATGCCGTAGCGCAGATGGGGCTGATACATATCTTTCATCCCCTCATACAGCGGGACAATGCTGTCCGGCAGATCGCCCTGCCCGGTGGTGGAGGTGACCACCAGCACATATTTACCAGTATAGGATTCCCAGTCGTTGACCTGCGGATCCTCATACACGGTTGCCTTGTGTCCCAGTCCGCTGAGGATCGCTTCCGCTTCTTCCGCGACCAGCAGCGAGTTGCCGTACATGGTGCCGACAAAAATTCCGACTTCCGCCATGCTATTATCTCCCTGGATTGACCTTATTCCCTTCATCCTGACCGCAGTCGTCGGCAAACTCAACCCTTTCATTTAGCGGGAGAAGCCCGCGCCAGCCAAACTGCGACAGGGCGCGCATCCAGACCTCGTCAAAACCGGCGCGCAGAGTCAGCGGCTCGCCGGTAAACGGATGGGTTAGCGACAGCTCGCTGGCGTGCAGCATCAGGCGGTGACAGCCAAAATGTTCCGCGGCGCTGCGGTTTTGCCGCAAATCGCCGTGCTTGCTGTCGCCAAGGATCGGATGACGCAGATGGGCAAGATGGCGGCGCAGCTGGTGCTTACGGCCGGTTTTCGGCTCCAGTTCCACCAGCCCGTAGCGCGTAGTGGGATAACGCCCGGTTGCCACCGGCATCTCCACCGTCGCCAGGCCGCGGTAGTGGGTCACCGCCGGCTGCGGATCTTTGTCCTCACGAGCAAATTTATCGGCGATTTTATCCAGCTCTTCCACCAGCGGGTAATCCAGCAGCGCTTCGTCCATCAGCCAGCCGCGAACGATCGCATGATAGCGCTTCTGGATCTGATGCTGTTCAAATTGCTGCGCCAGCAGCCGGCCCGCTTCGCTCGACAACCCCATCAGCAGGACGCCGGAGGTGGGCCGGTCGAGACGATGGGCGGTAAAGACATGCTGGCCAATCTGATCGCGCACGGTCTGCATCACCACCACTTTCTCGTCGCGATCGAGCCAGCTGCGATGTACCAGCCAGCCCGAGGGTTTGTTGACCGCCACCAGCCAGTCGTCCTGGTAGATAATCTCCAGCATCAGGCCTGCTCACCGGCAAACAGCGCATCTAACAGCAGAAGTTCCGCCAGCATGGATTCGCGAACCGGGTGGGCCTGATCCAGGGCCATCTCGTAATAAGGCGCGACGGCAAAATTTTGCGGCAGCGGCTGACCGCTCTCCAGCAGCTGATGCATACGCGGGATCAGCACCCATTGCAGCCACTCCAGCGGCTCCAGGGTATCCAGGCAAAACGGCTTATCGCTGGCGAAGGCGCTGCTGTCCGGCGCCGTCGCCTGCCAGTGCTCTGTTTCGCGCAGCAGGGCTTCAATGGCGCGCAGGCGATCGCGCACGCTATCGTGAAGAGTCATGGGAAACCTCGATGAGTTAAAAACCGGGCGCAGGATAGCAAATCCGCAAAAGAAATAAAAAAAGGGAGCACTGTAAAAACAGTGCTCCCGGTTCGTTTTGCAGCATTCCCGCTACATTGGTGCTCCCTGCTCGTCCTTGAAAACTTTTCCTGAGGTCTCCTGACCAATGTTCATCCATAAACTCGTGCATCCTGCTTTCACACCACCCCGATGTGAAATGACTTATCCATAAGTTTGTCCCGATCTTCCTGATCCACCGTTCATCCTGAGCGGCTCTCGTTCTCCATCCTGGAGGTGTCCATTACGCGATCCTGCGTTATCCTTGCTTCATCCTGAAGCCTGTCCTTGCAACGCCATCCTGGCGGGTCCTGCAGAAGCGCCATCATCCTGATGTTCGCTTCATTTCGCGACTCCCTGTCGACAGACATAGGATCACTGATTCTGCCTCGTCTTACAACCCTTCTTGAGACAATCTCTTAAGATTAGTCCCCACTCAAAAGGACGAATAAATTAAGATCTGATTTAATACCAATGAGTTATAAAAAAATGAAGGGATTAAATTTGCCTTAAATGATGACGATCTCTTACAGGTTTTGTAAGAGATCTCTCACAAACGACCAGGTAGACTGGATTACAGAACCGGCTCAAGGTGGCTAAGGAAACTCGCAAGCGAGGGGGAAAGCGTGATGCGTTTGGCGGTACCGAGGGTCTCTTTGATCACCTCGCCGCTGAGATTACAGACGGAAATAACATCCCGTTCACTCTCGAGGGTGGCGATAAACAGCGTCGGAGCCAGCTTCAAGCGCTTCTGTACCACCAGGTGCCCGATTAAGTTTTCCTGCACCCGCTGGAAATCCTCTTCACTCCAGGTCTGCAGCAGCGTCAGCGCTTCGCCGTCAAACCGGCCGGTCATGTCGCCGGCAAACTGAGTGGTATAATAAGAATGAAGCGGCTGTTGTACCACAATATCCAGGGCGCGTTCAACCGCGCTAATATTTTGCGCCAGCGAAAACGGCTGCGGCTGCCAGAATACGGCCTCACCCTGGGTATCAACGACGCAAGGCGACGGGACGCCGTAAAGCTCTTCACTACGCGGCAGGCTGTTACGCTGCTGCTGCCAGGCGGCGCAATAACGTTGGGTAAAAGCGCGCAGCGCTTCTGCGGTCTGATGGTCCACCGGTTTCTCTCTTCACGTTAGACAGGATACACTGGAGAGATAGTGTACCCGCTTTACTATGGTGAAACATGTCTTCTTACGATAATCATCAGGCGCTGGCCGGCCTGACGCTCGGTAAATCAACCGATTACCGCGATACTTATGACGCCTCGCTACTGCAGGGTGTTCCGCGCAGCCTTAACCGCGATCCGCTGGGCCTGCATGCCGATAACCTGCCGTTTCACGGCGCCGATATCTGGACGCTGTACGAACTCTCCTGGCTGAACGCCAAAGGTCTGCCGCAGGTCGCTGTCGGCCACGTCGAGCTACCCGATACCAGCGTCAATCTGGTGGAGTCGAAAAGCTTTAAGCTGTACCTCAACAGCTTTAACCAGACGCGTTTCGCCAGCTGGCAGGACGTTGCAGAGACGCTGACTCGCGATCTCAGCGCCTGCGCGCAAGGTGAGGTCAAGGTGTCGCTGTATCGGCTGGATGAACTGGAAGGCCAGCCGATCGCCCATCTGCACGGCGCCTGCATCGACGATCAGGATATCGAGATCGATAACTATCAGTTCAGCGCCGACTATCTGCAGGGCGCCGCCAGCGGCAAAATCGTGGAAGAGACGCTGGTCAGCCATCTGCTGAAATCCAACTGCCTGATCACCCACCAGCCGGACTGGGGCTCGGTGCAGATCCAGTATCGGGGGGCGAAAATCGACCGTGAGCAGCTCCTGCGCTATCTGGTCTCATTCCGCCACCATAACGAATTCCATGAGCAGTGCGTCGAGCGCATCTTTAACGATATTCTCCGTTTCTGCCAGCCGGAATCGCTTTCCGTTTACGCCCGCTATACGCGACGCGGCGGTCTGGATATCAACCCCTGGCGCAGCAACGGCGACTTTTCCCCCGCCACTGGCCGCCTCGCCCGACAATAATAAATAATTTCACAATTTGCGTGCGTTTAGGCGCGCGCAAGGTTGTGGAAACGCCGCTCGCAGGGCTATTGTAATCACAGGAAGACCATAAGCGTCCTGTAAGGAGTTCACTTGATTACACATGTTAGCCCGCTTGGTTCAATGGATATGCTGTCGCAGCTGGAAGTGGATATGCTTAAGCGCACCGCCAGCAGTGACCTGTATCAACTCTTTCGCAACTGCTCGCTTGCTGTGCTCAACTCGGGGAGCCTGACCGATAACAGCAAGGAGCTGCTCTCCCGTTTTGAAAACTTCGATATTAACGTGCTGCGTCGCGAACGTGGCGTGAAGCTGGAACTGATCAACCCGCCGGAAGAAGCTTTCGTTGACGGGCGCATTATCCGTTCCCTGCAGGCCAACCTGTTTGCCGTGCTGCGCGATATCCTGTTCGTTTACGGCCAGATCCACAATACCGTTCGCTTCCCGAACCTCGATCTTGAAAGTTCGGTCCATATCACCAACCTGGTGTTTTCGATCCTGCGCAACGCCCGCGCGCTGCACGTCGGCGAAGCGCCGAACATGATCGTCTGCTGGGGCGGCCACTCCATCAATGAAAACGAATATCTCTACGCCCGCCGCGTCGGTACCCAGTTGGGACTGCGCGAACTGAACATCTGCACCGGCTGCGGGCCTGGCGCGATGGAGGCCCCGATGAAAGGCGCCGCCGTCGGCCACGCGCAGCAGCGCTACAAAGACAGCCGCTTTATCGGCATGACCGAACCGTCCATCATTGCCGCAGAACCGCCGAACCCGCTGGTCAACGAACTGATCATCATGCCGGATATCGAAAAGCGTCTGGAAGCCTTCGTGCGTATCGCCCACGGGATCATTATCTTCCCGGGCGGCGTCGGTACTGCCGAAGAGCTGCTCTACCTGCTGGGTATTCTGATGCATCCGGAGAACAAAGCGCAGGTGCTGCCGCTGATCCTCACCGGACCGAAAGAGAGCGCCGACTACTTCCGCGTGCTGGACGAGTTTATCACCCATACTCTGGGCGAGTCCGCCCGTCGTCACTATCGGATCATCATCGACGATCCGGCGGAAGTGGCGCGGCAGATGAAAAAAGCGATGCCGCTGGTGAAAGAGAGCCGCCGCGAAACCGATGATGCCTACAGTTTCAACTGGTCGATTCGCATCTCGCCGGACCTGCAGATGCCGTTCGAACCGACCCATGACAACATGGCCAATCTCAAGCTCTCCCCGGACCAGCCAGTAGAAGTGCTGGCCGCCGACCTGCGTCGCGCCTTCTCCGGGATTGTCGCGGGTAACGTCAAAGAGGTGGGCATCCAGGCCATTGAGCAGTACGGTCCTTACAAGCTGCATGGCGACCCGGAGATGATGCGCCGCATGGACGATCTGCTGCAGGGCTTCGTCGCCCAGCATCGTATGAAACTGCCGGGCGGCACCGCCTACATTCCTTGCTACGAAATCATCGCCTGATTTCTCGCTCTCCCGCCGGGGTATCTTCTGCAGCCTGCCCCCGGCGGGCTCTCTTCCTCTGACTTCCAGAACGCGCTAAAAACCTTTCTGTTATTATTCAGTCACCTGAATCATTTCTACATAGCCAATCGTTTGCGTTTGTAAAAACTGCGACAATTATCACTGCAAAAAATGGTTTTAAGCGCAAAAACGTCGACTACTTCTCTTTTTTACAGTAAATCCCTCGTTATTACGCCGCTCCGCTTTTATCTCATATGCTGCAAATGGTAGCCTGCGCGCCACAAATCGCTGGCTGATCACCAGAAACAGGCTGTTGGACTAAAAATACGCACATTGAAAGTGGATTATTGCATTTGAGATCGCGATCACTGATGCATTAACCATATAAATGTATCTTTCCGGCCCAATTATTACGGAGAAAATTTCTAAAAAACCGTAATCAAACGAATTTCATGTTACGTAATTGTATTTGTTCATTAGATTTTGTTGATTCCTCCAGGAGATACAGATGGAAACCACTCAAACCAGCACCATCGTTTCGGGCGAAACCCGCAGCGGATGGCGTAAAACCGACACCATGTGGATGCTGGGCCTGTACGGTACAGCGATCGGCGCGGGCGTCTTGTTCCTGCCGATCAACGCCGGCGTCGGCGGCATGATCCCCCTGATTATCATGGCGATTCTGGCCTTCCCGATGACCTTCTTCGCTCACCGCGGCATGACTCGCTTCGTCCTCTCCGGGAAAAACCCGGGCGAAGACATCACCGAAGTGGTGGAAGAACACTTTGGCGTAGGCGCCGGGAAACTGATTACCCTGCTCTACTTCTTCGCTATCTACCCGATCCTGCTGGTGTACAGCGTGGCGATCACAAACACCGTCGAAACCTTCATGGCGCACCAGCTGCACATGACGCCGCCGCCGCGGGCCATTCTGTCGCTGATCCTGATCGTCGGCATGATGACCATCGTGCGTTTCGGTGAGCAGATGATCGTTAAGGCAATGAGCATCCTGGTGTTTCCGTTCGTTATCGCCCTGATGATTCTGGCGCTGTACCTGATCCCGCAGTGGAACGGCGCGGCGCTCGAGACGCTCTCCCTGAGCGGCGCTTCCGCAACCGGCAAAGGCCTGCTGATGACCCTGTGGCTGGCGATCCCGGTGATGGTCTTCTCCTTCAACCACTCGCCGATCATCTCCTCCTTCGCGGTCGCTAAGCGTGAAGAGTACGGCGAAGGCGCTGAGAAGAAATGCTCCAGCATCCTGGCTCGCGCTCACATCATGATGGTGTTGACCGTCATGTTCTTCGTCTTCAGCTGCGTCCTGAGCCTGTCTCCGGCAGACCTGGCGGCGGCGAAAGAGCAGAACATCTCGATTCTGTCTTACCTGGCAAACCACTTTAACGCGCCGGTTATCGCCTGGATGGCGCCGATCATCGCGATGATTGCCATCACTAAATCCTTCCTCGGCCACTATCTGGGCGCCCGCGAAGGCTTTAACGGCATGGTGATTAAGTCCCTGCGCGGTAAAGGCAAATCGATCGAAATCAACAAACTGAACAAGCTGACCGCGTTGTTCATGCTGGTGACCACCTGGATTGTGGCGACGCTGAACCCAAGCATCCTCGGGATGATCGAGACCCTCGGCGGCCCGATTATCGCGATGATCCTGTTCCTGATGCCGATGTACGCGATTCAGAAAGTACCGGCTATGCGTAAATACAGCGGCCATATCAGCAACGTCTTCGTGGTGATTATGGGCCTGATTGCCATCTCCGCGATCTTCTACTCGCTGTTCAGCTAATTCAGTCAATACCTCCCCCCGCGCCGCTTAACGGCGGCGCGCTTTCCGACAGCACGGGAATACATATGATCAGCGTATTCGATATCTTTAAAATCGGCATTGGCCCTTCCAGCTCCCATACCGTTGGACCGATGAAAGCGGGCAAACAATTTACAGACGACCTGATTGCACGCGGCCTGCTGGCCGACGTCAGCAAAGTCGTCGTCGACGTCTACGGCTCCCTCTCCCTGACCGGTAAAGGCCACCATACCGATATCGCGATTATCATGGGCCTCGCCGGCAACCTGCCGGATACCGTCGACATCGACGCCATTGCAGGCTTTATTCAGGACGTTAACACTCACGGCCGCCTGATGCTGGCCAACGGTCAGCACGAAGTGGACTTCCCGGTCGATCAGTGCATGAATTTCCATGCCGACAACCTGTCGCTGCATGAGAACGGCATGCGCATTACCGCCCTGGCCGGTGGCAAGGTGCTCTACAGCCAGACGTATTACTCTATCGGCGGCGGCTTTATCGTCGACGAAGCGCACTTCGGCCAGATCGCCGATGCGCCGGTTGCGGTTCCTTACCCTTATAAAAACGCCGCCGACCTGCAGCGTCACTGCCGTGAAACCGGGCTGTCGCTCTCCGGCCTGATGATGCAGAACGAACTGGCGCTGCACAGCAAAGAAGCGCTGGAGCAACACTTTGCCGCGGTGTGGGAAGTGATGAGCGCCGGTATCGAGCGCGGCATCACCACCGAAGGCGTCCTGCCGGGCAAACTGCGCGTCCCGCGCCGGGCCGCCGCGCTGCGCCGCATGCTGGTGAGCCAGGACACCACCAACAGCGATCCGATGGCGGTGGTGGACTGGATTAATATGTTCGCCCTGGCGGTGAACGAAGAGAACGCCGCCGGCGGCCGGGTCGTTACCGCGCCAACCAACGGCGCCTGCGGTATCGTGCCGGCGGTGCTGGCCTACTACGACAAGTTTATCCGCAAGGTGAACAGCAACTCCCTGGCCCGCTATATGCTGGTCGCCAGCGCGATTGGTTCGCTGTATAAGATGAACGCCTCCATCTCCGGCGCTGAAGTCGGCTGCCAGGGCGAAGTGGGCGTCGCCTGCTCGATGGCGGCAGCCGGTCTGGCAGAACTGCTGGGCGGCAGCCCGGGTCAGGTGTGCATCGCGGCAGAAATCGCCATGGAGCATAACCTCGGCCTGACCTGCGACCCGGTTGCCGGCCAGGTGCAGGTGCCGTGTATCGAACGCAACGCTATCGCCGCCGTGAAAGCGGTCAACGCCGCGCGAATGGCGTTGCGCCGGACCAGCGAGCCGCGCGTCTGCCTCGATAAAGTGATCGAGACCATGTACGAAACCGGTAAAGACATGAACGCCAAGTACCGGGAAACCTCTCGCGGTGGCCTGGCAATGAAGATCGTCTCCTGCGATTAATCCCCCGACCCGGCACGCCTCGGCGTGTCGGGTCATCGCCCTGAATAACTCTTTTTGTTATATCAATAAAATTTTAGTTATTTAATGATTATAAGCGCTGTTTGTTACCTTACGCAAAACCGCTAAGGAGAACAGACAATGTCCAACCGATTCCGCCCCGCATGGCTGCTGGTCCTCGCCGCCCTCTCTACCTCCGCGCTGGCCAAAGCGCCGGAAACCGTCAACATCGGTTATCAAAAAGCGAATATCTTCGCGCTGCTGAAGTATCGCGGCACGCTGGATGAGAGCCTGAAAAAACAGGGCATTGCCGTACGCTGGGTCGAATTCCCCGCCGGACCGCAAATGCTGGAGGGGCTGAACGTCGGTAGTATCGATCTGGCCGCGACCGGCGATGCGCCTCCGGCCTTTGCCCAGGCGGCGCAAGCCGATCTGGTCTACCTTGCCCACTCCCCCGCTAACCCGAAAACGGAAGCGATTGTGGTGCCTGAACAGTCGGCAATCCACAGCGTGGCCGATTTGAAAGGCAAGCGCGTGGGATTGAACAAGGGGTCTGACGTCAACTACCTGCTGGTTGCCGCACTGGAAAAAGCGGGCCTCAGCTATAAAGACATCACCCCGGTCTATCTGCCGCCGGCGGACGCCCGCGCCGCTTTCCAGCGCGGGGCGATTGATGCGTGGGTGATCTGGGATCCGTTCCTCGCAGAAGTGGAAACCAACGCGAAAGCCCGACAGATCCGCAATGCCGAGGGGCTGGTGCCGCACTACACCTTCTATCTCGCCAGCCGTAAGTTTGCGGATACCTATCCGGAGACGGCAAAGCAGGTGGTCGATGAGCTAGGCAAACTCAGCGCGTGGGCGAACAGCCATCAGGACGAGGCCGCCGGGCTGCTGTCGACCTCAACCGGACTGGATAAAGCCATCTGGCTGAAGACCCTGGCCCGCCTGCCCTACGGTGCCGAACGCATGACGCCGGCGGTGTATAACGAACAGCAGGCGCTGGCGGATACCTTTACGCGCATCGGCCTGCTGCCGGTGAAAGTCGACGTGCGCAGCGCCACCTGGTCGCTGGATAAACCTTGATTTTCCTGACGACGGGAAGCACTGCGCCTCCCGTCGCCGACAGGCTTACCCCGCCGTTTTCTCACCATTGCCTATCTGCCAGATAAAGGTGGGCGCTTCACCGTTCACCAGCCAGTTACCGATATTACGTGCCTTATAAATCACTGGATTATGCGAGGCGACCGTCCGCGCATTGCGCCAGTGGCGATCCAGCGCAAGGCGAGTTCGCGTATCCGACGCCCCGAGGGCATTAAACAGCTCCGTCGCCGCCCGCGGGATCCAGTCGCTGGCGATCACCTGCGCCTGCGCCGCTTCCACTTCCGCCAGCTGGTTACGCCGGGCGATCAGCGCTTCGTCGTCGCTGACGTGCGCCACATAGGCCTGCTGCAGCGATTCCGCGGCCTGCAGGACCGCGGCCCGGGTCGCCCATGCCCAGCTGCTGATCTGCCCAACGACCTGCAGAACCTGAACGTCATCGCGCGGCACGGCGGCGTTGCCGTGGCTGTACATCCGGGAGCGATGTTTGACGCCCTGCGCGGCATCCCGCTCAACCGCCAGGCCAATGCCCGCGAGGGTCGCCAGCAGCACATGCTGGTAGAAAGCGGTCTGATAGCGAAAGCGCTGGGCAAAATCATAAACATGTTCGGTTTCCACCCTGGCGCCGGTAAAGCGGGTGGTTCCGCTGCCGGTCAACCGCTGGCCAAAGCCATCCCAGTCATCTTCCCGCACCACGCCGGTCTGCTGGGTACTGACCAGGGCAATCACGTCGCCGGCGGTATCACTGCGCCGGGCAAACACATCGATCCAGTCGGCGTATAACGCGCCGGTGCTGTAAAACTTCTCGCCGTCGAGTCGCCAGCCGCCCTCTGTCGGCGTCACCCTGGTGTTCACCTCTCCCAGCTTCACCGCGCCGATCTCCGTCCAGCAGCTGCCCACCAGCTCACCGTCGAGGAAGCGACGAAACCAGCGGTCGCGCCCGGCGGAATCCGGCTGATTCAGTTGATCTTCCACAAAGGCAAAGTGCGCGCGCAGGGCCTGCGGCAGGTTAGAGTCCGCTTGCGCCAGCTCGATCAGTAGCGCGCTGAGCTGCGGCAGCGAAGCGCCCCAGCCGCCCTTCTCGCGCGGGATACGCAGCGTGCCGAAGCCCGCTTCCTTCAGCCAGCGGATCGGCTCATCGGGCAGAGTGCGCTGCTGTTCGCGCTCCGCGGCGCCCTGGGCGATACGGGTGAATATCGGGCGGAAGGTGGCCGCCAGTGCGTCATAATCGGTGCCTGTGGAGAGCAAGGTCATTGTCAGTTCCTTATTCATGGATTGCGTCGATATCTTCTCGCGTCGGTTCATGACGGACCGCCAGCAGGAAGAAAATGGGAATAATGGCGGCAAGCGAGACCACCCAGAACATCTGCGTGCCGAGCGAGGCCTGCAGCAGCGGCAGAATAAACAGCGCCAGCGCGCTGCCGATCCCGGAGAGCGCCCGGCTGAAACCGACCCCGGTGGCGCGAATGGCAGTAGGATAGGAGAGCGCCGGGTAGATCATCAGCTGCGCACCCGGGCCAAACCCTTCGGCGAACAGCCACAGCCCCAGCATCGCGATGGCCAGCACGATGCCTGCCGTCGCGTGCGGTTGCCCCACCAGCGCCAGCACAATCAGCGCCACAAACTGCAGGGCGAAGCCGGCTATCGCCACATGACGCGAAGGATATTTCCACGCCAGATGCATACCGAGCAGCCCGCCGGTAAAAGCAAACAGGGCGTTCAGCCCCAGCGATGCCGAAATAGTTTCGAAGACGCCAGCCCCGAGGAACTGGGCAAGAATTGACGGCAGGAAAAAGGCAATCGCCGTGTACTCGAAGGAGATACAGATATTCATCACCCCGGCGACGATAGTCCGCTCACGGTAGGGTTTTTCGAACAGCACGCGGAAGCTCACTTTCGGCGCTGGCGCGGGTTTCGCCGCCGGGACCTCATGGGCATGGATCCCCCAGGAATCGCGTAAAATACGCACCGCAGAGGTCAGATCGCCCTGGTTCGCCGCCCACAGCGGGGATTCGTTCATAAACCGACTGCGGACGGCAATAATCAACAGTGCCGGCACGGCGCCGAACAGCAGGGAGGCGCGCCACAGCCAGTCAAGATGCTCCTGCGGCAGCAGGAAATAGAGGCCGAAGATAATGAGAAAGCAGACGGTTGAGGCGGCGTACCACATCGGGCACCACGCCGCGAGACGAGCCGCTTTGTTGCCTTTGCCGGCAAAGCGGGAAAACTCGGCCAGATAGGACATCGCCACTGGCAGGTCGATGCCGACGCCGATGCCCATCAGGAAGCGGGCGCCAATCAACACCCAGACGTTCGGCGCCAGCCCGGCGGCGATAGCCGAAATCACGAAAAAGAACATATCGGCCATAAAGACCGAATAGCGACCATATTTATCGGTCAGCCAGCCGCCGATAATATTGCCGACGATGGTCCCGACCATAATGGAAGAGGTCACCAGGCCGGTCAGCAGCGGTGAGAGCTGGAATTCACGCACAACGTCATCAATACCGTAGGAGAGCGTGGTTAAGTCATACGCGTCGAGAAAGACGCCCCCCAGCGCGAGGAAGACAATCATCCGCGCATATTTCGCTTGTTCCTTGCCGGAATTAATTAGCCGCGCCACATCCCCGACGCTACTGACCGGTACCGAAGCGATACCGGGATTATCCACTGGAAATGTACTCATTTTTTCACCTTATTATTTTGTGCAGGTCATTAGCGGTTATAGACCGCGCGCGGCGAGAATCAAAACAACAAATCATTATATAAAAATCAATATAATCAATAAGTTAATAAATATTACCGGCACAAAAAGGACGCGCTTTCGCGCATCCTCAAGGGAAATAAATAACAACGAAAATAGACGTCGTGCAGGATGCTTATTCCGTGGACACCGGAACTAATACGTCTTTTACCAGCGGGTCATCGGTGGTTTTTAACCACGTCTGGATCCGTGGGTCAGAAAAAGCCTGTTTTAATTTGACGATATTTTCCTGCGATAAATACGGCGTACCAATCACTAATTGCGAAGCAAAGGTGCGCGGCGCCGGCGGGAATAATATGCCTTTCTCCCGCGGGACTTTCCCGGCGTCAAATTGCGAGACATAGCCGATGGCGGCATCCACCGAATTTAACGCCCGCGGCATGGTCAGCAGATCCAGCTCTTTAAAGACAAACTGATGCGGGTTACCGACAATATTTTTCAGCTTCGCCGTGCGCGGCTCCACCGCCGGGTCGAGCGAGATCAACCCAATGCGCTGGAGCAGCCACAGAGCCTGCCCCTGATTGGCGCCATCGTCAGGCACGACGATGGTCGCGCCGTTGGGTAACGCCTGTACCGACGAGTAGCGGTCGGAATAGATGCCGAACGCCCACTGGAACACCGGCACCGTGGTCGACAGCGCAAAGCCGTTAGCGTCCACCACCTGTTTAAGCCACCACTGATGCTGATAGATCGTCCCGGCATACTGTCCTTCCGCTACCGCGCGGTCAGCCTGGACCGGATCCTGCACTCCCACCGCCTCCAGTTTCAGACCGTAATCGGGCGCAATATGCTGATTAATATACTCAATGATCCGCTGCTCTCCAGCCATCGCCGGCTCGTAGTGAATTTTTAACGTGCTGCCGAAGACCACCTGCTGGCTTTGGGAATGTCCCCGCCACCACCAGAAGGCGATGGCGAGCAGGATAATCACCGCCAGCGCCGCCAGCCAGGGCCAGCGCCGCGCTTTACGTAACTCAAATTGCTCTGTTGTCATACAAGGTTCCCCTGCGTGTGGCGTAAACGGTTGACCAGACGGTCACCCAAAAATTGAATCAACTGGATCGTGGCGATCAGGGCAACGATCGTCGCGATCATGATGTGGTTGTCGAAGCGCTGATAGCCGTACACCACGGCCAGGTAACCGATGCCGCCAGCGCCGATGGTCCCGGCGATAGCCGAATACTCAATCATCGAGACCAGGTTTAGCGTCACCGCCGCCACCAGCGCGGGCAAGGCTTCACTGAGCTGCGCGCTGGCAATGATTTGCCAGCGCGACCCGCCGCAGACGACGCCCACTGCGGTGACCTCCGCCGGCAACTCGCGCAGCGCGTTCTCCACCAGACGGCCAAAGAACGGGACGCCGGCGGCGATCATCGGCACCACCGCGGCGGGGATGCCAATCGTGGTGCCGGTCAGCCAGTATGTGAACGGGATAATGGCGGCCATCAGCACCAGAAATGGCAGCGAACGTCCCATATTGACCACCCAGTTCAGCAGCCGGTACAGCAGCGCGTGCGGAAATAACCCCCGCGGCGAGGCGTTAAACAACACCACCCCCACCAGCCCTCCCAGCGTGACGACAAACAGCATCACAATGGCCACCATCAGCCAGGTTTCGCCATAAGCGGGGAGCAGCAGCGAAGGGATTTCGCCCCAGGGGGTATCCTGGCTGATGACTGTCGGTTTCATACCGCCTCCCTGAGCAATGGCGCGCTGTCGAGGATCTCCGCCGTAATGCCGAGCTGCGCCAGCAGGCCCTGCAGTCGCGCGGGCGACAGGCGTTCGCCCTGAAAGCGCACTCCGGCCTGCAGGCGACCGGCCAGCCGACCATTGATCACCTCGACGTGACCGCCAAGGAGATCGATCTGCAGCGCCCACTGCTGGCTCAGGCGGCTGATCCAGTCGGTGGCCACCGGCACATCCCAGCGGTAACTCAGACGCAACAGCAGATCGCTGTGGGCCGCTGCCGCCGGCGTCAGCGGCAACAGCTGCTGGCCGAGCAGAGAATCGGGACGCGCCAGCAGATCTTCGATCCGCCCGTACTGGACGATCGTCCCGTCGCGGATCTCCGCTACCGCATCCGCCGCCGTGCGCACCGCGTCCATTTCATGGGTGATCAGGACGATCGCCAGCTGGTACTCGTCACGCAGCCGCTTGAGCAAAGCCAGCACCGAGGCCGTGGCCTGAGGATCGAGGCCGGAGGTGGCTTCATCCGCCAGCAGAACGGACGGGCGCAGCGCCAGCGCGCGGGCAATGCCGATCCGCTGGCGCTGGCCGCCTGAGAGCTGGGCCGGCCAGGCATCCGCTTTGTGGCTCAGACCGACGCTCTCCAGCAGCTCGCCAACCCGCGCCTTGATATCGCGCTCCACCACACCCAGCCACGCCAGCGGCAGGGCGACATTCTCCCAGGCGGTCCTGCGGCTCAACAGCGCCGAAGACTGGAAAACGGTGCCAATCGCCCGCCGTTCCCGGCGCAGCGCCTCGCCGGACAGCGCCGACAGATCCTGGCCATTGATACGAATGCTGCCGCTGTCCGGTTGCTCCAGCAGGCTGATGCAGCGCGCCAGGGTTGATTTACCGGCGCCGCTCGGCCCCACCACCGCGGTGATGGAGCGCTCAGGCACCTGCAGCGACAGCCCTTTCAGCACCGCGCTGAGCCGACCATCCGCCGTGCGATAACTTTTATGCAGGTCATCGATAGCGATCATGTCACCTTCTCCTCTACCGATGCCGCCGTGCGCGCATCGCGGCGGTAGCTGGCGCCCGGGTGAGGCGCGGCCAGACGCGGGCCGGCGCCGAACAGTTTTTCGCGCAGGGTCCCCTCGCGGTACTCCTGCTTAAAGACGCCGCGCTTTTGCAGCTCAGGCACCAGCAGCTCGACGACGTCGCGGAAGGTTTCGTGAGTGACGGCATAGGCGAGGTTAAAGCCATCGACGTCCGTCTCTTCGACCCAGGACTGCAGTTCGTCCGCCACGGTTTGCGCGCTGCCAACCACCAGCGGACCGAAGCCGCCGATCCCCGCCCAATCGGCCAGGGCCTGCACCGTCCACTGGCGGTTCGGATCAGCGGTCGAAAAGGCCTCCACCGCCGACTGAATGGCGTTGGTGTGCAGATACTTCAGCACCTGATCCGGCTGATACTGGCCGAAATCGATCCCCGTCCAGCCGGAGAGCAGCGCCAGCGCGCCTTCATAGCTGACGTACTGCTTATATTCCTGCCACTTCGCCTGCGCCTCGCGGTCGGTGTCGCCGACAATCACCGTCTGCAGGTTGAAGATCAGGATGCTGTGCGGATCGCGCCCCGCCTCAGCCGCCCGGCGGCGAATATCCGCCACCGTCTTCTTCAGCAGCACCTTCGACGGCGCAGCGACGAAGACGCATTCGGCATGGCCGGCGGCGAACTGTTTGCCGCGGCTGGACGCCCCCGCCTGATACAGCACCGGCGTGCGCTGCGGGGATGGCTCGCAGAGGTGGATCCCCGGCACGGAAAAGAACTGTCCCTGATGGTTAATGGGATGGATTTTCCGCGGATCGCTGAAGATCTTACGCTCTCTGTCGCGCAGCACCGCCCCGTCCTCCCAGCTTCCCTCCAGCAGTTTGTAGATCACCTGCAAATACTCATCGGCATAGTCATAGCGGGTGTCATGGTCGGTCTGGGTTTGCTGGCCGATATTGCGCGCCCCGCTCTCCAGATAGGAGGTGACGATATTCCAGCCCACCCGCCCTTTGGTCAGATGGTCGAGCGTCGACAGACGACGAGCGAAAGGGTAAGGGTGCTCAAACGACAACGAGGCGGTCAGGCCGAAGCCCAGATGCTCCGTCACCAGCGCCATCGGGGTGATCAGAGCCAGCGGATCGTTGACCGGGACCTGCGTCGCCTGGCGGATCGCCGCGTCGCCGCTGCCGTCCAGCACGTCATAGATCCCCAGCACGTCGGCGATAAACAGCCCGTCGAACTTGCCGCGCTCCAGCAGCCGCGCCAGATCCACCCAGTACTCCAGATCTTTATACTGCCAGGAGCGATCCCGGGGATGCGCCCACAGGCCCGGCGACTGATGGCCGACGCAGTTCATATCGAAAGCGTTAAGACGAATTTCACGTTGTGATGACATAGCAATCTCCATAGCGCGGCCCGTCGCCGGGGCGCACGCGGCAAAATGAATCAGGGAAAAGAAAGAGAGGAATTCAGTACGCAGGACATCGGGAGTCCTGCGGGATCCCGAGCGTGAGTAACGCTTGCGCCGCCACGTCAGCGGCATGGTCGGCTACCTGCGGCAGGCCCATCAGTTCGCCAAAACGCCCGCGGGCGGCCGGACCGGCCACCAGCACCGGCAGCGCCTCAACGTGCGGCTCAGCCACTGCCCGTGAACGGCTGTCCACCTCCAGGCCCATGCCGAGGGCATCGGCGCGAATCAGACCGCGGCGGGCGAGGTCCTGTAAAAATGGCTGGCTGTCGGTCAGGGCGCGGTGTGCGGGTCCGGTGGTCAGGATCAGGTGATCGACGCTCAGCGTCTGCACGCCGCCGCCGCGCCGTGACAGCGTCAGACGTAACGTCTCGCCTTCACCGCTCATCGACAGTAGCCTGGCCGCCTGCACCTGCAGACTGCCCGTGTGCTGGCGCGCCTCCAGTACCTCGGCGACCTGCGGCGCCACGCGGTAGCGGTGGACATCCCAGTAATGGCGCAGATGGCGCAGAAAACGCTGGCGATCGGCGACGCTGAGCGCCTGCCAGATCCGCTGCCCCTGCTGACGAACCGCATCCAGCACCACCTGCCAGCTCAGGCCCTGCTGCGCCGCACAGGCGACGTCGAGGCGGATCTGGCGCAGGCGCTGACGCAGGCTGCCCTGCTGATAGTCGCCGGGCCAGGTTGCCCCTGCGCCGCTAAGGTTGCCGCGCGACAGCAGGCCGTGGCGCGAAAAGGCGACGATACTGCCGCGGTGGCCCAGCCGGTCCAGCGTCGCAACCGTATCGGCCATGGTTAATCCGGTGCCCATCACCGCCACCCGGGCGTGCGGGGCGATGGCATCGAGCGCGCCGGGCTGCCACGGGTTGGCAATCAGCGCCGGATGATGGCGCCAGGCTTCGGCCTGCGGCGGCAGCGAAGGCGGTGGATGACTGATCGCCAGCACCAGCAGATCGGCCTTAAGCTGCAGGCCGCCGTCGGTGGTCACCGTCCCCTGATGAAAAGCGAGCGCCCGGTCGCGCAGGTGGCGAAGCCGTCCGCCGCTGGCCACCGCGGCGTCGGCAAAACGCTGTGCCACATAGCGACCAAACTGGCCGCGCTGAGGGTAGACGGAACCGTCCGGGCGCAGCGCTTGCACATCGACGCCAAAGGCAGGCTGATGGCGGTACCAATGATCGAAGGCGCCCTCTTCGTCGCCGGCCAGCTGCATGCGAGCGGCCGGGACGTTAATCCGGTGCGTCGGCTCCGCAGTGGAGTAGGCCACCCCGGCCCCGGGGGACTGGCGCGGCTCCAGCAGCGTCACGCGCACCCCGTTCGGCGCCAGGCGCAGCAGCTCAATCGCCACCGCCGCGCCGCTAAAGCCGCCGCCGATAATCACGATATGCGGTTCTGCGCTCATCGCTGCCCTCCTCCGGTATGCTGTCTCATGGTCGCGCTCCGGGCCATTAGCTGGCGCTGACCTGGCGCACCGGGCGCTTATCGCCGCCGATGGTTTCGCCAAACGGACCGGTGTTCACGCTACGCGCCTTCGACGAGGCCGCGTTTTCCAGCGGCAACAGAGGCATCACCAGCTCAGCAAAGCGGTGCGCTTCTTCCAGATGCGGGTAGCCGGAAAAGATAAAGTTACTGATGCCGAGCGCCTGATATTCGCGGATGCGTTCCGCCACCTGCTGTGGATTACCCACCAGCGCGGTACCCGCGCCACCGCGCACCAGCCCGACGCCGGCCCACAAATTGGGCGCAATGCGCAAATTATCGCGCGATCCCTGATGCAGGGCGCTCATCCGCGCCTGGCCGGCCGAGTCCATGCGGGCGAAGATCTTTTGCGCCTGGGCGATGGTATCGTCGTCAAGATGGGCGATCAGCCGGTCGGCGGCGGCCCATGCCTCTTCTTCCGTTTCGCGCACAATGACGTGCAGACGAATGCCATACTGCAGGGTGCGTCCGCGGGCCGCGGCGCGCTCGCGCACCACCGCCAGCTTCTCCGCCACCAGTTCCGGGGGTTCGCCCCACGTCAGATAGCTGTCGATCTGCTCGGCCGCCACATCAATGGCCGCATCAGAAGAGCCGCCGAAATAGAGCGGCGGGCCATTCTCCTGCACCGGCGGGAACAGCACTTCAGCGCCTTCCACGTGAATATGCTCGCCGTGATAGTCCACTTTTTCCCCGCGCAGCAGGCGAGTGTAAACATCGAGAAATTCGCGGGTCACCTGATAGCGCTCGCTGTGGCTGAGGAAGATACCGTCGCCTTTGTTTTCCACCGGGTCGCCGCCGGTGACGACATTGATCAGCAGCCGACCTTCCGATAAACGGTCGAGAGTGGCCGCCATCCGCGCCGCCAGGGTTGGCGGCTGCAGGCCCGGCCTGACTGCCACCAGATAGCGCAGACGGCGGGTCAACGGCGCCAGCGCCGAGGCCACCAGCCACGAATCTTCACAGCTTTTACCGGTGGGGATCAGCACGCCGTAGTAGCCCAGGCTGTCGGCCGCCAGCGCCACCTGCTGCAGATAAGGTAAATCGACCGGGCGTCCACCCTCGGTGGTACCCAGATAGCGGCCATCGCCATGAGTCGGTAAGAACCAGAAGACATTGATCTTGTCGGGAGCTTGCTGCGTCATTATCTATTTCCTATATAACCATATCCGATATTTATCGAAGAGATGTTTTAATTTGGTTATATGAGTGTTAGCGATAATCATGCCAATGGTGAATGAAAAATTAATCTTTTAAAATCAAGGCACTGAAAACAACTTCGCCGCGCCACGCTGTTGCAAATCACGCAGCCGCCGCGCATCCGCTGGCGCATTTGCAACAGCCGCGGGCCTTCCCCCTCTGGTTTCCGCTGCCGCCGCAGGATAAGTTCAGAGCGTCAATGATCGGAGGCCCGCTATGCTGAACCCAGAATCCCCTTCCACCGCTCCTGCGCTGATCGACCCGGCGTCGAAGGCTTTCCAGAGCCTGCTGGACAAGCTCGCGCCAACGGAGGCGACCGTGCTGATCGTGGGCGAAACCGGCACCGGCAAGGAGGTGGTGGCGCGCTATCTCCATCATCACAGCGCCCGTCGCCAGCAACCGTTTCTGGCGGTCAACTGCGGCGCACTGACCGAGAGCCTCGCCGAAGCCGAGCTGTTCGGCCATGAGAAAGGCGCCTTCACCGGCGCACAGCAGGGGCAGCCCGGCTGGTTTGAAGCCGCGGAAGGGGGGACGCTGCTGCTGGACGAGATCGGCGAATTAAGCTTGCCGCTGCAGGTCAAGCTGCTGCGGGTGCTGCAGGAGCGTGAAATTACCCGCGTCGGCTCACGCAAAGCGATTAAAGTGAATGTCCGGGTGATTGCCGCCACCCACGTTGACCTGGCCCAGGCGATCCGTGAGCGCCGCTTTCGCGAGGATCTCTACTATCGGCTGAATATCGCGGTGGTGCCGCTGCCGCCGCTGCGCCAGCGTCGGCAGGATATCCCGCTGCTAGCGCACCACTTTTTATCACTCTACGCCCGGCGCCTCGGGCGGCCAACCCTGCGTCTGGCGCCGGAATCACTGGCCCGGCTGATGGACTATTCGTGGCCGGGCAATATTCGCGAGCTGGAAAACACCCTGCATAACGCAGTACTGCTCAGTAAAGAAGAGGAGATCAGTCCTGCCCAGCTGCGCCTGGCGACGCTCAACGACGCCCCGTCGCCAGCGAACGACCATGAACTGGATGACTTTATTCGCCACCAGCTGGCGCTTCCCGGCGAGCCGCTGTGGCAGCGAGTCACCAGCGCCCTGATTCGCCACGCCATGGTGCATTGCGATGATAACCAGAGCCAGGCGGCCGCGCTGTTGGGGATCAGTCGGCATACCTTGCGCACCCAGCTTGCCAACCTCGGGCTGATCAAAAGCCGCCGCCGCCCGCCTGCGCCGCCGCGGGCGTTCGCCAGCGAGGTCGGGGCCGATCGCGAACTGCGCATTGGCTACCAGCGCTTCGGCAGCCTCGGGATCCTGAAAGCCCGCCAGAGTCTGGAAACCGCCTTCGCCAGCCTCGGCGTCAACGTGCTGTGGAGTGAGTTTCCTGCCGGACCGCAGCTCCTCCACGCCCTCGCCTGCAACGAGATCGACTTCGGCACCACCGGGGAAGCGCCGCCGGTGTTTGCCCAGGCCAGCAATAGCGAACTGATGTACGTCGCATGGGAGCCGCCGGCGCCGCGCAGCGTGGCGATGGTCGTCCCGCAGGAGAGCGACATTCGCCAGCTCAGCGATCTGCGCGGCAAACGCATCGCCCTCAATAAGGGGTCGAATGTCCACTGGCTGCTGCTGCAGATCCTCGAAGACGCCGGGCTGGGGCTGAACGACGTGCGGGTGGTCTATACCCCGCCGAAATACCCGCTGACCGCCAGCGACTACCTGGCGGTTGACGCCTGGATGATGTGGGACCCGCTGCTCAGCGACGCCGAGCACACCGGCGAGCTGCGGGTGGTCGCCAGCGGCGAAGGACGGGTCAACAACCATCAGTTTTATCTTTCGCGACGGGACTACCTCGCTCAGCATGGCGATATCATGCGCCGTCTGCTGACGGAGCTGACCCACACCGGGCAGTTTATCGACTCACATCGTGGCGAAGCGGCCCGCTTACTCTCGGCAGAGCTGGGGATTGACGCCCGGTCACTGAGCATGGCTCTCGCCCGCCGCAGCCATCGCCCAAGGCCGATGGATCTGTCAGTGATCCGCGCCCAGCAGACTATTGCCGATCGCTTTTACGCCCTTGGGCTTATCGCCAAACCGGTTTCGGTGCGCGAAGCGGTGTGGTACGGCGAACCCGCGCCCGGTATCGTCAGCCCGATGATGGCGGTCAGTTAGCGAAATTTGCGCGTTATCTTCCTGATTGTTCAGGCGCAGATAGCCTCGATCCGATGGCGATGTTACCCTAAAGACGCTGAGAATAAGGGGGTATCTGTGGCTGTTCATCTGTTAATCGTCGACGCGTTAAATCTGATCCGCCGCATCCATGCGGTGCAGGGTTCGCCCTGCGTCGATACCTGCCTGCATGCGCTGGAGCAGCTGATCGTCCACAGTCAGCCCACCCACGCGGTGGCGGTGTTTGATGATGAAGATCGCGCCCATGGCTGGCGCCACCAGCGCCTGCCGGAGTACAAAGCCGGCCGCGCGCCGATGCCGGAAACGCTGGTGGCCGAGATGCCAGCGCTGCGGGCCGCCTTCGAACAGCGGGGGATCCGCTGCTGGGCCTCGCCGGGCAGCGAAGCGGACGACCTCGCCGCCACTCTGGCGGTGAAGGTAGCTCAGGCGGGTCATCAGGCCACCATCGTCTCCACTGACAAAGGCTACTGTCAGTTGCTGTCACCCACCATCCGCATCCGCGACTACTTTCAGAAGCGCTGGCTGGACGCGCCCTTTATCGCCAGCGAGTTCGGTGTCACTCCGGAGCAACTGGCGGATTACTGGGGGCTGGCGGGGATCAGCAGCTCGAAGGTGCCGGGCGTAGCGGGCATTGGTCCCAAAAGCGCCGCCCAGCTGTTGAACGAGTTTCAGGACCTGGAGGGGCTGTACGCCCGTCTGGCCGAGGTCCCGGAGAAGTGGCGCAAAAAACTGGCCGCGCATCAGGAGATGGCCTTCACCTGCCGGGAAGTGGCCCGCCTGCAGACCGACCTCCAGCTGGACGGTAATCTGCAGCAGCTGCGGCTGACGCGCTGACCATCGTTAAGAAAGGTGCCGGTGCAGGGTAACGGCTCCCGGCACCGACGGCTTCCCCCCCGGGCCTGGCAATCACCAGGCTGCCTGATATAACCCGACGATATCGGCCAGGCGCGCCTCGCGTGGGTTACCACCGGTACACACATCCTCCAGCGCCGCCTGCGCCAGCGCCGGAATATCTTCTTTCCTGACGCCCACCTCGCGTAGATGGCCGGGAATACCGACATCGCGGTTTAGCTGGCAGACCGCCTCCACTGCCGCCTGGCGCGCGGCAGTCAGGCTTAAC